>NZ_CP113056.1:2461614-2774921 GCF_026625645.1 Ancylobacter sp. SL191 | reverse complement strand
CGAAATTTTCATGTCCTGGGAGGAGATGGTGGGCGCACTAGGGCTCGAACCTAGGACCCGCTGATTAAGAGTCAGCTGCTCTACCAACTGAGCTATGCGCCCGGACCGGGTGTCTGCGGAACAACGTCCCGCGAACGGGGGGTCATGTAGCAAAGCGATTCCGGCCTGTCTACACCCCCCTGCCAGTTGTCCTCATTCTTTGAACGCCTCGTCGCGCTTCTTGCGCACGGAGGGCAGCAGCACGACCAGCAACGCCAGCGCCGCCAGCGCCAGCATCGTCGCAGAAATCGGACGCGAGATGAAGACCAGCGGATCACCTCGCGATATCAGCATAGCACGACGCAAATATTCCTCAAGCATAGGCCCAATAATGAACCCAAGTAAAAGTGGCGCGGGTTCGCAGTGTAGCTTGACGAGGACGTAGCCGATGAGGCCGAAGATGGCCATCGTATACACGTCAAAGTTGTTATTGTTGACGCTGTAGACGCCGATGCAGCAGAAGCCAACGATGAGCGGGAAGAGGATGTGATAGGGCACGGTGAGCAGCCGGACCCAGATGCCGATCAGCGGCAGGTTGAGCACCACCAGCAGGAAATTGCCGATCCACATCGACGCGACAATGCCCCAGAACAGGCTCGGCTGCTCGTTGACGACGTTCGGGCCGGGCACGATGCCCTGGATGATCAGCGCGCCGATCATCAGCGCCATCACCGGGTTGGACGGAATGCCGAGCGTCAGCATGGGGATAAAGGAGGTCTGCGCGCCCGCATTATTAGCCGATTCCGGCCCCGCCACGCCCTCAATGGCCCCCTTGCCGAAGCGCTCGGGGTGGCGGGAGATCTTCTTCTCGATGGAATAGGCGGCGAAGGACGACAGGATCGCGCCGCCGCCCGGCAGGATGCCGAGGAAGGAGCCGAGGAAGGTGCCGCGAATCACCGGGCCGATGATGCGCTTGAAGTCCTCCTTGGAGAGCAGCAGGCCCTTCACCTTCTGCACCATCACCGTGCGGGTGTGCTCGTCCTCGAGATTGCGCACGATCTCGCCGATGCCGAACACGCCCATGGCCAGCGCCACGAACTCGATTCCATCCGCCAGCTCGATCATGTCGAAGGTGAAGCGTGGGGTGCCGGTGTAGACGTCCTGACCGGAGAGGCCGAGCAGAATGCCCAGCACCACCATCGCCAGCGCCTTGATGACGGAGCCCGACGCCAGCGCGACGGAGGCCACAAGCCCTAGAACCATCAGCGCAAAATACTCGGGCGGGCCGAATTTGAGCGCGAGGTCGGCGAGCGGTGGGGCGAAGACGGCGAGCAGGAAGGTGGCGACCGAGCCGGCGAAGAAGGAGCCGAGCGCGGCGGTTGCAAGCGCGGCGCCGGCCCGGCCCTGGCGGGCCATCTGGTAGCCGTCAATGGCGGTGACGACGGACGAACTCTCGCCCGGCAGGTTGATCAGGATGGCCGTGGTCGAGCCGCCATATTGCGCGCCGTAATAGATGCCGGCGAGCATGATGAGCGCCGCCACCGGCGGCAGGCCGAAGGTGATCGGCAGCAGCATGGCGATGGTCGGCACCGGGCCGAGGCCCGGCAAAACGCCGATCAGCGTGCCCAGCAGCACCCCCAGGAAGCAGTAGAGAATGTTCTGGAAGGTGAAGGCGACGGAGAAGCCGAGCGCCAGATTGTCAAAGATTTCCAAGGAACTGGCTCCCGATCAGTAGCCGCCGAGCCAAGGCCCGAGCATGGGCAGCGGCAGGCCGAGCCCCTTGATGAACACGCCCCAGGAGAAGGCGACCATGATGCTCGCCGAAATCACCCCCGTGACAATGCTGAAGCGGCCGCTGGCAAGGGCGGAGATGAAGACGGCGAGCCACATCGAGGCGCCGAGGCCGAGCGGACGGATGCCCACGCCGAACAGCACCACGGCCAGCGTGACCAGGAAAAGCGCCCGCCACGGCCACTCGCGCAGGTTGAGCGAGCCGCCATCTTCCGGGTGGGTAGTGAGGCCAGTGAGGAGGACGATCAGGCCGAAGAGTGCAAGCAGACCGGCCAGGATCATCGGGAAGTAACCGGGCCCCATTCTTATGGCACGGCCCATCGGCAGGTCGGAACCTTGCCAGGCGAAAAAGGCGGCGACCACGATCAGCAGCAGCCCTGTCGCGACATCGCGCGGATTCTTGACGAAGCGAACCATGCACCCCCCTGCCCGGCCCTAGGATAAAAATGGACCCGCCCGCCCGGCGGCCGTTCCGGCCTTTGCGGGCGAGCGGGTCGGGTCGTTTCACGTCAGTCGGCGAAGACGCCGGCCTTCTCGATCACCGGCTTCCACTTGGCGACTTCCGCCTCCAGGAATTTCTGGTGAACTTCCGGGGTGGCGCGCTCGAGCGCGACCGGCTCCGTGCCGAGATCGGCGAAGCGGGCGACCACCTTGGGATCCTGCAGCGCGACGAGGAGCGCGGCGTTCAGCTTGTCGATGAACGGCTTCGGCGTGCCCTTGGGCGCGTAGAGGCCGTGCCACACCGCGATCTCGAAGCCCGGCAGCGCGCCTTCCTTGAAGGTCGGGATATCCGGCAGCGACTTCAGGCGGTTCGGGGTGGTGACGCCATACGCCTTCACCTTGCCGGCCTTGATCTGGCCGGTGGTGTTGGTCGACTGGTCGCACATCAGGTCGATCTGGCCGCCGACGAGGTCGTTCATGGCCGGGCCCGTGCCCTGATAGGGAACGGTGGTCATGGGCGTGCCGATGGCGGACATGAACAGCATGCCGCACAGATGCGAGGCCGAGCCGACGCCGGCATTGCCGTAGATCACGCCGTCCTTCTTGTCCTTCACATAGGCGATCAGCTCGGCCGCATCCTTCGGCGGCAGGCCGGACTTGCCGATCATGGTCATCGGCACGTCGGTGACGAGGCCGATTTCCTCGAAGTCCGTCAGCACATTGTAGGGCAGCTTGCGGTAGAGGGTGGCGGAGGTCGCCTGGCCGATATGGTGCAGAAGAATCGTGTAGCCGTCGGGGGTGGCCTTGGCGACCTGGCCGGCGCCGCGCGTGCCGCCGGCGCCGCCGACATTCTCGACGACCACCTGCTGGCCGAGCGAGCGCGACATGGATTCGGCGATGAGGCGGGCCACCGTGTCGGTCGGGCCACCGGCCGCGAATGGCACGATCATCGTCACATTGCGGTTGGGATAGTCCTGCGCCTTGGCGCCGGCGAACGGCATGGCCGACAGCGCCAGGGCCGCGACCGCGATGGCGGCCGACTTGAAATTCATCATGCGTCCCTCCCGAGACTCTGTAAAACGCTTGCCACGCTTTGAACGGGCATCATTGTGCCCGCTCTTTTGAGAGGGCTAAGCCAGCACCCGACTGCCACTGCGTCAAGTGGCCCATTGGGCTTAGTCCTGCGTAAGTGAAGCGGTTTTCCCGCAAGCCTTCTATGTTGGGCTAGGATGAAGCCGCCGCCGGACACCTACGGGATGCCCTGCGGCCTACGCCTCCCAGAACCCTAGGAAGCCGTTACGGCAGCCGCCATAGTCCCGCGCATGATTCAGGAACCGCCGCCCCTCGTCGTCGAGATCGCCTTTCAGGAGCCGTGGCTTGCCGCGCGGCGGCTGGCGGGAGATGCCGCGCGCGCCAGCGGGCTGGTCTTCCTCGACAGCGCGATGACCCACCCCCTGCTCGGGCGCTGGTCCTATGTGATGGCGCGCCCCTTCGGCCGCTTCACCGTGGAAGAAGGCGTGCCGCGCTGGGATGGCGAGCGCCAGAATGGCGCCCCGCTGGCGGTGCTGCGTGAGCGTCTGGCCCGCCATGCCCAGCCGCGCCTGCCGGGCGGGGCCGGGTTTCAGGCCGGGGCGGCCGGCTATCTCGCCTATGAGGCGGGCCGCCTGTTCGACCGCTTTCCCACCGCGCAGGCCGAGACGGGCGAAGGCCCGGAGATCGACCTCGGCTTTTACGATGTGGTCCTGGCCTTCGACATGGCGGCCAGCCGTGCCCACCTCATCTCCACGGGCTGGCCGGAAAGCGAGCCCGCCCGCCGGGCGAAGCGGGCGCGCGAGCGGCTGGCGGAGGTGAGCGAACAACTCACGACGCCTCTGCCCCCCCTCGGGCCGGCGGTGACGGCGACCGACTGGCGCTCCAATTTCGACGCGGCGCGCTATCAGGAGGCCGTGGCTGACGTCATCGCCTATATCCGCGCCGGCGACATCTTCCAGGCGAACTTCACCCAGCGATTCGAGGCGCGGCTGGCAAGCGGCGGCGGTGCGCTCGATCCGCTGCGGCTCTACGACCAGTTGCGGCGCGCCAACCCCGCCACCTTCGCCGCGCTCATCATCGGCGCGGAGCGGACGATCGCCTCTTCCTCGCCCGAGCGCTTCGTCAAGCTTACCGGCCGTGAGGTCGAGACGCGCCCGATCAAGGGCACGGTGCCGCGCTCGGTGGAGCCGACGCTCGATGCCTTTCGCGGCCGCGAGCTGACCGCGAGCGAGAAGGACCGCGCCGAAAACGTGATGATCGTCGACCTGCTGCGCAACGATCTCTCGCGCGTCTGCCGGCCGGGCACGGTGAAGGTGCCGCGCCTGTGCGGGCTGGAGACCTATGCCAATGTGCATCACCTCGTCTCGGTGGTGACCGGCACGCTGGCGGAGGGTCGTGACGGGCTCGACCTCACCGCCGCCTCCTTCCCCGGCGGTTCGATCACCGGCGCGCCGAAGATCCGCGCCATGGAGATCATCCGCGAGCTGGAGGGGCGCCCGCGCGGCGTCTATTGCGGCTCCATCGGCTATATCGGCTTTGACGGCGCGATGGATTTCAACATCGCCATCCGTACCGTGACGGTGGAGAAGGATGTGGCGAGCTTCGGCGTCGGCGGGGGCATCACCACCCTGTCCGATCCCGCGGCCGAACATGCCGAGAGCCTGACCAAGGCCGAGCGGCTGTTCCGCGCCTTCCGGCCGGAGGTGGGCGCATGATCCTGCTGATCGACAATTACGACAGCTTCGTCTTCAACGTGGCGCGCTACCTCACCGAGCTGGGCGCACAGGTCGAGGTCGCCCGCAATGACGCGCTGGATGTCGCCACCATCGCCCGGATGAAACCGGAGGCGCTGGTGATTTCCCCCGGCCCCTGCTCGCCCAATGAGGCGGGCGTGTCGCTGGAGGCGGTGCGCGCGCTCTCCGGCACGCTGCCGATCCTCGGCATCTGTCTCGGCCATCAATGCATCGGCCAGGCTTTTGGCGGGCGGGTGGTGCGGGCCAAAGAGCCGATGCATGGGCGGGCCTCGCAGGTAGCCCATCGCGGCACCGACGTGTTTGCTGGCCTGCCCTCCCCCCTTCCGGCCGGGCGCTATCATTCGCTGGCGGTGGAGCTCGATGCGGGCTCGCCGCTCACCGCCACCGCCTGGGCGGAAGATGGCGAGATCATGGGCCTCGCCCATCGGGAGCACCCGACCTTCGGCGTGCAGTTCCACCCGGAATCCGTGCTGACCGGGCCGGGCTACGAGATTCTCGGCAACTTCCTCGATCTTGCGGGCGTCACGCGGCGGGCGCTGGCGGTCGAGAGAGCGGCAGAGGATGCGCCCGGCCGCTACCCGCCCTTGCTCGCCCCCGCCGCGCTGACGACGCCGGACTGGGCCAAGGTGTGGCCGGCCCGCTGGGACGGCGAACGGTGAGCGTCGCCCTCTCAAGCGAGGACCGCGGCTTCACGCTGGGCGATGGCGTGTTCGATACGGCGCTGGCGCTTGACGGGCGAATGCTGGCGCGCGAGCGCCATGTCGGGCGGCTCATGGCGGCGGCGGATGTCATCGGCATCGAGGTGGCGCGCGCGGCGGTGGAGAGCGCGATCGACGCCGCGCTGACGGGGGCGCCGATGATCCTGCGCACCACGCTGACGCGCGGTATCGCGGCGCGCGGGCTGTGGCCGGCGAGCATGGGCGCGCCGACCGTGGTGACGGCGACGGCGCCCTGGAGCCCGGCGCTGATCGGCCAGCCGGCGCGGCTCATCACCGCGACGGGGCGGCGCAACGAATTCTCACTGAGCGCGAACCTCAAGACGCTCGGCTATCTCGACCACATCCTCGCCGCCCGCGAGGCGGCGCGGGCGGGCGTCGACGACGCGCTGATCCTCAACACGCGCGGCAACGTCGCCTGCGCGACCATCGGCAATGTCGTGGCGATTATCGGCGATGCGCTGGTGACGCCGGCACTGAATGAGGGCTGTCTGCCGGGGATCGTGCGCGCGCTGCTGATCGAGGCGGCGCCCACGCTCGGTCTCGCGGTGGAGGAGCGCGCGCTGGCGCCCCGCGAGCTGGCGGGCGCGCGGGCGGTGTTCCTCACCAATTCGGTGCGGCTGATCCGGCCGGTCATCGCGCTGGACGGGGCGGGGCTGGCGCGGGCGCCCGCCATCGAGGCCGCGCTGCTCGCGGCGCTGCGGGCCGCGCTGGACATGCCGGAGGCCTGAGCGGCGCTCCCGAAGGATCAATGCACCGCCGGCAGGTTGAGCGCGGTCCATTCGGTGCGCGGGATGGACGGGCCGACGCGGAAGGCGAAGCCGGTCACCGTGCGCCGGGTGGCATCGAGCGTGCAGCGATAGGACAGTTCGAACCAGTCCGCCCCCGCGCGGAAGGCGCTGCCCGCCGCGACGAAGACGCCGTTCTCCCAATGCGGATCGGACAGGGCGTAATCCACCAGCCGATCCGGCTGGAAGCGGTGCTGCCAGGCGTGGATCTGCTCCATCGCCTCGAAGTCGCAGAGCTGGGCGATGCGCTCCTCATCCGCGAGGGTGGCCATCTGCTGCCGCAGCCGCCGGTTCTTCGGACTTGCCAGCGCGTCGCCGGAGAGCATGCGGGTCGGCCGCACCGTATCGTCCGGCGCCACGGCCGGCGCCGGGCGGGCGGCAGGTGCGGCGGGCACCGTCGCGGGGAGGCTCGCCTCAGCGGGGGCGGCGCTGGTCGCGAGCGGCGAGGCGGGAGCGGAAGGGTGCAGCGCGTCGAAATCGCGGGCGCTGATCACCTCGGTCTCCAGCGCCGGCGGCTCGGGCAGCTCCATCAGCGGCTCGACCACGCGCAGCAGCAGCGCGCCGATCACCATGAGATGCAGCACCACCGCGCCGAGAAGCGGCAGGGAATCGGTTCCGCGCGCCCGCAGCGGCCGGACGGTCTCCCGGGCCGGCAGCACCCGTTCGGGAGCGGAAAGCGTCGTCATGGGCGCGGAGCGGCCTTGGGATGTCGGATAAGCTAGCCATCCACGCCCCGGCGGGCAGGATTATGGCGGCGCCGCCTGAAGGATGGCCGCCAGCAGCCGCAGCAGCTCCGACCCGCGCACCTTGCGCCCGCCCCCGCGCCATTCGGTGGTGACGGCGACCACGACGCCGCGTGCCGGCACGATGGCGATCATCTGCCCGCCAAAGCCGGCGGCATAGGCGGCGCCCGGCCCGAAGGCGTCGGTGGGCGGCACCCACCAGAGATAGCCATAGCCCTGCCGGCTGCGGTCGCTGGGCGACCAGGCGGTGGTGGAGGCCTCCACCCAGCCGGCCGGCACGATCGGCTGCCCGGCCCAGCTGCCCTTGTCGAGATAGAGCTGGCCGAACCGGGCGGCGTCGCGGGCGCTGAGGCGGAAGGGATAGGCCGGGTGCTCGGAGGCCGGCTCGCGGACATAGCGCCCATCGGCGGCGGTGAAGTCCTGCATGCCGATGGGACGGGCGATCCGGCGCTCGAAACCCGCGAAGATGTCCTCGCCCGTCGCCCGGCGCCAGATAGTGCCGAGGGCGTTGAAATCCCAGTTATTGTAGTACCAGAAACTGCCCGGCGGATGGCTGCCACGCGCCGGGCGATCACGCTTCATCGGCGCCGTCTCATGGGCGGCGGGGTGGTAGATGCCGGAGCGCGCCATCAGCAAATCGCGCAGCGTGGCCCGCCGCTCGTCTACGGTAAGCACGGGCGGAACATCGTCGATGCCGAGATCGGCGAGGGTGGCGTCCAGCGCGAGACGGCCCTCGGCCACCGCGATGCCGATCAGCGCGCCGAGCAGGCTCTTGCGCACCGAGGCGACATCAACCTTGCGGGCCACCTCGCCCCAGCCGGCGACCGGGCGCCCATGCCGGAGCACAATGACCGCGGTGGTGCCGAGCCCGACCGCCTGTTCCTGAGCGGCCGCGAGCCCCGAGGCCGACCAGCCGGTCAAATCCGTCGGCCCGAGGTTGGCCAGCGGGTCCGCGCCCGCCGGTGGTGAGCCGGCCAGCGCGGTGAGCACCGGCCCGGCCCCGACGGCGCCGCCCGCGAGCCGCGCCGCCGCAACCAGCAGCGCCCGCCGCGCGAGCGGGCGCCCGGCCATGGGCCTCACTCCGCCGCGGGCTGGGCCTGCGCGTTGAGGCTGTGGCGCTTGGTCTGCAGCTTGTTGAGCGCGATGATATAGGCCTGCGCCGAGGCGACCAGCGTGTCCGGGTCCGAGCCGCGCCCGGTCACCGCCTTGTCGCCCTCTTCCAGCCGCACCGACACTTCCGCCTGCGCGTCCGTGCCCTCGGTCACGGCGTGGACCTGGTAGAGCGCCAGCTTGGCGGAGTGCGGGACAATCGCCTGGATGCAGTTGAACACTGCGTCCACCGGGCCATTGCCCTCGCATTCCTCGGTGATGACCTTGCCATCCACCGCCATCTTCATGGTGGCGCGCTGCGGGCCGTGGCTGCCGGCGATGACGGAGAGCGAGACCAGCTTCACCCGGTCATGGGCGGCGGCGATCTCGTGATCGACCAGCGCCTCGATGTCCTCGTCATAGACGACCTTCTTGCGGTCGGCCAAATCCTTGAAGCGGGTGAAGGCGTCGTTCAGCGCGTTCTCGCCCAGTTCGTAGCCCAGCGCCTTCAGCTTGTCGCGGAAGGCGGCGCGGCCGGAATGCTTGCCCATCACCAGCGAGGTCTTGGAAACGCCGACGCTCTCCGGCGTCATGATCTCGTAGGTGGTGGCGTTCTTCAGCATGCCGTCCTGGTGGATACCGCTCTCATGGGCGAAGGCGTTCCGGCCGACGATGGCCTTGTTGTACTGCACCGGGAAGGAGGTCACCGCCGAGACGAGCTTGGAGGCGCGGGTGATCATGGTGGCGTCGATGCCGGTCTCGTAGCGCAGCACGTCGTTGCGCACATTGATCGCCATGACGATCTCTTCCAGCGCCGCATTGCCGGCGCGCTCGCCGATGCCGTTCACCGTGCACTCGATCTGCCGCGCGCCACCGGCGACGCCGGCCAGCGAGTTCGCGACCGCCATGCCGAGGTCGTTGTGGCAATGGGTGGAGAACACCGCCTTGTCGGAATTCGGCACGCGCTCGATCACCGTGCGGAACATCGCCTCATACTCGCCTGGCGTGGCGTAGCCGACCGTGTCGGGCAGGTTGATGGTGGTGGCGCCGGCCTTGATGGCGATCTCCACCGCGCGGCACAGGAAGTCGATCTCGGTGCGGGTGGCGTCCTCGGCCGACCACTCGACATTGTCGACATGGCCGCGCGCGCGGGCGACGGAGGCCGCGATCATCTCCAGTACCGTCTCCGGATCCTTCTGGAGCTTGTACTTCATGTGCACCGGCGAGGTGGAGATGAAGGTGTGGATGCGCGGGCGGCGGGCGTGGCGCACCGCGTCGGCGCAGCGGTCGATGTCGCCGGCGGCGGCGCGCGAGAGGCCGGCGATCACCGCGTTCTTCGAGCGGCGGGCGATCTCGGCAACGCTCTCGAAATCACCATTGGAGGCGATGGGGAAGCCGGCCTCGATGATGTCGACGCCCATGGAGTCGAGCAGCTCGGCGACTTCCAGCTTCTCCTCGAAGGTCATGGAGGCGCCGGGGCACTGCTCGCCGTCGCGCAACGTGGTGTCGAAAATGACGACGCGGTTCTTGTCGGACATCGGGGTCTTCCTTCTGGGCGTCCTGCCGCCGGGTGCCGCTCGGGGCATCGTCCGGTGCAAATCTGGCTGTAGTGCGGATGGTCGCGGCGTCGTCCCCTGAGCGCCCAGGCATGATGCCCGGCCGGCCCTCAGGGGCGGCTAAGAAGAAGGAGCCCGGACGCAAGGAGAGTCTTCCCGGAAAACCGCAGGGCGGCCGGGTTCGCGGTGCAGCTACGGACGGACGCAAAGGTCACGGCTCGGCTCTCGCGAGGGTTGCTCTCTGGACAGGTTCTTAGCCGAGCGCGGGTAAAACGGCAAGCGCGGCGGTCGTGGGGGCAATGGCGGCGACAGCCCCACTCCATGCTCGTCATCCCGAACGGCCGAAGGCCGAGCCGGGATGACGCCTGAACGTACCGTCATCCCGGACGGCCCAAGGCCGAGCCGGGATCGGGTGCCGGATAGGCGGGAAACGATCCCGGCTCTGCGCCCTGCGGGCTACGGCCGGGATGACGTGCCCCCAGCAGGGACCGCCGCTAATGCCCGCCGCCACCGGCGCCGGGGTTCTTCGGCCGGCTGAGCAGCGGGGTGAAGAAGAACAGCAGCACGAACAAAGCGGTCAGCACGAGGAAGACATCGGCGAAGGCCATCACTTCCGCCTGGATGCGCACCTGGCCGGCCATGGTCTTCAGCGCCGCGCGGTCGGCGTCCGAGCCGAGAGCAGCGAAGGAGCGGGTCATGGCGTCCAGCCGCTCGACCGCCACGCCGCTCGCCCATTGCACGTTCTCGTGCAGGCGGGCGAGGTGCAGATCCCAGCGGTCGTTCAGCACGGTGTTGATGAGGGCGAGCCCCACCGCGCCGCCGAGATTGCGCATCAGGTTGAACAGGCCTGAGGCGTTCTTGAGCTGCGCGGGCGGCAGCGTGCCGAGCGAGATGTTGTTGATCGGGATCATCGCCATCATTATGCCGACGCCGCGCAGGATCTGCGGCATCAGCAGCTCCCAGAAATCCCAGTCCTTGGTCAGCCCCGTCACCTGCCAGGTGCCGAGGGCGAAGGCGAGGAAGCCGACGCCGATCATGGCGCGCGGGTCCACCTTGGTCATCAGCCGGCCGGCGATGGGCGCACACAGGAACATGGCGAGGCCCGAGACGAACATGGTCTCGCCGATCATCAGCGCCGAGTAGCCGCGCACCCGGGCGAGATAGAGCGGGTAGAGATAGGTCAGCCCGTAAAGGCCGATGCCGACGACGAAGCTGAAGGCCGAGCCGACCGAGAAATTGCGGTTGGCGAAGGAGCGCAGATCCACCACCGGGTCGCGCGCCATGAACACGCGGGCGAAGAAGGCGACGGCCGAGACCACACCGACAATGGCGAAGACGAAGATCGCCTTGTCCTCGAACCAGTCATTGGTCGGCCCCTCCTCCAGCACGAATTCGAGGCTGCCGAGGAAGCCCGCCATGAACAGCAGGCCCCACCAGTCGAAGCGGTCGAGCAGCTTGAAGTCCGGCTCGTCGAAATCCACCAGCGTCGCCGTGGCGATGATGACGAAGATGCCGGGCACGATGTTGACGAGGAATAGCCAGTGCCAGGAGAACAGGTCGGTGAGATAGCCGCCAATGGTCGGCCCGATAGTCGGGGCGAGCGTGGCGACGAGGCCGATCATCGGCGAGACGATGGGCAGCTTGCTGCGCGGGAACACCGAATAGGCGGCGGCGAAGACGGTCGGGATCATGCCGCCGCCAAGGAAGCCCTGCAGCGCACGATAGACGATCATCTCGTTGATCGAGGTCGCCGTCGCGCACATGAAGCTCATCACCGTGAAGCCGGTCGCCGCGGCAACGAACAGCCAGCGCGTCGAGAGCGCCCGCGACAGGAAGCCCGAGAGCGGGATCATGATGACTTCGGCGATGAGGTAGCTGGTCTGCACCCAGCTGATCTCGTCCGAGGAGGCGGCAAGGCCCGCCTGGATCTCGGCCAGCGAGGCCGAGACGATCTGGATGTCCAGGATCGCCATGAACATGCCGAAGACCATGCAGAGGAAGGCGATCATGCGCCGCCGCTCGCGGGCGGCGGCGCTCTCCCCGGCGCCGGTGATAACAGCGTCCGACATGATGGATCCTTATCCGGCGCCCGTTCAGGCGCCTTCGCGGGTATCGACGGTGGCGGTCACCGACATGCCGGGCCGCAGCTCGGCCTTGGCGCGGGCTTCCGCGTCGAGCTCGATGCGGACGGGCACGCGCTGCACGATCTTGGTGAAGTTGCCGGTGGCGTTCTCCGGCGGCAGCAGGCTGAAGACGGAGCCGGAGGCCGGGGCGACGCTCAGCACGCGGCCGTGGAACTCCTCATCCGGGTAGGCATCGACCTCGACATTGACCTTCTGGCCGGGATGCAGCTCGCCGAGCTGCGTCTCCTTGAAATTGGCGTCGACATAGACCTGGCTCAACGGCACGAGGGCGAGCAGGCGGGTGCCTTCCTGCACGAGCTGGCCGACCTGCACGGCGCGGTTGCCGACCACGCCGTCGAACGGCGCGCGCACGACGGTGAAGTCGACATTGCGCTGGGCCTGGTCGCGGGCGGTGCGGTACTCGTCGAGCAGGCGGATGGCCTCGGTCTGCTCGGCATGCAGCACATCGACATTGGCGTCGGCAGAAGCGATGGCCGCCTGCGCCGAATCCACCGAGGCCTGCGCCTTGTCGCGGTCCGCGCGGGCGGTCTCCAGCGTGGCGCGGCTGGAGAATTGCGACTTGGCGAGCTCGGTCTGGCGGTCCAGCTCAAGCTGAGTGCGGTTAAGGTCGGCCTGGCTGGAGACGAGCTGCGCCTTGGCCTGATCCACGCTCGCCTTGGCCGCCTCGATCTGCTGGCCATAGCGCTCGATGGTGGCTTCCTGCGTGGCGATCTTGCCCTCGGCCGCCTTCACCGCGAGGGCGAAGTCGCCATCGTCGATGCGGGCGAGCACGTCGCCCTTCTTCACCGGCTGGTTGGTCTCGACATCGAGGCTGACGATATGGCCGGCGACGCGGGCGGCGATGACCGAGGTGTCGGCGCCGACATAGGCGTCGTCGGTGGCGACGAGGAACCGCCCCACCCGCCACCAATGCGCGCCGTAATAGCCGCCGCCGATCAGCGCGGCGAGCAGGATGGCACCGAAGACGAGCGTGCGGCGCGACTTCTTCGGCGCTGCCGGGGCGTCCGCCTTTGGCGCGGCTTCGACGGACGCGGGCGCTTCCGCGACCTTGCGGGCGACGAAGGGCACCGGCTCGTTGCCGCCCTGCGGCTCGATCTCACCGATTTCCAGACTACGGGCGCCGGGCTGGGCCATGGCCTACCTCACCAAGGGTCAACTAAACCGTTTAGTTCAATCTGAACTTTACATATCAAACTAAACCGTTTAGTCAATGCCCTTGCCAAAAGAGAGTTCGGACCGCTAACTGGTCGCGAGGCTGCATGACCATGAGTGACACCACCGTACTCGCGCCAAACGCCCCGGCGCGCCCCGACACCGATTCCCCCAAGCGCCGCGAGGTGATCGAGGGCGCGCGCCGGGTGTTCTTCGACAAGGGATTCGATGGCGCCAGCATGGACGAGGTCGCCAGGGCGGCCGGGGTCTCCAAGGCGACGATCTACGCGCACTTCTCCAGCAAGGACGAGCTATTCGAGGCGCTGGTGCTGAGCGAGCGCAACCGCTCGGCCGAGCATCTTTTCGAGGTCGATCCGGCGGTGCAGGACATCGACGGCGTGCTCCGGCACATCGGCGTCTCCTTCATGAAGATGATGGTGCGACCCGACCATATCCGGCTCATTCGCATGGTCATCGGTGTCGCCGAGAAGTTTCCGCGCATCGGCTTCAGCTTCTTCGACGCAGGCCCCAACCATGGCGGCCGGCGGCTCGGGGAACTGCTGCGCGAGGAGACCGCGCGCGGGCGTGTCGACCTGCAGGGCGAAGATGCCGTCGAGGTGGCCCATCTGTTCCTCAACATGTGCAACGGCAATTTCGTCAAGGCGATGATGTTCACCGGCGCCCCGCCCCCGGCCGTGGAGGACATCGAAGCCGTGGTGGACCGCGCCGTGCGGGTGTTCCTCGCGAGCTATGGGCGCGCCGCCTGAGCGCCGGCCCCTTCCCTACTGCCGCAACTCCCACAGCGCGGCGATCAGAGATTCGCGCTCATAGGGCTTGGCGAGCACGCTGATATCCTCGCAGTCGGCGGGGATCATCGAGCGGTCGCCATAGCCGGTGGCGAAGATGAACGGCACGCCGCGGCGCTTGAGCTCGATCGCCACCGGCGCCGAGGTGCCCGAACCGAGATTGACGTCCAGCACCGCGACATCCGGCGTGAAGTCCTTCAGCCGGCGCAGCGCGTCGGCGGCGGAGGGCGCCGTGACGACATGGGCGATGCCGGCATCTTCCAGCATGAACTCGACATCCATGGCGATCAGCATCTGATCCTCGACCAGCAGCACATGGATGCCGTCGAGCCGGTTGACCGCTGCATCCTCCAGCGCCGCCAACGCCCCCTCCTCCGCGCCCGGATTGATGAGGCCCGCGCTTAGCACATGTTTGCCCGGCAACAGGAACCGCGCCGTGAGCCCCTTTTCGTCGAACCGCATCTCGCTCTCCCCGCCAAGATCGTAAGGCACCGTCCGCTCGATGAGCGCCGTGCCGAAGCCCGAGCGGCCACTACGCTTGACCGCCGGCCCGCCCAGCTCGCGCCAGACGACCTCGCAGCCGCCCTCATCCTCAAGCTGCCAGGCCACCTCGACCCGCCCGCCCGACCGCGACAGCGCGCCATATTTCGCCGCGTTGGTGGAGAGCTCGTGCAGCACAAGCGCCATCACCGAGAAGGCGCGGGCGTCGAGCCACACGGTCGGGCCGACCAGCGAAGCGCGTGTCGCCGTGCCGCCATAGGGCGACAGCTCGGCGCGCAACAGGTCGCCCAGCGAGCCACCGCCGGCCCCGCGCACCACCTGGTCATGCGCCACCGCCAGCGCCTGGATGCGCCCGCGCAGACTGTCGACATAATCCTGCGTGCTGCGCCCATCCCGCAGCGAGTGCTCGACCAGCGACTTGATGACGGCGAGGATGTTCTTGACCCGGTGGTTCAGCTCCTCATTGAGCATGCGCTGGCGGATATCCGCCTTCTCGCGCTCGTCGGCCATCAGCTCGCTGTGGCGCAGGACGATCTCCACCAGCGCCGAGCGTGCCGCCTCGGCGATCTCGCGGTCGCCCTCGGTCCACGGGCTCGCCTGGTGGCGCACCGTCTCTTTCCAGATGGCGAAGCTCTTGCGCGGCGTCAGCCGGTCGCCGAGCGTGCCGGTCTCATAGGTCTTCTCCGGCCGGCCGGCCCAATCCAGCGTGTGGACGATCTCGCGGCGGAAGAAGAACAGATAGTCGCGCGGTAGCTGCGACAGCGGCAGGGCCAGCACCCCGGCGGCGGTGGCGCTGAACGCCTCCGCTTCCTTCCAGTCGCGCGAAAGCGAATCCGTCGCCCAGACCTTGCCGTCGGCCTGCGGGCCGACATGGGCGATGAGGTTCGGTATGGCGGAGGTCGGCGGCACCGCGCCCTGCGCGCTCCACTCCCCGCCCAGCCAAAGGCCAATGCCGTCGCAGGGCATCAGCTTGGAGAATTCGTCCATATGGGTGCGCAGCAATTCGCCGACATCCTCATGCTGCGAGGCGAGGCGCAGGAAGCGGTCGAGCGCGCGCCGCGCAGCGGTCGCGACATCAAGCGTGCGCTTCTGCTTGAGCGCCTGAAGGTGCAGCGCGAAGAAGGCGCCGAACATCTCCGCCGCCACACGCTCGGACATGGGCAGCACGCGCGGCGCGTAATGGTGGCAGGCGACGAGGCCCCAGAGCGCACCGTCCACCACGACGGAGATCGACATCGAGGCGGCGACGCCCATATTGCGCAGATATTCGAGATGGATCGGCGAGACCGCCCGCAGATGCGCAAAGGACAGGTCGGTCGGCTCGTCCATCTCCTCATCGGACGGCGCCATCCCGCAGCGCTCCCCGCTGGAATCGCCGATCACCCGGATGATGGTGCGCACGTAAAGCTGGCGCGCCTGCTGGGGAATGTCGCTGGCGGGGAACCACTGGTAGAGGAAGCTCTCCAGATCCTCGCGCTTGTCCTCGCTCACCACCTGACCGGAGCCATCCGGCGAGAAGCGGTAGATCATCACCCGGTCATAGCCGAGCGCGGTGCGCAGGAGCCGCGTGGAATGCTCCAGCAGCTTGTCGATATTGGTCTCGCCACGCACGCGGGCGAAGAGCGAGCGCGCGAGGTCGAGCGCCGGCCCATCCTCGGCCGAGGGCGGTTCGAACTCGATGATGACGTTGCCGGCGACGGCATGGACCGACACATCGAACCGCCCGCCGGAGGCGATCTCGAGGCGGAACAGAAGCGCGGGGGCCGCGGGGTCGGCGGCGCGGTCGAGCGCCTCGCGAATGCGCCCGGCCGCCTCAAGGCCCACCAGCTCGGCGAGATCCCGGCCGATGAGATCGTCGGGCAGGCTGAGCATCTGCGGCGCATTGGTCGAGTGCCGGCGCACCACCCCGCCCTGCATGTCGCAGGCGATCAGGCAGCCATGGCATTGAATGGCGCCGGGGACATGGATGGGCTCCCGGTCGCAATTGGTGAGGTCGACGGGCGCGCGCACAATGCGCCTTAGGTTTCGACGCGCCGGAAGCCGCACGACGTGGCGCGGGCAATCCGGATAAACGACACGACCCGCCGCGACGGGGCACTGAAGAAGGCGGGCATGCTGATCGAGCTTCGACTGTGAAAGACCCAGTCCGCTCAACGTGCCCGAAGGCCAGAAGTTCCCGACAATTCCGTCGCTTATGCCGGCAGCCGCAAGGCCAGCGCCCGCTCGTCATCGGTGATGAAGTCGCGGATCACCGGCACCGCGTCGCGCTCATTGGCGAGCAGGAGCTGGAACACCATGTTGGAGCCATGCAGGAAGCCAAGCTCCACGGCGACCAGATAGAACTCCCACATGCGGGTGAAGCGCTCGCCCATCATCGCCACGACCTGCGGGCGCACCGCCTCGAAGTTCTGCCGCCAGTGCTTGATGGTCCAGTAATAGTGCAGCCGCAGGAACTCGCAATCGGCGGTCCATAGCCCGACGCGCTCCAGCGAGGTGAAGACTTCCGACATGGCGGGCACATAGCCGCCGGGGAAGATGTATTTGCGGATGAACGGCGCCGTGGTGCCGGGCGGCGACATGCGGCCGATGGCGTGGATCATGGCGAAGCCGCCGGGCGCCAGCAACCGCTTGATCGTGTTGAAATACTCGTCGAAATGGTTGACGCCGACATGCTCCATCATGCCGACCGAGACCACGCGGTCGAAGGTGCCGGCCAGCTCGCGATAGTCCCGCTCGAAGAAGGTGATGCGGTCCAGCACGCCGGCCGCCTCCGCGCGCTTCTTCGATTCGGCGAGCTGCTCGGTCGCGACATTGATGGCGGTGACATGCACGCCGAGCTTGGCGAGATAGATGGCGAGCGCGCCCCAGCCCGAGCCGATCTCGGCGACCCGCATCCCCGGCTCCAGCTTCAGCTTGGCGGCGATGTGGCGGAGCTTGGCCTGCTGCGCCTCCTCCAGCGAGGCGTCGGGCGTCGGGAAATAGGCACAGGAATAGATCATCTGGCTGTCGAGCCAGAGCCGGTAGAAATCCGGCGGGTGGTCGTAATGGCTCTGCGCGTTGCTGGCGGCCTTTTTCAGCGGATTGGACTGGTGCCAGCGCTTGAACGCGCGCCAGCTGCGCCGCAGCGCCTGCTGTACCGGATGGGCGGCAAGGCCCCGCCGGTTGATCGAGAACAGATAGAGGAAGTCATAGACGGTGGAGCCATCCTCGAAGGTCAGCCGCCCGTCCATATAGGCCTCGGCCGCGACCAGCTCGGGATTGAAGAACAGCTCGCGGTCGAGCTTCTCGTCATGCAGGCGCATGACCACGGCGGGTCCGTCCGTGCCGGTGCCGAAGACTGCGCGCGCCCCATTCGGCTCGATGACGATAAGGCTGCCCTTGTGAACGAAACGCTTGAGCAGATGGGGCAGGAAACGCATTGAGACACACCGCACGTCGACAGACACAAAGGGCATCCGGCACCAGCCATGCCGGCTCTGTCAAGGCAGGCTTATCCGGAGCGAATGGCGCTGATGGTCAAACGCCGGCCGGAAGGGCCGAGCCGATGCGCCTTCGCATCATAGAGGCGGTAGGTGTTGCGGCCGGCTTCCTTGGCCGCATAGAGGGCGCGGTCCGCCTGGACGAAGAGCTGGGCCGGAGCGACACTTCCTCCCGCGAGGGTTACCCCCATGGAGCCGCTGACCGCCACGCGGCGGTTGCGCCAGAGGAAGGGTTGCGACAGGCTGGCGATGGCGCGCGCGGCAAGGCCGGCGATCCGCCCTTCCTCCGCCACCCCGAAGGCCAGCACGCCGAATTCGTCGCCGCCGATGCGCGCGACCAGCGCATCCTCGCCAAAGGCCAGCCTGAGGCGGCGCGACATCTCGCGCAGGCATTCATCACCCGCCGCGTGGCCAAACGTGTCGTTTATCTGCTTGAAACCGTCGACATCGATGATCGCCAGCGCCGCCAACTGATTGCGGCCCCGCTCCGCCGCCGCGGCCTCGGCCAGCCGGCTCTCGAACACGCCGCGATTGGCGATGCCGGTCAGCGGGTCGCACTCGGCGAGCAGCCGCAGCCGGTCCATGAGCTGGCGTTCCAGCGTGATGTCCTGCTTGGTGCCGAAAATGCGGATCGGCTTGCCGTCGACGCACTCGATATCGGCCGAGAGCCTGACCCAGCGCCGCTCCCCGCCCGACGTGGTGATCTCGACGTCGAGCGTGAACCCATCGCCCTCCGCGATGGCTTTCGCCCGCATGGCCTCCATCTCGGCACGCGAACGGTCGGCGTAGAGAGCCAGCACATGATCGCGCGGAATGACGCTCCCGCGCGGCAGGTCGAAAATGTCATAGACCCCGTCGGTCCAGCTGATCTCGCCGGTCGCGAGCTCGCACTCCCACACGCCGATCTTGGCGAGGCTCGAGGAG
Source organism: Ancylobacter sp. SL191 (assembly GCF_026625645.1). Taxonomy (NCBI): domain Bacteria; kingdom Pseudomonadati; phylum Pseudomonadota; class Alphaproteobacteria; order Hyphomicrobiales; family Xanthobacteraceae; genus Ancylobacter; species Ancylobacter sp. SL191. The sequence goes on along the minus strand of NZ_CP113056.1, from coordinate 2,756,026 downwards.
CGGTCATACATCTTCTTGTAGCGGGCGAGCGCCGCGTCCCGCTCCCGCGCCGCGCGGGTCATCGCATCGGAGACATGGGCGGCGCGCACCAGCCCGGCCGCAAGACGGGCAAAGGCGTCCAGACGTTCGATGAGATCGGCCGGCAGCGCGCGGGGCGCGCGGTCCATGACCGCGAAGGAGCCGACGACGGTGCCATCCACGTTTACGGGAACCGCTGCATAGCAGGCGATCCCCGGCAAGCCGGGCAGCGCCGGACGCGCATCCTCGATCAGGCAGGGGTTTGAGCCATGAGCGAGCGCGGCGAGCACCTGCGGACAAGGCCGCTCTTCCGGTGCCAGGCCGCGCGCGATGACGGCGGGCGGCGTGTCGAGCAGCAGAAGCCCGATAGGCATATCGAGCGAGGTTCGCGCGAGATCGACCAGATCTCCTAAGGGAATGACGTCCGCGCCCGGAACAGGGCGCGCAACCGAGGAGGCATCGTCCGGCACGGCATAAGGCGGCACGTTGGTGCTCTCCTCATCCTTGCCATGCACCTAGCCTACAACGGTAACACCAACGTCCCGCGGCTTGGCAATTGAAAGCTGCGTGAACGCTCGCCAAGCCCGCGCGATCCGCACCCGGCGAGAGCCTCAACCAGCCAGCGCCTTGGGCGTCGCGGCCTTCGCCGGGGCCTTGGCCGCTGGTGCCACGGAGCCCTCCACCCGCAGAAGGCGGCGCACCTGCGGGCTGGCGACGATCTCGCCTTTGTCGAAGAAGGCCTCATGATTGGCCTCGATCTCGTCGAGCCGGTAGAGGTAGTTCACCATCAGCCCATGGGCCTGCGCCAGCCCGCGCACTGAGAGGTCGCCGAACGGGTTGATCCGTTCCAGCCGCGCGCCATTGCCGAGGTGGAAGCGCGCCACCGGATCGAGCGGCTTGCCCTTGGGCGAGCGGGCGACGAGGAAATAATGCGCCGCCAGCGCCTCGATCACCGGCGTCGCGCGGGCAATGAGCGCCGCGTCCGGCGTCTCGCTCGCCGCCAGCGTGTCGAGCACCGCGCGGTCGTCCGCCGTCAGCAGCGCCGAGCCTGTGCTGGCACGCTCCTCATCCAGCCAGCCGCGGAAGGTCGGCACCGGCGAGAGCGTGACGTAATGGGTCAGGCCGGGGAACTCGCGGGAGATTTCCTCCACCACCTGCTTGATGAGGAAGTTGCCGAAGCTCACCCCGCCGAGACCGCGCTGGCAGTTCGAGATTGAGTAGAACACCGCCGTGCGCGCCGCCTTCGGGTCGAGCGGCGTGCGCTTTTCCGCAAGGATCGGCCCGATGGCGCCCGGAATGTCGCGGGTCAGCGCGACCTCGACGAAGATCAGCGGCTCATCGACCAGCGCGGGGTGGAAGAAGGCGTAGCAGCGCCGGTCCGGGCTATCGACGCGGGCGCGCAGATCATCCCAGTCGCGGATTTCATGCACCGCCTCATAGCGGATGATCTTCTCGAGCACATTGGCGGGCGTCGACCAGTCGATCCGGCGGAGCACGAGGAACCCCCGATTGAACCACGAAGAAAACAGATGGATGAAGTCGCGATCGACCTCGGCAAGGTCGCGGCGGCGCGCCATGGCGTCAAGCAGATCGCTGCGCATCGCCACCAGCCGCGCCGTGGCGCCGGGAGCGAGGTTGAGCCGGCGGATGAGCTCCTGGCGCCGCGGCTCGCTCGCCGCATGCAGCTCCCAGGTAAGTGCGGGCGACGGCACCCCGTCCGTCGCCGCTGCGCTGTAAGCGGCAACGGCGGCCTCCAGCCTCGCGCGATCAGGACCGAAGGCGCCGGCGAGTATCTCGAAAAAGGCCACGCGCTCGCCGGTCTTCAGCCCGGCATAGGCGAGGAGAATCTCCCGCGCCAGCGCGACGCCCGAGGCCTCGCCCTGCCCGGAGAGCAGCCGGTCGCAGAGATCCTTGAGGCCCGCCGCGCGCACAGCACCGGCCGGCCGTCGCTCCCGGCCGAGATCCAGCAGCGCGCGGCCACGTTCGGCAATCGAACCGAGAAGATCGCCGAAGAAGCTCGCGCCTGCGTCCATGGTCGCTCCGCTGCCGGGTAAAGGTCGCGCGTGATCCGCGCCAGGTCGGGCATGAGAGCCGTTTGGCGCGGCCGGCGCAAGACGCCCCGTGCGGCGATCAGCAGCCCCGCCACCGTCAAAAGCTTGGGGCGACAGGCGCCGGCAGTGAACACATTTTCGCGTGCGGGGGCGGCCAAGCCTTGTTGATGACGTTCGGGCACGCAGATTAGGGCGCCATGATCCGCGCTGCCCGCATGCTCCTTCTCGCCTTCCTGCTGTTCTTCGCCCTGCCGCTCGGCGCCCATGCTCTCGTGCAATGGCACGAGCGCGACTGGTCGGCGAACTGGCGCACCGCCGACTGGTCGAGCACCGGCACGCTGCCGGCGGCCGACGCGCATCCCGAGGCCATGGTGCGCATCTACGCCGCCCGCGTCGGGCGCTGGCGCGGCATCTTCGCCGTCCACACCTGGCTGGTGGTCAAGGAACAGGGCGCGGGCGCCTATGAGCGCTACGACAAGGTTGGCTGGGGCTCGCCGATCCGCCGCAACGGCTACGCGCCGGACGGGCGCTGGTATGGCAATGAGCCGGAAATCGTGTTCGAGGCGACGGGCGACGCCGCCACCGCGCTGATCCCGAAGCTGCGGGCGGCGGTGGCGAGCTATCCCTACCGCGAATATGGCGACTACCATGTCTGGCCGGGGCCGAACTCGAACACCTTCATCGCCCATGTGGTGCGGCAGGTGCCGGAAATCGCCGTCGCCCTGCCCCCCACCGCCATCGGCAAGGACTTCCCCGTGGCCGGCGACTGGATCGCGCTCGCCCCTTCGCGCACCGGCCTCAGCCTGTCCCTCGGCGGCTATGCGGGCGTGACGCTGGCCTGGGTGGAGGGGATCGAGGTCAACCTGCTCGGCGCGGTCGCCGGGCTCGACATCCGCCAGCCCGGTATCAAGCTGCCCGGATTTGGTCGTATCGGCATTTGATCTTTTGCCGATACCGCGCGTTCATCTTCTCCGCGCATCCTGCACGGGATGCGGCGCTTCCGGGAGGAACCATGTTCGACCAGCCTGCCACCCTTCGTGCCCTGCCGCGCGCCCGCGTATTTCTCGCCGGCGCCCTCGCCTCGGTCTTCCTCGCGGCGTCGCCGGCCCTTGCCGCGACCTGCGGCATTGACGCGTCGGGCTTCGACACCTGGGTGGGCGAGTTCCGCCGCGAGGCGGTGGCGCAGGGCATCGCGCCCGGAACGCTGCGCGTGCTCGACGGCGTGACCTACGACACCAAGGTCATCAGCCTCGACCGCAACCAAAAGCACTTCAAGGTGAGCCTCGAGGAGTTCATCAAGAACCGCATTTCCAAGGGACGCATCGCCAAGGGCCGGCAGATGCTCCAGCAATACGCCTCGACGCTGGCCCGCATCGAGCGGCAATATGGCGTGCCCGGCCCGATCCTCGTCGCCATCTGGGGCATGGAGACCGATTACGGGGTGAACATCGGCAAGATGCCGATCCTGCGCTCGCTCTCCACCCTCGCCTATGACTGCCGGCGGACCGACTTCTTCACGCCCCAACTGCTCGATGCCCTGCGCATCTACCAGCGCGGCGACCTCACGCTCGACGAGATGCGTGGCGCCTGGGCCGGCGAGATCGGCCAGACCCAGTTCCTTGCCAGCTCCTATGCGAAGTTCGCCGTGGACTTCGACGGCGACGGCCGCGCCGACCTGGTGCGCAGCGCCCCGGACGTGCTCGCCTCCACCGCCAATTATCTGCGCGGCTATGGCTGGCGCGCCGGCGCCGGCTGGGGTCCGGGCGAGCCGAACTATCAGGCGCTGCTCGGCTGGAACAAGGCGGAAGTCTACGCCAAGGCGCTGGGCATCTTCGCGGCCCAGCTGACGCAGTAGGTCGCCCAACGGCGACCTGCCTCCGTCATCCCGGCCGAAGCGCAGCGCAGAGCCGGGATCGCGTGCCGCTCTCGCTGGAGAGCGCGATCCCGGATCGGCCTTTCGGCCGTCCGGGATGACGGTGGCGGGGACGCCCCGGTTCAGCAAAAATGCCGTCATGGCCGGGCTTGGCCCGGCCATCAACGCCTTGCGTGCGTTTGCAGGGCGGTGGCCAAGTCGCGCTGCTAGCCAAGTCGTGGATCCCCGGGCCGAGCCCGGGGATGAGGTGCTGATGGGCCCCGCCTACTTCTCCGGCAGGTTGGTGCGGATGTGCAGCTCGCGCAGCTGCTTCGGGCTTGCCTCGTTGGGCGCGCCCATCAGGATGTCCTGCGCCTGCTGGTTCATCGGGAAGATCGAGATCTCGCGCAGGTTCGTCACGCCGCAGAGCAGCATGACGATGCGGTCGACGCCCGCCGCCATGCCGCCATGGGGCGGCGCGCCGTACTGGAAGGCGCGGTACATGCCGCCGAAGCGGTCGATCACCGTCTGCTCGTCATAGCCAGCGAGCTCGAACGCCTTCACCATCGCCTCGGGGCGATGGTTGCGGATGCCGCCCGAGGCGATCTCGTAGCCATTGCAGGCGATGTCGTACTGGAACGCCTTGATGGTCAGCGGATCCTGCCCGTTGAGCGCGTCGAGGCCGCCCTGCGGCATGGAGAAGGGGTTGTGCGAGAAGTCGACCTTCTTCTCGTCCTCGTTCCACTCATAGAACGGGAAGTCGACAATCCAGGCCAGCTCGAAGCGGTCGAAATCGACCAGCTTCAGCTCCTCGCCCACCTTGGTGCGGGCTGCGCCGGCGAACTTGACGAACTTTTCCGGGTTGCCGGCGACGAAGAAGGCGGCGTCCCCGGCGCCGAGGCCGAGCTGCGCGCGGATCGCCTCGGTGCGCTCCGGGCCGATATTGTTGGCGAGCGGGCCGGCGCCCGGAATTTCAGACGAATCCTGGCCTTCGCGCCACATGATGTAGCCGAGGCCGGGCTGGCCCTCGCCCTGCGCCCACGAGTTCATGCGGTCGCAGAAGGCGCGCGAACCGCCGCCGGTGCCGGGAATGGCCCACACCCGGTTCTTCTCGTCTTCGAGCAGGCGCGCGAACACCTTGAAGCCCGAGCCGCGGAAATGCTCGGAGACGTCCTGCATTTCAATCGGGTTGCGCAGATCCGGCTTGTCGGTGCCGTATTTCTGCATCGACACCGCATAGGGAATGCGCGGCCAGTTCTTCGTGACGGGCTTGCCCTCGGCGAACTGCTCGAACACACCGGTGATGACCGGCTCGACGGCGGCGAAGATGTCTTCCTGCTCGACGAAGCTCATCTCCAGGTCGAGCTGGTAGAACTCGCCCGGCAGGCGGTCGGCGCGCGGATCTTCGTCGCGGAAGCAGGGGGCGATCTGGAAATAGCGGTCGAAGCCACTCATCATGATGAGCTGCTTGTACTGCTGCGGCGCCTGCGGCAGGGCGTAGAACTTGCCGGGATGCAGGCGCGAGGGCACGAGGAAGTCCCGCGCGCCTTCCGGCGAGGACGCCGTGAGGATCGGCGTCTGGAACTCGAAGAAGCCCTGCCCCTTCATCTTCGCGCGCATGGCGTCGATAATCGCGCCGCGCGTCATGATGTTCTTGTGCAGCTTCTCGCGGCGCAGATCGAGGAAGCGGTAGCGCAGCCGCGTCTCTTCCGGGTACTCGACATCGCCGAACACCGGCATCGGCAGCTCGGCGGCGGGGCCCAGCACCTCGATCTCGGTGGCGTACATCTCAACCTGGCCGGTCGGCAGGTCGGGGTTCTCGGTGCCGGCCGGGCGCGAGCGCACGCGGCCATCGACGCGGATCACCCATTCGGCGCGCACGGTCTCGGCCAGCTTGAAGGCCGGGCTGTCGGGATCGACCACCACCTGCGTCAGGCCGTAATGGTCGCGCAGGTCGATGAACAGCACGCCGCCATGATCGCGGATGCGGTGACACCATCCCGAGAGGCGGGCGGTGGCGCCGACATCGCTCGCGCGAAGGGCCCCGCAGGTATGGGTGCGATAGCGGTGCATGGGTCTATCCCGAGGCTTTTCGCGGGCCAGAGGCCGCACGTCTGAAAACACGTCACCCCTCTCGCGGGGCGCGCGGAGGGGTGCATGCAGGGCTCGGCTTTGTCAAGCGAGCGAGACGCAGGACAGGACCGGCGCGCAAGGACGGGGCGCTAACGCCCCGCCCGTCCGGCTCACGGGACGTAGCGCAGCTCAAGGCTGGAGACGCCCAGCGCCAGCGAGGCGCCGACATTGCCCTCGACCGAGACGGGGTTGAGCGCATAGGACTTGTCGGAACCGACGAGGACATTCGCGCCGACGCCGACGCCGAGCGCCACATCGCCGGACACGCCGCCATAGGGGCCGGCCAGCGCGCCGGGGGCGACCTGCTTGGTGAGCGCCAGCACGCCCCAGGTCATCACGCCGCCGCCGGTCACGCCGAGGTCGAGGCCGACGCTCTTGATGACGCCGGAATAGCGCTGCACCGGGCTGTTGTCCGAGGGGGTGTAGGTGCAGGCGAGCTCCTGCTTGGAGCTGATGATCATGCCGATCGACGCGCCGGCATTGCAGACGAGGACACCGGTCTTGACGCGATCGGCGGCGCTCGCCGGGACGGCGGCGAGGGCGAGCACGGTGGCGGTGGCGGCGAAAAGCACGTTCTTCATGGGTTTCCCCCCTTGGCACCGGTACCCCGGCATGGAATCGATGGGCCGAAGCTAGCCGCCCATGGTTAATGCTTAGCCACCGATTCCGGCATGATTACTGTCGTCTCGCGCGTGCGACTCCGCTAAGAAGCACGCGACATGGATATGATCACCACAACCGACGCCCTCACCGCGGCCTGCGAACGGCTTTCGAACCACCGCTTCGTCACCGTCGACACCGAATTCCTGCGCGAGACCACCTTCTGGCCGAAGCTGTGCGTCGTGCAGATCGCCAGCGCCGACGAGGCGGTGGTGATCGACGCCGTGGCCGAGGGCATAGACCTCGCCCCGTTCTTCGCCCTGATGGCGAATGAGCAGGTGCTGAAGGTCTTCCATGCCGGCCGGCAGGACATCGAAATCGTCTGGCATCTCGCCGGCATCATCCCTCATCCGGTGTTCGACACGCAGGTTGCCGCCATGGTGCTCGGCCATGGCGATTCCATCTCCTATGACCAGCTCGTGCAGCGCCTCACCGGCCATCTGCTCGACAAGTCGCTGCGCTTCACCGATTGGTCGCGCCGGCCGCTCACCACGGCGCAGATCGCCTATGCCGAGGCGGACGTCACCCATCTGCGCGACGTGTTCCTCAAGCTGGAAGCCGATCTCGCCAAGCGCGGCCGCGCCGACTGGGTCGGCGAGGAAATGGCGGTGCTCACCTCGCCCGAGACCTACCGGCAGGAGCCCGAGCGCGCCTGGGAGCGGCTGCGCTCGCGCGCCCGCAAGCCGAAGGATCTGGCGGTGCTCATGGAAGTCGCCGCCTGGCGTGAGCGCGAGGCGCAGTCGCGCGACATTCCCCGCTCGCGCATCCTCAAGGACGACGTGATCGGCGAGATCGCCAGCCAGCATCCGAGCAGCGTCGAGAAGCTCGGCCAGCTCCGCTCCATCCCCAAAGGTTTCGAGCGCTCGCGCTCGGGCGAGCAGATCGTCGAGGCGGTGAAGGCCGGCCTTGCGCGCGACCCCAAGACGCTGCCGCGCATCGAGCGCGACAAGCCGCTCTCCAACGGCGCCTCGGCGACGGTCGAACTGCTCAAGGTGCTGCTGCGCATGATCTCCGAGCAGTACGGCGTCGCCGCCAAGGTCATCGCCACGGTGGACGACCTCGAGCAGATCGCGGCGGACGACGCCCCGGACGTGCCGGCGTTGCATGGCTGGCGGCGCGAGCTGTTCGGCGAGCAGGCGTTGGCGCTGAAGGCCGGCCATCTGGCGCTCGCCATGCAGCGCGGCCGGGTCATCGCCGTCGAGCGGTGAGATGAGCGGCGGGCCCCGGCCCGCCGACATTTGCGCGTCAGTCCGTCGCTACCGCGAAGTCGCGGCCGATCAGACGGGCGAGCGTGCGCAGCCGCGTGAGCACGCGGTCGCTGCCGAGAAGGGCGAGGTCGCCCTTGAGCTTCAGCACCAGCTTGCCCCTTTCCACCGCCAGCGGCGCGATGGGCAGCGTGCCCGGCATCGCGGCCGAGAGGATATAGGCCACCCGCATCGCCGCACCGAGGATGCGCGCCCGGTCGAGCAGCCGCGCCGACACCAGCTCGCGAATGCGCGGGGACAGATCCTCGTCCACCAGCCCGGCATGGCGGTAATAGATCGCCAGCGCCAGGAAGGCCCGGCCGGGATGATCCACGCCGATGAAGGCGGCATGGGCGATGAGGTTGAGGCTCTGCTCCTCGCGGTAATCGGGATGCGCACGCCAGCTGATATCGGCGAGCAGGCAGGCGGCGTGGCGCAGGCGCTTTTCCTCCACCGTCTCGTCAATGCCGGAATGCGCCATGAAGCGGTCGGTCCAGTCGATGAGTTCCCAGCCATGGGCGGGGGAGCGCGAGCGGACATTGTTGAGTTCGGCGGTGGCCGAGATCAGCGGATCGGACGGTTTGTCCTCCGGCGGCAGCAGCTCATAGAGCAGGCCCTCGCGCACGCCCTGCGCGGAGATGAAGATGTTCTCCGGCTTGCCGACGCGGATCACATGCTCCAGCACCAAGGCGCCATAGGCGAGCAGCGGGCGGCGGCTCTCGGACACCGTGTCGATGCGCGAGAGCGTGTCGATCGGCACACGCAGCACGAGGCGGCAGAACTCCAGCGCCTCGCGGGCGGGAATGACATAGCCGTGCATCACATGCAGCGGGTAGCCGCGCTGGAACATGTGCAGCCGCGCCAGCGCGCGCCAGGTGCCGCCGACCGCGTAGAAGGTGCGGCCCTTGAGATGTTCGAGATGACGCTCCTTGGCGAGCGCGTCGCGGACGATCTTCACCGCCTTCTTGATCGAGCGGCCGGACGTGTCCTGCAGCGCGAGGCCGCCCAGCGGGAAGGTGATGCCCGAGCCGATGCGCTGGCCGTGGACGTCGGCAAGCTCCAGCGAGCCGCCGCCGAGGTCGCCCACCACGCCATTGGCGTGATGCACGCCGGAGAGCACGCCGAGCGCGGAAAGCTGCGCCTCGCGCTTGCCCGAGAGCAGCTCGACCTCGGTGCGGCAGATCTCCGCGCAGGTGGCGATGAATTCCGGCCCGTTGGAGGCGTCGCGCGCGGCGGCGGTGGCCAGCACATAGAGCTTGGCCACGCCCATGCGGTCGCACAACACGCGGAAGCGGCGCAGGGTGGATAGCGCCTTTTCCACCGCGTCGGCGTTGAGCCGCCCGGTGGTCAGCACTTCCCGACCGAGGCCGCAGGACGCCTTCTCATTGAACAGCGGCGTCGGCGAGCGCGACAGCCGCTCATAGACGACGAGACGGACCGAGTTGGAGCCGATGTCGATCACGGCGATCGGGCCATCGGCGGCGGGGCGCATATCCGCCCCGCTGACGGTTTCGCTCATGCGCTTACGAACGCTCGCGACGGCGGACGAGGCTTCTTGGTGAAGATTCTTTAAGCGACTTGCCACGTCCCGACAGACTCGGATTGGTCATGAAATACTTCTGGGCGTTGAATTTTTCCTCGCCCTCGCCGGACACTATGCGTTCGGAGGAGCCATCCGACAAGATGCGCCAGCTCTGCTGGGTGTCCTGCAGGTTGGCGACCATGATCTGGTCGAGGATCTGCATGTGCACCGTCGGGTTGGTGATCTGGCAGAGAGCCTCGACACGGCGGTCGAGGTTGCGCGGCATCAGATCGGCCGAGGAGATGTACATCGCCGCCTCGGGGCTCGGCAGGCCATGGCCATTGCCGAAGCAGTAGATGCGGCCATGCTCGAGGAAGCGGCCGACAATGGACTTGACCCGGATGTTCTCCGAGAGACCCGGCACGCCCGGCCGCAGGCAGCAGATGCCGCGCACCACGATGTCCACCGGCACGCCGTTCTGGCTGGCGCGGTAGAGCGCGTCGATGATCATCGGATCGACCAGCGAGTTCATTTTGAGCCAGATCGCCGCCGGGCGGCCGGCCTTGGCGAATTCGCCCTCGGCGGCGATGTGGTCGAGAATGCGCTTCTTCAGCGTCAGCGGGGCGATGGACATGGTCTCCAGCTCCGCCGGCTCGGCATAGCCGGTGATGAAGTTGAAGATGCGCGCCACGTCCCGCCCGATCGCCGGATCGGCGGTGAAGAAGGACAGGTCGGTGTAGATGCGCGCCGTGATCGGGTGATAATTGCCCGTGCCGACATGGCAGTAGCTCGCCAGCGTGCCGCCCTCGCGGCGCACCACCAGCGAGAGCTTGGCGTGGGTCTTCAGCTCCAGGAAGCCGAACACCACCTGCACGCCCGCCCGCTCCAGGTCGCGCGCCCAGCGAATGTTCGCTTCCTCGTCGAAGCGCGCCTTCAGCTCCACCAGCGCGGTGACCGACTTGCCCGCCTCCGCCGCCTCGGCCAGCGCCTTGATGATCGGGCTGTCGGAGGAGGTGCGGTAGAGCGTCTGCTTGATGGCGACCACATTCGGGTCGCGCGCCGCCTGCCGCAGGAACTGCACCACCACGTCGAAGGACTCATAGGGGTGGTGAACCACGAGATCCTTCTCACGGATCGCCGCGAAGCAGTCGCCGGCATGGTCGCGGATGCGCTCGGGGAAGCGCGGGTTGTACGGCTTGAACTTGAGGTCCGGCCGGTCGACGCCGACGAGCTGGCTGAACTCGTTCAGCGCCAGCACGCCGTGGACGAGGAAGATCTCGTCATCGGCGACGCCGAGCTCGCGCGCGACGAAGATGCGCAGCTCTTCCGGCATGGTGGATTCGACTTCCAGCCGGATCACCTGGCCGAGCCGGCGACGCTTCAGCGCCGTCTCGAACTGGCGCATCAGGTCTTCCGCCTCCTCCTCCACTTCGAGGTCGCTGTCGCGGATGACGCGGAAGCCGCCGAGGCCCCGCACCTGATAGCCGGGGAACAGGCGGCCGATGAACAGGCCGATCATCTGCTCCAGCGTGATGAAGCGCATGGCGCCGTTCGCGCCGTCCGGCAGGCGCACGAAGCGGTCAATCTTGGCGGGCACGCGGATCAGCGCGTTCATAGTGCGCCCGTCGCTGATGCGCGCGAGCTGCAGCGCCAGCGAGAAGCCGAGATTGGGGATGAAGGGGAAAGGATGCGCCGGGTCGATGGCGAGCGGGGTCAGCACGGGGAAGACGTGGCTCAGGAAGAACTCGTCGAGCACCGCCCGGTCGGCCTTGTCCACATCCGAACCGTCGACCAGCGCGACGCCGGCCTCGGTGAGAATGCCACGCAGTTCCAGCCAGCGCGCCTGCTGGTCCTCGCCGAGCTCGGCCACCGCGGCGCCGATGAGCGGCAGTTGCTCGGCCGGCGTCAGCCCATCCGGGCTCCTGCCACCATAGCCCTCGCGCACCTGCTCCTTGAGGCCGGCGACGCGGACCATGAAGAATTCGTCGAGATTATTGGCGGAGATGGAGAGGAAGCGCAGCTGCTCCAGCAGCGGGTGCTCGCGGTTGGAGGCCTCTTCCAGCACACGGCGGTTGAATTGCAGCCAGGACAGCTCGCGGTTGATGAAGCGGTCGGGCGACGCCATCAGCTCGGCTTCGAGCGGCACCGGCGTTACCGGCTCATGAACGGCGAGTTGCCCCAGTTCCACATGCGCCACAGCCGGCGCTTCCGCTTCGCTCACCGTCAACCCTCCATCCTCGGCGCGGGCGGCGCCTGCGACCGTCTCTTGAGCGGGGGCGGCCTTGGCACGGACCCGCCGCTTCGTCGGGCGGGAAGGTCGCCGCGCTTCGTGACGGCTGGATGACATGGCGCACCTTAAGCTTGGGTCAATGTTCAGGAATCCCGCGCGTCCGCGCCGGACGGCACGGCGGCGGATGAAAGCTCCCGCTCCCGAAGGAGTTCGGAAGCGAGCGCGCGCGTCAAGGGCCTCTTGCGCGCCAGCGCCTCGCGGTCGAGTGCGGCCACCACCTCGCGCACCCCGGCGATGGAGCGCTCCACGCGCGGCAGCAGGAAGGCGAGCAACGCTTCATCCGGGGCGATCTGGCGGTCGGCGAACAGCTTCACCGCCACCGCGGCCAGCAGCGCATCGTCCGGCGGGCCAAGCGCCACGGACGGCATGGCCCGCAGCCGCGAGGCAAGATCGCGGATGGTCATGCTGGCGGCGAGCGTGCCCGGCGCGCGGCGGGCGGTGAGCAGCACGCGGGCGTCCTGCTCCTTGGCGAGGTTGACCAGATGGAACAGCGCCGCCTCATCGAGCGGCCCCTCCCCCAGATCTTCCACCACCAGCGCGCCGCTCGCCAGCAGCCCCGGCAGCGCGTCGATGGCGAGATCGCGCGCGGGCACCACCGGCGCCCCGCTGATCGCCGCGAAAATGGCGGCAAGGTGCGACTTGCCCGCCCCCTCCGGCCCGACCAGCGCCACCAGCGGTGCCGGCCAATACGGGTAGGCGTCGATCAGCGCCAGCGCCGCATCATTGGACGGCGCCGGCAGGAAATCGTCGCGCGAACGGCTGTCGGCATGCGGCAGGTCGAGCGGCAACTGGCGCGTGGTCATCGCTCAGCGCACCCGGCGGTCCGAGATGGCGGGAAGGCCCGGCACGGGCGCCGGCGGGGCGAGGCTCTCCGGCGCCTGCTCACCGGTATAGAGCGGGCTCTGGAGATATTGGTCGATAGCAAAGCGCACCAGCACGCCCGCCGCCGCCGCCAGCGGCACCGCCAGCAACAGGCCGAGGAAGCCGAGCAGATAGCCGAAGGCCAGCAGGGCGAACATCAGCCACACCGGGTGCAGGCCCACGCTGTCGCCCACCAGCTTGGGCGAGAGGATGTAGCCCTCGACGAACTGGCCGAACACGAAGATGCCGAGGATGGCGCCGATCATCCAGTAATCCGGGAAGAACTGCACGATGGCGACGCCGGTGGCCAGCACCAGCCCGGTGAGCGAGCCGACATAGGGGATGAAGGTGATGATTCCCGACACGAAGCCGATGACGAAGCCGAAATTCAGCCCGGCCATGGTGAGGCTGATCGCGTAGAAACTACCGAGGATGAGGCACACCAGCGACTGGCCGCGCACAAAGCCGGCGATCGCCCGGTCCATCCGGCAGGCCAGCGTGCGGATCACCGGGCGGTTGTGGACCGGGAGCCAGCCATCGACCTTCTCCACCATGTGGTTCCAGTCATTGAGCATATAGAAGGCCACCACCGGCGTGATGACCAGCAGCGAGAATACCGAGATCAGCGCCTGCCCGCCGGTCCAGATCGACTGGATCAGGCTGAGCATGTAGGTCGCGCCCTGCGACACCAGCTCGTTCAGCCCCTCCCGGATCGCCGGCATGCGGTCGCCGACGAAATTGCGCAGCCACGCCGCGTCCTCGCCCGCCATCAGGTTCTGGAGCTTGACGATGTATTCCGGCAGCCGCTGAATGAAGGCGGCGAGCTGCGAGCCGAAAATCGGCAGCACCAGCAGCATCAGCAGGATGGCGAGCATCAGCGTGAGCGCGATGGTCGCCAGCGAGGCCACCAGCCGGTTGACGCCCCAATGCTCCAGCCGCGTGGTGACGGGGTTCAGGAAATAGGCGAGCGCGAGGCCCGCCACGAAGGGCAGCAGCACGCTGGACAGCAGCCAGGCGGCGAGAATCACCAGAACCAGCGCCGTCACCCAGAACGTCACCTGCTTGTGCCAGGCCATTCATCTTCCCTTTCGGAACGAACGCCCTTCCGCAGGGCGACGCGTGCTTTCTCCATACAGGATAATTGCGGCAGCGCTCATGCAGAAGCCGCGCCAAGGCGGACGGTTCCCGCCATTCACAGGGAGCGGCGCACCGCCCGCCCACCTCGCGGCCGCCGGTGGTTCCATGACGTGCCCTGTTGGTGAACCCGATGGGCGCACCCTAGTGACTTGCCTCGCTCCGCCATGGCCCGGAAACTGATCGCTCAAACCGGGCCGCACGGCTTTCGGAAAAGGCACGGCCATGGCGCAAGACATCCCGCTCGACGATCCGCTCTACACCGATGCCGCGCTGGTCGCGTTCTATGACGCGGAAAACGACTGGGGCGAGGACCGCGCCTTCTGTGCCCATCTCGCCCGCGCGGCCGGCTCAGTGCTTGATCTGGGCTGCGGCACCGGCGCCTTTCTGGCCGGGATCGACGCCGGCGAGCGGGTCGGCGTCGATCCCGCCGGGGCGATGCTGGAGGTGGCGCGCCGCCGTCCGGGCGGGGCGGATGTCCGGTGGATCGAGGCCGATGCCCGCTATCTCGCGCTCGACCGCCGCTTCGACCTGATCGTGATGACCGGCCACGCCTTCCAGGTCTTCCTCACCGAGGACGACCAGCGCGCCGCCCTCGCCAGCATCGCCCGGCATCTCACCCCGGCGGGCAGCTTCATCTTCGACAGCCGCAACCCAGCCTGCCGGGAATGGGAGGAATGGCAGCCGGCCTTGTCAGAGCGCCAGATCGAGCACCCCCGCCACGGCCGCGTGACGGCGTGGAACACGGCGATGCAGGACGAGGCCAGCGGCGTCGTCACCTATGGCACCTTCTACCGTCTCGCCGACGGGCGGGTTCTGAGCGCGGACAGCCGGATTCGCTTCACCCCTGCCGCCGATCTCGCCCGGATGATCGTGGGGGCGGGTCTCGCCGTCGATCGTTGGTTCGGCGACTGGGCCGGCGGGCCAATGACACCGCAATCGGCGGAGATCATACCGTTCGGCCGGCTCGCCTGATCGCGGATTCGCCTGATCACCGGAGCGGCGCCGTCCCGCACACTTCCGCAGCGGCAGCGGTGACGGCCCGGCGCGGCTGTGGCACAAGGCCACGTCCTCTCCTGCCGGTGCCTGCCGATGCGCTCCTCCGTCATCACCTCCGCCGTCGTCGCCGCTCTGGTCGGCTTTGGCGGCACGCTCGCGCTGATCGTCGCGGCCTCGCAGGCGGTGGGCGCGACGCCGGGTCAGACCGCCTCGGCGGTGATCGGGCTGTGCCTGTCCATGGCGCTCACCAGCGCCTTCCTCGGCTGGCGCCACAAAATGCCGATCATCACCGCCTGGTCGACACCGGGCGCGGCGCTGATCGCCGGCTCGCACGGCCTCTCCATCGAGACCGCGGTGGGCGCCTTCCTGCTGGCGGGCGCGCTCATCCTTGTCACCGCCGCGGTGAAGCCGCTCGGCACGCTGGTGCAGCGCCTGCCGGTCGCCATTGCTGCGGCGATGCTGGCGGGCGTGCTGTTCCGCTTCTGCACTGCCGTGTTCACCGCCGGGCAGGCCGACCCGATGCTGGTGCTGCCGCTGGTGCTGATCTTCCTTGTCGCCCGCCGCATCAACCCGTTCGGCGCGGTGCTGGCGATCCTCGTCATCGGCATCGGCCTCGCCTTCCTGCTCGGGCGCGTCGGCCCGCTGCCCGAGGTGGCGCTGCTGCCGCGCGTCGAATTCATCTGGCCGTCGTTTGATCTTGAGGCGCTGATCGGCATCGGCGTACCACTCTATGTCGTCACCATGGCCTCGCAGAACCTGCCGGGCCTCGCCGTCCTGCAGGCCGCAGGCTACAAGCCGCCGACGCCCTCCATCCTCGCCGTCACCGGCCTCGCCTCGGTGCTGACCGCGCCCATCGGCTCGCTCACCTCGAATCTCGCCGCCATCACCGCCTCGATCTGCACCGGCCCGGACGCGCATCCCGATCCCCGCCAGCGCTGGCAGACCACGCGATTCTATGCGCTGGCCTATCTGGTACTCGCGGCGGGCGGGGCCTCGGTGGTCGCGCTGATCGCCGCGCTGCCGCCGAGCCTGGTGGCGACCTTCGCCGGGCTCGCGCTGCTCGGGCCGCTGCTCAATGCGCTGGGCACCGCCATGGGCGACATTCCCCTGCGCTTTCCCGCCGTGCTGACTCTGGCGGTCACCGCCTCCGGCGTCTCGCTGCTCGGCATCGGCTCGGCCTTCTGGGGCCTGGTCGCCGGCCTGATCGCGCTGGGGATCGACCGCGTCGGCCGGCGCTGAACCACCCCCGCGCTTGCGGGCGCACGGATAAGCGGTTAATCCGCGAGCATCTTCCGAAAAGACCAGAGCAGCCCCCGATGAGCGATACCGAAAAAGGCCTCAGCTACCGCGATGCGGGCGTCGATATCGATGCTGGCAACCGGCTGGTCGATCTCATCAAGCCGCTGGTCAAGGCGACCCGCCGCCCCGGCGCGGATGCCGACATTGGCGGCTTCGGCGGGGTGTTCGATCCCAAGGCCGCCGGCTTCAAGGACCCGCTGATCGTCGCCACCACCGACGGCGTCGGCACCAAGCTGAAGATCGCCATAGAGACCGGCCGGCACGAGACCATCGGCATCGACCTCGTTGCCATGTGCGTCAACGATCTCGTGGTGCAGGGCGCCGAGCCGCTGTTCTTCCTCGACTATTTCGCCACTGGCAAGCTCGCCCCCGAAGTCGGCGCGACCATCGTCGCCGGCATCGCCAAGGGCTGCACCGAATCCGGTTGCGCGCTGATCGGCGGCGAGACCGCCGAAATGCCCGGCATGTATTCCGATGGGGATTATGACCTCGCCGGCTTCTCGGTCGGCGCGGTGGAACGCGGCGAGCTGCTGCCCTCTCCGAATGTGCGCCCCGGCGACGTGCTGCTCGGCCTTGCCTCCTCCGGCGTGCATTCCAACGGCTATTCGCTGGTGCGCCGCATTGTCGAGGTGTCGGGTCTCGCCTGGGATGCGCCCGCCCCCTTCGCGACGGACAAGACCCTTGGCGAGGCGCTGCTCACCCCGACCAAGCTCTATGTGAAGTCGGCGCTGTCGGTCATCCGCGGCACCGGCAAGGTGAAGGCGCTCGCGCACATCACCGGCGGTGGCCTGACCGAGAACCTGCCGCGCGTGCTGCCCAAGGGCACGGTCGGGCGCATCGACCTCTCCGGCCTTACCCTCCCGCCGGTGTTCCGCTGGCTGGCGCAGGTTGGCAAAGTGGCGCCGGAAGAGATGCTGCGCGCCTTCAACTGCGGCATCGGCATGGTCGTGGTCTGCGCGCTCGAGGATGCCGAGACGGTGGCCGACGCCTTCGCTAATGCCGGCGAGGAGGTGTTTCACCTCGGTGCCATCGAGCCGGGCGAGGGCGCCGCGCACACGGTCTATGACGGCACGCTCGCCGTCGACACCCCGCTCTGAAGGCCGCCCTCATGACCAAGCCCCGCGCGGCCGTCCTCATCTCCGGGCGCGGCTCCAACATGATGTCGCTGATCGAGGCAGCGGCAGCGCCGGGCTACCCGGTGGAGATCGCCTGCGTCATCTCCAACCGGCCGGACGCGCATGGCCTTGCCCGCGCGCAGGCCTGCAACATCCCCACCCGCACGGTCGACCACAAGGCCCATGCCGACCGCGCCGCCTTCGACGCGGCGCTTCAGGCGGTGCTGGAGGAGGAGCAGGTGGACCTCGTCTGCCTCGCCGGCTTCATGCGCCTGCTCACCGCCGGTTTCGTCGAGGGCTGGCAGGGGCGGATGATCAACATCCACCCCGCCCTGCTGCCGAGCTACAAGGGCCTGCACACCCATGAGCGCGCGCTGGCCGACGGGGTGAAAATCCACGGCGCCACCGTGCATTTCGTCACGCCGGAAATGGATGTCGGGCCGATCATCATGCAGGCCGCCGTGCCGGTGCTGGAAGGCGACACACCCGATACGTTGGGCGCCCGCGTGCTGGCGCAGGAGCATGTGATCTACCCGGCCGCGCTGCGCCTCGTCGCCGAGGGGCGCGCCCGCATCGACGGCGCGCGCGTCGCCATCGACGAGTTCGAGGTCGCCCCGCCGGCTTTGGTGGTGCCGCCCGCCGGCTAGGTCAGGCGATGCCGACCGCCTTCACCGTCGGCACCTCGCCCTCCGCCTCCTCACGGGCGGCGATGGACACCTCCATCCCGGTCATCTCGGCATTGCCATAGATCGTCGCGAAAGCGGCATCCGCCGCGTCATGCCCGACGCCGATGCGCACCAGTCCCTGAAGCGCGGCCTTGCGGGTGGGATCGAACAGATACCAGGCGCCATCGAGATAGCACTCGAACACCGCATGGAAATCCGGGGGGTCGAGCTGCCACGCATAGGCGCTGGCGAAGCGTGCCGGGATGCCCAGCGCGCGGCAGAAGGCGATGCCGAGATGGGCGAAGTCCCGGCACACGCCGGCGCGCTGCACCATGATGTCATAGGCCGAGGTCTCGGAACTGGTGCTGCCGCTGACATAGTCGACATTCTCATAGATCCAGTTGCAGATCGCGGTGACGCGGGAATGCCCGCCCGGCAGATCGCCGAATTCGCGGTAAGCGAAGCGCGCCAGCCGGTCGGACTGGCAATAGCGGCTTGGGTTGAGGAAGGTCATCACCTCCAGCGGCAGCTCGGCCACCGGCGTCTCGCGCACTTGCGCAGGATCCGCTTCATGCATGGCGAGTTCGACAGTCGCGTCATAGGCCACCGTAAAGGTGCCCGGCTCGACGATGGCGCGCACCAGCCGCGTGCCGCCCTCGGTCTCGAAGCGGTCCACCGCGACGGCGGGGCTGAGATCGAGCGTCTCGGCGAGGATCTTCTGGTTGCGCAGCGCCGCCGCCTCGATGTTGAGGATGAAGACGGTTCTGTCGCGCACCTCATAGGCGAGGCGCGCGGCGACGGAGAATGTCATGGCGTGTGTCCGGTTGAGCGGGGATCGTCGCGAAGACGCGCATGCGGACAGTTGGTTCCATGGGAGCACCGCCGGTCTGATGCGCGCGCCGGGCGTGGCGGGACGAAAGCGCATCCGGCCCGCGTTTGCGAACATCGCGTGGGCGGTAATGCGCATTGCCGCCCAACGGCTTGGCGGGCAGGTTGCGGGCCAAGAAACGTACCGCTGAATCGCCCGAGGAAACGCCATGCCCGCGCCTGCTGCCCGCGACACCGAGAGCTATGACTACATCATCGTCGGCGCCGGTTCCGCCGGCTGCGTGCTGGCGAACCGGCTCTCGGCCGATCCGAAGAATCGGGTACTGGTGCTGGAAGCGGGCGGGCGGGACAATTGGATCTGGTTCCACATCCCCGTCGGCTATCTCTTCGCCATCGGCAATCCGCGCGCCGACTGGTGCTTCAAGACGGTGGCCGAGCCGGGGCTGAACGGGCGGGCGCTGAACTACCCGCGCGGCAAGACGATCGGCGGCTCCTCCGCCATCAATGCCATGATCTATATGCGCGGCCAGGCCGGCGACTATGACCATTGGCGCCAGCTCGGCCTTACCGGCTGGGGTTGGGACGACGTGCTGCCGATCTTCAGGAAGCATGAGGATCATTATCTCGGTGCCGGCGAATTCCACGGCGCGGGCGGGGAATGGCGCGTGGAGTTCCCCCGCCTCACCTGGACGCTGCTCGACACCGTGCGCAAGGCGGCAGCGGAAGCCGGCATCGCCCCGATCCCGGATTTCAACACCGGCGACAATGAAGGCTCCTCCTATTTCCAGGTGAACCAGAAGCGGGGCTTTCGCTGGAGCGCCGCGCGCGGCTTCCTCAAGCCGGTGCTGAAGCGCGGCAATCTCCGGCTGGAGACGGGATGCCTCACCGAGCGCGTGCTGGTGGAGAATGGCCGCGCCGTCGGCGTCGTCTACCGCCAGAATGGGGTAACGCGCACCGCGCGCGCGAAGGGCGAGGTGATCCTCGCCGCCGGCGCCATCGGCTCGCCGCAAATCCTGAAGCTCTCCGGCATCGGCCCGGCCGCCGAGCTGGCCGAACACGGGATCACTGTGGCCCGCGATCTGCCCGGCGTCGGCGCCAATCTGCAGGACCATCTGCAGTTGCGGATGATCTACAAGGTCAGCGGCGTGCCGACGCTGAACGAGCAGTACCACTCGCTGTTCGGCCGGGCGAAGATGGGGCTGGATTTCGCGCTGTTCCAGCGCGGGCCGCTCACCATGGCGCCCTCGCAGCTCGGCATCTTCGCCCGCTCGCGTGCCGAGGTGGAACGCGCCGACCTTGAATTCCACGTCCAGCCGCTCTCGCTCGGCAAGTTCGGCGAGCCGCTGCACACCTTCCCGGCCTTCACCATGAGCGTGTGCAACCTGCGCCCGACCAGCCGGGGCGACCTGACGCTCGCCAGCGCCGACCCGGCGGCGGCCCCGCGCATCCGCCCGAATTATCTCGCGACCGAAGAGGACCGGCAGGTCGCCGCCGACAGCATCCGCGTCGCCCGCCGCATCGTCCGGCAGAAGGCGCTGGCGCCCTACCGGCCGGACGAGATGCTGCCGGGCCCGAGCATCGACGACACGCCCGAGGCGCTGGCGCGGGCGGCCGGTGACATCGGCACCACCATCTTCCACCCCGTCGGCACGGCGAAGATGGGCCTGCCGAGTGACCCGATGGCCGTGGTCGACGCGCGGCTGCGGGTGTTCGGCATCGGTGGGCTGCGAGTGGTGGATGCCTCGGTGATGCCGACCATCACCTCCGGCAACACCAATTCGCCGACCATCATGATCGCCGAGAAGGCAGCGGGGATGATCCTTGAGGACGGGCGGGCTTGAACCGTTACCTCGTCATCCCGGACGGCCGGGAGGCCGATCCGGGATCGCGTGACGGATGGAAAGCGATCCCGGCTCTGCGGCTTCGCCTTCGGCCGGGATGACCCACGGTGAAACTACGGCGCCAGCAGCACCTGACGGCAGGCGGGCGGCAGATCCTTGAGCATCATCGGCGGCGGGGGCTTCACCGGCTCTTTGGGCGGCTTGGGGTTGATGTTGCCCTCCGAGAACCACCAGTCCAGCTCACTGCCGCAGCCCTCGCCGGGCGTCACCGGATCCTGCGCGCGGCAGTCCGGGCTGCCATCCGGGCACGCGATGCGGACGTGCATGTGGTAGTCGTGCCCCCAATAGGGACGCACCTTCTGCAGCCAGGAGCGGTCGCCCGTCGCGTCGCGGCACAGCGCCTTCTTGATGGCGGCGTTGACCAGCACGCGCTCCACCGCCGGATCCTGCGCCGCCGCGCGGATCACCGCGATATGGCCGGGCGTCCAGACCTTGGCGTCCACATCCAGCCGGTCCGGCCGCACGATCATGGTGGCGGCGACCTTCTCGCGCTCATCCTTGGTGAATTCGCGCTTGGGCATGGGAGTGAGCCAGATATCGGCATCAAGGCCGATCTGGTGCGAGGCATGGCCGGTGAGCATCGGCCCGCCGCGCGGCTGCGACATGTCACCGACGAGGATGCCCGGCCAGTTCGAGACCTGCGGCACCTTGGCGGCGAAGCGCTCGAGGAAGGCGATCAGGTCCGGGTGGCCCCAATTGCGGTTGCGGGACAGACGCATGGCCTGCCAGGTCTTGCCATTGACCGGCAGCGCCTGCGCCCCGGCAAGGCACCCCTTGGAATAAAAACCGATGGAGCGCGTGCCGATCTCCGCGGGCTCCTTGGCCGCGCTGAAGAGCTGCTTGGCCGGCGTGGTGTCGGCGGCGGACTGCGCCAGAGCTGCCCCCGCGACGAGGCAGCCGGCCAGGGCGAGGAGGAACGCCCGCCGCACCGGTTCAGCTCATCGCCTGCGAGAGCACGACGAAGTTCTTGTCGGTGCGCGTCTGTGCCGGCGCGGCGAGATCGGTGATGAACAGGGTGGAGCCCGGCACCAGCAGCTTGGCCAGTTGCTGGTTCGCTTCCGGCGCGACGGTGACGCGGTTGATCGCCGCCGTCGCCTTGCCCGCCGCACCGCCATTGCCCTCGAAGGACACGGCGGTCCAGGAAACCTCGCCACCGACCTGCTTGAGCACATAGACGACATTGCCGAGCGGCGAGCCCGGATCGGTAATGGTCACCGGCGCGCGCAGCACCTCGGCGGCGTCCTTCAGCACGACAAGCTGCTTGTCCGCGCCCGAGACGATCATGGACACCGCATCCTGCGCCGGATTCGGCGCGGCGGCGGTGTCGGGCGTGCCATTGGCGTTCTTCGGCGCATCGGCCTGAATGGCGGTCGTGGCGTCCGCCGGCATGACGAGGCCGGGGTGCAGCACATCCACCGGCTGGGAATGCGCGTCGGCGATGATGACCGGCGTCCCGTAATGCGTCACGCCAAACACCAGCTTGGCGAATTCCAGCGGCAGGTGAACGCAGCCATGCGAGGACGGGTAGCCCGGCAGCCCGCCCGCATGCAGCGCGACGCCCGACCAGGTTAGCCGCTCCGTGAAGGGCATGGAGGCGTCGTCATAGATCGAGGAGTGGTGGTCGACATCCTTCTGCAGGATGGTGAACACACCGACCGGCGTCGCGTGCCCTTCCCTGCCGGTCGAGCAGGTGGAGACGCCGATGCGCACGCCATTGCGATAAACATAGCAGCGCTGGTCGGGCAGCGAGACGATGATGGCGACGAAACCATCCGGCGCGCGGTCGGGATACCAGACATACTGGCCGGGCTTGAGCGCATCCACCTCCGTGAGGCCCGCCTCCTGTCCCAGCGCCTCCCAGGGCGTCATCAGGCCAAGGGCCGTGCCCCCGACAAGGCCGAGCGCCGCACGGCGCGTCAACGGCAAGGGACGATCAGGGCGCATGGCGAATCTCCGCGTCGGGATCTCGCCACCTTATAGCCGGGGGCCATGGCCGGCGCCATCTCGGCACAGCCCGCGCTCTGGCTGGTAACGGGAAGCTGATGTCAAACAAGTTCCGCAGCGTTCATACAGCCAACGCAGCACTCGTCTTGTGTTGCGGGCCGATTTCATAGGGAACGTAAAGCTAACCCGCTCGTTCTCCTGACATGCAGACGCTCAACGAGGAGAGACAGACTATGGAAAGCACGCAGCACAATCTCGCCGCCGCCGAAACCATGACGCTGATCGGCTCCGACAAGGTCGAAGGCACGGCCGTCTACCGCCCCGATGGCGAGCGCATCGGCTCGATCGAACGGGTGATGATCGACAAGCTCAGCGGCCAGACCGCTTACGCGGTGATGAGCTTCGGAGGCTTCCTCGGCTTTGGCGAGGACTATTACCCGCTGCCCTGGTCGCTGCTGAAATATGATGAGAGCCTCGACGGCTATGTCGTCGATCTCACCGATGAGCAGCTCAGCGGTGCGCCGCATCACGCGAGCTCGGACGACCGCTCCTGGGCGGATCGCGACTGGGACCGCAAGGTGAACGACTATTACCAGGTGCCGCCCTACGTCATCTGACGCGGCGGGCGGACAGGGTCATTCAGGCGGCCGGGCGCGATGCCCGGCCGCATCGTTTTCGGCCTCGTCTCTGCCCGCCCGAAACCTCACGCCTCGATGACGAGGAGCACCTTCTGCTTGGTGATGCCGGCGACACGCGAGGCAAAGAACGCGCCGACCGGCAGGCAGGCTAGTTCCGCGAAGTTCGGGTCGTCCACGCCGGACAGGTCGATATAGCTGCCATGAACCTGCAGTTGCCCGCCGGCGAGCGCGGGGCCGAGGCCGGTGCCGCCGAGGGTCACACTGTCGCCGTCATAGCCGCCCGCAGCCGCCAGCGGAATGGACTGGGAGGTGGTCTGCGCCACCCCGCCCACGATGGCCATGACGTTCGACAAGGTGTTCAAGACCAGCGAATTGTCCGGTTCGGTGGTCAATTCGGCAAGGGGCAGCGACCATTGATACTGGATGCCCACCGTATCGCTGATCTGCCCCGGCCCACCATCCCCGCCGGAGATGGAGGCCGTCGTCAAGCTCTTGGTTATGGTGATGGTGATCACAGACGTTCCCCCGTCGTCGACGTGGGAAGACGGTACACCAAAACCGCGCATCCGTCGCACATCATCGCGCGGAACGTGCATAAATGTCTGCGACTACGAACCCTAGCCCGATTGCCATAAGCCGATCTCGACCGGCCCGCCGGGGCTCAGTCATCGACCTTCAGCGCGGCGATGAAGGCTTCCTGCGGGATTTCCACCCGGCCGAACTGGCGCATCTTCTTCTTGCCCTCCTTCTGCTTCTCCAGCAGCTTGCGCTTGCGGCTGATATCGCCGCCATAGCACTTGGCGGTCACATCCTTGCGCAGGGCCTTGATGGTCTCGCGGGCAATGATCTTGGCGCCGATCGACGCCTGGATCGGAATCTGGAACAGGTGCTGCGGGATCAAATCCTTCAGCTTCTCGCACATGGCGCGGCCGCGATATTCGGCGCGCGTGCGGTGAACCAGCATGGACAGCGCATCCACCGGCTCGGCATTGACGAGGATCGACATCTTCACGAGGTCGCCGACACGATAGTCGGTGATCTGGTAGTCGAAGGAGGCATAGCCCTTTGAAATCGACTTCAGCCGGTCGTAGAAATCGAACACCACCTCGTTCAGCGGCAGGTCATAAGTCAGCATGGCGCGTGCGCCGACATAAGTGAGCTCGATCTGGCTGCCGCGCCGGTCCTGGCACAGCTTGATGACCGAGCCGAGATAGTCGTCCGGCGTCAGGATGGTGGCGCGAATCCACGGCTCGCGGATTTCCTTGATCTTCACCACATCCGGCATGTCGGCCGGGTTGTGCATGTCGATCACGGTACCGTCATTCATCTCGATCTCGTAGATGACCGAGGGGGCGGTGGCGATCAGGTCGAGGTTGAACTCGCGCTCCAGCCGCTCCTGAATGATTTCCAGATGCAGCAGGCCAAGGAAACCGCAGCGGAAGCCGAAGCCGAGCGCGGCCGAGGTCTCCATCTCGAAGGAGAAGCTTGCATCGTTGAGGCGCAGCTTGCCCATGGCGGCGCGCAGATCCTCAAAGTCGGCGGCGTCGACGGGGAAGAGACCACAGAACACCACCGGTTGCGCCGGCTTGAAGCCCGGCAGCGCCTCGGCGGTGGGGCGCTTTTCCTCGGTGATGGTGTCGCCGACGCGGGTATCGGCGACTTCCTTGATCGAGCCGGTGAGGAAGCCGATCTCGCCCGGGCCGAGCTGCGACATCACGGTGAGCTTGGGCGTGAACACGCCGACGCGGTCGACATCATAGACGGCCTCGGTGCGCATCATCTTGATGCGCTGGCCCTTCTTCATCACGCCGTCGACGATGCGCACGAGCACGACAACGCCAAGATAGACGTCGTACCAGCTGTCAACCAGCAGCGCCTTCAGCGGCGCGTCGCGGTCGCCCTTGGGGGGCGGCAGGCGGGTGACGATGGCTTCCAGCACATCGGGAATGCCGATGCCGGTCTTGGCGGAGATCATCACCGAATTCGAGGCATCGAGGCCGATGACGTCCTCGATCTGCGCCTTCACCTTGTCCGGCTCGGCCGCCGGCAGGTCGATCTTGTTGAGGACCGGGACGATCTCGTGATTGTTGTCGATGGCCTGGTAGACATTGGCCAGCGTCTGCGCCTCGACGCCCTGCGAGGCGTCGACCACCAGCAGCGAGCCCTCGACGGCGGCCAGCGAGCGGTTCACCTCATAGGCGAAATCGACATGGCCGGGCGTGTCGATGAGGTTGAGGATGTAATCCTCGCCGTCCTTCGCCCGATAGGACAGGCGCACGGTCTGCGCCTTGATGGTGATGCCGCGCTCGCGCTCGATATCCATGCTGTCGAGCACCTGCTCGGACATTTCGCGCTCCGACAGCCCGCCGGTGATCTGGATCAGGCGGTCGGCGAGAGTCGACTTTCCATGGTCGATATGGGCGACGATGGAGAAGTTGCGGATGTTGGAAATCGGCTCGGTGCTCATGGGCGCGCAATAGCATTGGCGACAGGTCGCCACAAGGCGCGGGCGCCGCCCGCGACCTTGCGCGCCGGCATATGATCGACCACAGTCCCGCCCGCCGTTGCCGCCCGCTCGTTTCCAGGAGCCACCATGCCGAGCCTGAAGGTCGCCGTCGTTCCCGTTACTCCCTTCCAGCAGAACTGCTCCATCGTCTGGGACGAGACGACCAAGCGCGGGGCGGTGATCGATCCGGGCGGCGACCTGCCGCGAATCCTCGCGGCGCTGGAGGAGCTGGAGGTCACGGCGGAAAAGATCGTGCTGACCCATGGCCATATCGACCACGCGGCCGGCGCGGCGGAGCTCGCCGAGACGCTGAAAATTCCGGTCGAAGGCCCGCATGAGGGCGACAAGTTCCTGCTCGACGACCTGCCGGTCGCCGGCGAGCGCACCGGCATTCCCGGCCGCGTGGTGACGCCGAACCGCTGGCTGAACGAGGGCGACACGGTGGAGATCGGCGGGATCGACTTCGACGTGCTGCACGTCCCCGGCCACACGCCCGGCCATGTCGCGCTGGTGAACCGCGACAACAAGCTCGCCATTGTCGGCGACACGCTGTTCCAGCGCTCGGTTGGCCGCACCGATTTCCCCTATGGCGACGGGCCGCTGCTCATCAAGGGCATCAAGGAGAAGATCCTGCCGCTGGGCGATGCCTTCACCGTGCTGCCCGGCCATGGCAGCGCCACGAACATCGCGCTGGAGAAACGGACCAACCCCTTCATCCGGTGATGTGACGCTGCGGCGCGCGGCACGCAAACGTGACTCGCCCTAACGTCAGCTCGCGCCATGATGCTCCGGACGCCCGCCCGGAGCCCTGCCCATGCCGAGCCCGTTTTCCCGCCTTTTCGCTCTCGCCCTTCTCGCTCTGGCAGCGCCCCTATCGGTGGCGCCCGCGCAAGCCCAGGCCGAGCGGTGCCCGAAGCTGGTGGCGACGAGCCCCTTCCTCTCCCCGCCCCGCCTGACCGCGATCCCGGCGGCGATGCCTGGGGAACGCGAGGTGAGCCTGACCTTTGTCGGCCACGCCACGTTCCTGATCGAGACCGCCGGCGGCGTAACGCTGGCAACCGACTACAACGACTATGTCCGCCCGAGCGTCGTGCCGCGCGTGGCGACGATGAACCGGGCGCATTCGACGCATTACTCGCTCAACCCCGATCCGGGAATCGAGCGCGTGCTCAAGGGTTGGCGCGAGGACCGCGACCCCGTGCATTACGACCTTGAGGTGGGCGATCTGTGGATCGGCAACCTGCCGACCAATATCCGCGATTGGGAAGGCGGCACGATCAAGAACGGCAATTCGATCTTCATCTTCCGCGCCGCCGATCTGTGCATCGCCCATCTCGGCCATCTGCACCACACGCTGACGCCCGAGGATCTTGGCGCGCTCGGGCGGATCGACATCGTCCTGGCGCCGGTGGATGGCAGCTACACACTGGATGTGGACGGCATGGTCGAGGTGCTGAAAGCGCTGGAATCGCCGGTCGTCATCCCCATGCACTTCTTCAACCCGAGCACGCTGGAGCGCTTCCTCGCCAAGCTCGCGGACAGCCGCTACACGATCGCGCGCCAGCCGACGCCCACCGTGGTGCTCTCCCGCGCCAGCCTGCCGACCACGCCGACGGTCATGGTGCTCCCAGGAAGGTGACGACATTGCCGCCGGCGCGCCGCGCGGCCTGGCGCAGCATCCATGTGGCCGCCCGTGCAGCCTCCATCGGGTAGCCGAACAGATAGCCCTGCGCGAGGTTGCAGCCGAGCAGGTGTAGCGAGATACGCTGCGCCTCGTTCTCGATGCCCTCCGCCAGGACGCTCATGCCAAGCTCCCGCCCGAGCGCGATCACCGCATGGACGATGGCGCGGTCGGCGGCCGAATGCTCCATGTCCGCGATGAAGCTGCGGTCGATCTTGATGACATCGACCGGCAGCCGCCGCAGATGGGTGAGCGAGGCGTGGCCGGTGCCGAAATCGTCGAGCGCGATGCTGAAGCCCGCTCTGCGGAGCGCCGAGAGCGTATCCACCACCACCTCGCCGCTGCGGCCCAGCGTGACGGTCTCCGGTACCTCGAACTCGATGTGGGCCGGCGTCAGCCCGGCGGCGTTTACCGCCGCGCGGAGATGGTCGGCAAGCGCCCGGTTGCGGAACTGGTTGGCGGAGAGATTGACCGCCACCCGGCCGGGATCGAGCCCCTCATCGATCCATTGGCGGACCTGCGTACAGATGCGGGCGAACATCGCGGTGCCGATGGGCGCCATGAGCCCGACGCTCTCGGCCGCGGGGATGAAAAGGTCCGGCACCAGCAGGCCGCGGGTGGGATGGCGCCAACGCAGCAGCGCCTCGAAGCCCTTCGGCACGAGTGTCCCGAGTTCCATGATCGGCTGGTAGAACACCTCGAACTCGTCCCGCTCCAGCGCGGCGGTGAGGTCCACGATGCAATGGTGGCGTTCATCCGCCGCGCGGCGCATGCCGATGTCGAAATGGCGCACCCGCCGGCCATTCTCGGCCTTGGCGGCATAGAGGGCGAGATCGGCATTGCGCTGGAGCGCGTCCGGCGTCGCGCCGTCCTCCGGCCAGGCGGCTATGCCGAAGCTCGCCGCCATGCTGAACACGGTTCCCGTGGCCGGGTCGGCGATGGGCTGGCTGAGACGCAGGTCGATCTCGCTGGCCCGGCGGCGCAGCACCTCGACATCGACCAAATGGGTGAGCAGCACCGCGAATTCGTCGCCGCCGAGCCGGGCGGCCACATCCTCCGGCCGCAGGCTCGCGCGCAGCCGGACACCAATCTCACGCAGCACCGCGTCGCCGGCAGCGTGGCCATAGGTGTCGTTCACCTCCTTGAAGCTGTCGAGGTCGCACATGATGAGCGCCCCGGCGGAACCCGGCCGCTCCATGGCCGCCTGGAGCTTTTCCTGGAAGCAGACGCGGTTGATCAGGCCGGTCATGGTGTCGTGGGTGGAGAGGTAGTCGGAGCGCGCGCGCTCTTCCACCCGCTCGGTGATGTCGCGCTCATTGACCAGAAGGCTCACCCGCCCGCTCACCGGGTCCGTGGTGGTCCGAAGATCCATGCCGTGCCAGCGCTCGCCCGCACTGGTCGCAACCCGGAACTCGCCGGAGACCATCCGGCCCATGAAGGCATCGGTACGCGCCGGATCATGCCCGAAAGCCTCCCGCCAGATGGCCTCACCCGCCGCGCGGTCGCAAAAGCTGTCGAGAAAACGGTGATCGTCATCGGCATAGGTGCGCGACGCGACGGGGTTGCGGAACATCACCTCTCCGCTTTGGCCATAGAGCGTCACCAGCACGCTTGTATGCCGTAGCGCCTCCACGCCGCGCAGCTCCTGCGGCTCGACCTGCGGTACGGTCGCCTCGACCAGCATTCCGACATGGCCGTTCGAGAGGCGTACACCGCTCATCAGGCAGTCGACGGTGAAGGGTCGGTCCTTGGGATAGAACGTCCAGCGCTCGGTGAAGACCTCACCGGCGCGCAGCCGCCCCATGGTACGGCCAAGCCGCGCCCGGATGGCCTCCGAGTGCGGGGTGAAGTCGCGGGTAAAGAACTCCGCCTCCTCGCCGGGCTCCACCCGCCAGAGCGCCCGCGCGGCGGCGTTGGCGTAGAACTTCCGCAGTGTGTCGAGATCGAGAATCCATACCGGCCGGTACAGCAGATCGAACCCTTCGGTCCGGCATTCCGGCAGGGATGGTGACGGACGAATGTCGACGTCAAACGGCATGGGCGATCACGGACGAGACGGGATCCTCCCCATGAATATGGGGCATTCTTCGCCACCATACACGCGGCGCATGTCATTCATTGCCGAAAGTTTCGCCCGATCATGAATCCTTCGGCGCATAGGCGGCGGGATCGACCAAAGCCGGCCGGCCCGGTAGCGCGAGCGTTGAGACGCGTGGCGCGCCCTCCGCGATCACCCGGCCGCGCCGGATGACGAAGAGCCGCGCCGCCTTGAGCCGAATGGCCTCGATGGGATCGGCCGCCTGCAGGATCACGAAATCGGCGTTGCAGCCGGGCGCGATGCCATAGCCGTCCAGACCCATGATCGTCGCCGGATTGGTGGTGACCGCCTCCAGGCACCAGGCCATCGCCTCGCGCGAGGTCATCTGACCGACATGCAGCGCCATGTGCGCGACCTCGAGCATGTCGCCCGAGCCGAGTGAATACCAAGGGTCCATCACGCAGTCATGGCCGAAGGCGACATTGACGCTAGCCGCCCGCAATTCCGGCACCCGCGTCATGCCGCGCCGCTTGGGGTAGGTGTCGTGCCGGCCCTGCAGGGTGATGTTGATCAGCGGATTGGCGATGGCATGGACGCCCGCCTCGGCGATCAGCGGGATGAGCTTCGAGACGTAGTAATTGTCCATGGAGTGCATGGAGGTGAGATGCGAGCCGGCCACCCGGCCCTGCAGGCCGAGGCGCTGCGTCTCATAGGCCAGCGCCTCGATATGGCGGGAGAGCGGATCGTCGCTCTCGTCGCAATGGATGTCGACGCGCAGGCCACGGGCAGCCGCGATCTCGCACAACGCCTTCAGTGAAGCCGCGCCATCGGCCATGGTGCGCTCGAAATGCGGGATGCCGCCGACCACATCGACGCCCATGTCGAGCGCGCGTTCGAGGTTCTTCGCGGCGGTGGGCGAGCGGTAATAGCCATCCTGCGGGAAGGCGACGAGTTGCAGGTCGATATAGTCCTTCACCTGCTCGCGCACATCGAGCAGCGCCTCGACGGCCAGCAGGCGATCGTCGCACACATCGACATGGCTGCGGATGGCCAGCAGCCCCTGGCTGACCGCGAGATCGCAATAGCGCAGCGCCCGCTCGATCACCGCCTCGTGGGTCAGCAGCGGCTTGAGCTCGCCCCAGAGCGCGATGCCCTCCAGCAGCGTACCAGAGGTGTTGAGGCGCGGCAGACCGAGCGAGAGCGTCGCGTCCATGTGGAAATGCACGTCGACAAAGGGCGGCGAGACCAGCCTGCCGCCAGCGTCGATGATCTGCCCGGCACCCTCGCCCGCCTGCGCGGCGATGCCCGGCTCGACGGCACGGATGCGCCCGGCCTCGCAGGCGATGTCGACGCAGCTACGCCCATCGGCCAGACAGGCATTGGTGACGATCAGGTCAAAGCTCATGGGGTCCGCCTATCTCTGGCCCTTGAAATACGGCTTCATCAGCGCGCGCGGGTAATCGGCCCGGCGGGCCACCAGCACCAGCGCGGCGATGGAGAAGATATAGGGCAACATGAGGAAGATCTGGCTGGGCACCGCACCGCCGGTGATGGTCTGCAGCCGGAGCTGGTAGGCGTCGAGCGCGCCGAACAGCAGCGCGCCGAGAAGCGCCTTGCCCGGCCGCCAGGAGGCGAAGACGGTGAGCGCGATGCACACCCAGCCACGCCCGTTGATCATGCCGAAATAGAAGGCGTTGAACGCCGAAAGGGTAAGGAACGCCCCGCCCAGGGCCATCAGCGCCGAGCCCGCCATCACCGCGCCCATGCGAAGCCCGACGACGGAGAGCCCCTGTGCCTCCACCGCTTCCGGATTGTCGCCCACGGCGCGCAGGGCAAGGCCGAGCGGCGTGCGGGCCAGCACGAGAGCGACGAGGCCGACACAGACGAAGGCAAGCACGGTGAAGGCGGTCTGCTGGCCGAGGATCGGCCCGATGAAGGGCAGATCGCCCAGTACCGGCACGTCGAGCGGCGCGAAGGCCTCGATGCGCGGCGGCGTCGCCACATTGGGGAAGGCGACGCGGTAGCCGAAATAGGCGATCGACGTCGCGAGCAGCGTCACCCCGATGCCGGTGACATGCTGCGACAGGCCAAGCGGCACGGTGAGCGTGCCATGGATCAGCCCGAACAGCGCACCGACGCCGGCGGCGACGAGGACACCGCCCCACAGTGGCAGGCCGAGATAGACCGCCAGCCAGCCAGACATGGCACCGGCGACGAAAATGCCTTCAATGCCGAGATTGAGCACCCCCGCCCGCTCGCAGAGCAGCGCGCCCAGCACGCCGAAGATCAGCGGCGTGGCGATGCGGATGGTGGCGGCCCAGAAATTGGCCTGCAGCAGAATGTCGAGGGCGGCCCACATCACACGGTCTCCCGACGCACGAGGACGATGCGGAACCGCGTCAGCAACCCGCCGACGAGCACGCTGAGCAGGGAAAACGCGACGACGAGATCAGCGAGATAGTTGGACACGCCGATGGCCCGGCTCATCGAATCCGCGCCCACGAACACGCCGGCGACGAAGATGGCGGCGGGGATGACGCCGAGCGGCGAGAGGTTCGCCAGGGTCGCCACCACGATGCCGGCATAGCCGAAGCCGGGCGAGAGATCGGAGGTGAGATAGCCCTTGAGACCGGCCACCTCACTCGCCCCCGCGAAGCCCGCGAGCCCGCCGGAGAGCACGCCGACCAGCACCATCGCCTTCACGACAGGCAGGCCGGCATAGCGCGCGGCGCGGGCATTCTCGCCCACCGCCCGGATGCGGAAGCCCCAGACGGTGCGGGTGATGAAAATGTGCAGCGCCACAGCTGCGACCACGGCGATGACCAGACCGGCATGGAGGCGCAACCCGGCCACCAGCTTGGGCAGTGTCGCCTCATCGAGCACCGGGGCCGATTGCGGCCAGCCCATCGCCATCTCGTCCTTCATCGGCCCTTCGATCATCATCTGGACGAAGAGCAAGACGATGAAGTTCATCAGCAGCGTCACCACCACCTCGTCGGCGCCGAAGCGGGTCTTGAACAGCACGGGGATGAGCAGCAGCGCCGCGCCCGCCGCCGCCGCCCCGATCAGCACGGTCGGCAGGAGGATATAGGCCGGCGCCTCGATCAGCCCGGCACCGAGCGCGACGGTGGCGAGAGCGCCCGCATAAAGCTGTCCCTCGGCACCGATGTTCCAGAGCTTGGCGCGGAAAGCGACCGCCGCCGCAAGGCCGGTGAAGATGAGCGGGGTGGCGCGGGTCAGCGTCTCCGCCAGCGCAAAGCCATCACCCGCCGCGCCCTGCGCCATCAGCACGAAGGCCGAGAAGACCGGCGCGCCGGAAAGCGCGAGCGGGATGGCGGTCAGCAGCAGCGCCGCCAGCCCCGAGCCGACGGAGACGGCGACCGTGAGCCAGAGCGGCGTGCGTTCGCGGGGGACGAAGCGGATCATGCGGGGTCTCCGGGCGTTGGTCCGGGCGAACCAACCATCCTTCGCGGCCCGGCTTTGCCGGGCACCTCAGGATGACGGGGCTCTAAGAGATGAACGTCATCCTGAGGTGCGAGCGGAGCGAGCCGCGAAGGATGGTGATCGAGCGAGGCCCCCATCACGCCGCCTCCCCGGCCGCGTGGCCGGCCATCATCAACCCGACGGTGCGCACATCGAGCCCCTCCGTGTCCATCGCAGGGGAGAGCTGGCCGGCATGGACCACGGCGATGCGGTCGCAGAGGGCGAAGAGCTCGTCGAGATCCTCGGAGATCAGCAGCACCGCCGCGCCGCGTCCGCGCGCCGCGATGAGGCGGCGGTGAACGTCGGTGGTCGCGCCGATATCGAGTCCGCGCGTCGGCTGGTGGGCGAGCACAAGGCGCGGCTCGCGCTCCAGCACACGGGCGAGCACCACCTTCTGCATGTTGCCGCCGGAGAGCGCGCGGATGGCGGCATCCGGGCCGGGGCAGCGCACGTCATAAGCCTTGATCGCCGCCGCCGCACGCTCGCGGATCGCCGCGCGGCGCAGGAAGCCGGCGGTCTGGTTCTGCGGATCGCCAACAGTTTCCAGCACATAGTTTTCGGCCACGGTCAGTGCGCCGACCGTCCCGTCGCGGTGGCGATCCTCCGGTATACGGCCAACGCCGGCGGCGAGGCGCGCGGCGGGGTCGGCCCGGCCGAGACGATTACCGGCGATATGAGCCTCGCCCTCGCGCGCCGTGGCGAGGCCGGCGACCAGCGCCGCCAAAGCCCCCTGCCCGTTGCCGGAGACGCCGGCAATGCCGACGATCTCGCCGGCACAAACCTGAAGGTCTGCCCGCTCCAGCCGGTCGCGCTGGGTGGGCGTGCCGACGCTGACACCGGTGAGGCTGAGCACCGGGGCGCCGCGCGTCGCCGGCGGACGCTCGCGCGGCGGGATGGCGCGCCCGACCATCAGTTCGGCCAGCGTCGCCCGGTTGGCGCCGGCGGTCGGGCGGTCCGCCACCTTGGCGCCGCCGCGCAGCACAACGACGCGCTCGCACAGCGCCAGCACCTCGTGCAGCTTGTGGCTGATGAAGATGACCGCGAGGCCCTTGGCCGCCAGCACCCGCACGGTCTCCGCCAGGCTATCGGCTTCCTGCGGGGTGAGCACGGCGGTCGGCTCGTCCAGAATGAGCACCCGCACGTCGCGGTAGAGCGCCTTGAGGATCTCGATGCGCTGCTGCTCGCCCACCGAAAGCCGCGCCACCGGTACGTCAAGATCGGCGGTGAGGCCGCTCTCCGCCATCAGCCGGTCGATCTTGGCCCGCGCCGCGCGGCGCTTCAGCTTGAGGCTCCACAGCGACTGGGTGCCGAGCACGATATTCTCGAAGCCGGTGAGGTTTTCGGCCAGCGCGAAATGCTGATGCACCATGCCGATGCCCGCGCTCAGCGCGGCTTCCGCCGAGCCGCCCGGCAGGGGGGCGAGCTGGCCGTCGGCGCCGCCGATGTACACCGTTCCCTCATCAGCGATGTAGTGGCCAAAGAGGATGCTCATCAGCGTCGTCTTGCCCGCGCCATTCTCCCCGAGCAGCGCGACGATCTCGCCGGCGCGCACATCAAGGTCAATATGGTCATTCGCCACCAGTGCGCCGAAACGCTTGGTGATGCCGGTGAGCGAAAGGACCAGCGGGCGGGGATCGGGATGCATGTGAACGGGCGCCGAGCCGGCCTCTTTTGCGAACCTCTCCCCATCGGGGAGAGGTCGGCCGCGAAGCGGCCGGGTGAGGGGCGAGCACCGGAAACTCCTCTCACCCTGACCCTCTCCCCGGCGGGGAGAGGGAACTACGGACCGCCGGCCTCAGGTCGGCGTCACAATGCGCGCCTCACAGCGTCGACTTCGGCTCGGCGTCGTTGACGTTCACGCGGAACAGGCCGTCCTTGATCTCCTTCTCCTTGAGAAGGACGACCTCGATCACCTCCGGCGGCACGACCTTCGGGTCGAGCGGGGCGAGGCTCGCGCCGCCATGCGCCATGTAGCTGAACGGGCCGTAATCCTCGGCGGTGAAGGTGCCGTCGATCACCGCCTTGATGGCGCGGTCGATGGTCGGCTCCATGTGCCACAGCGCCGAGGCGACCACCGTGCCGGGATACTGGCTGGAGGTATCGATCACATTGCCGATCGCCTTCACGCCGCGCTCCTTGGCGGCATCGGAGACGCCGAAGCGCTCGGCGTAGAGCACGTCCGCACCCTTGTCGATCTGGGCGAAGGCGGCTTCCTTGGCCTTGGGCGGGTCGTACCAGGAGTTGATGAAGGTGACGATGAACTTCACGTTCGGGTTCACCGACAGGGCGCCCTCCATGAAGGCCTGCATCAGCCGGTTCACCTCGGGGATGGCATAGCCGCCGACGAGGCCGATGACGTTGGACTTGGTGGTCTTGCCGGCCACCATGCCGGTCAGAAAGGACGGCTCGTGGATGAAGTTGTCGAACACCGAGAAGTTCGGCTTCGTCGGGCCGAAGGACGAGCCCATCAGATAGGCGGTCTTGGGATAGTCCGCCGCCACCTTGCGGGCGGGACGCTCCACCGCGAAGACCTCGCCGACCACGAGGTCCGCGCCCTCCTGCGAGTACTGCCGCATCACCCGCTCATAATCGGTGTTGGCGACGTTCTCGGAGAATTTGTAGGTGATGTCGCCGCGCGCCTCGGCGGCCTTCAGCGCCTTGTGGATGCGCGACACCCATTGCTGCTCCACCGGCACGGTGAAGATAGCGGCGACCTTGATGGGCTTGCCCTTGGCGGCGAAGGCCGCGCTCCCGAACGTGGTAAGGGCGAGCGCTCCGGCGCCGAGCGCCAGAAGCTGCCGCCGATCAATGCTCCCTGCGGAAAAAAGCGGCAGGTTGCCGGACGACTTGACGACCATTTCTCTCATCTCCCCGAGCCTAAAGAGGGCGGTAGCGGCGGGCTGATCCCGTGATCCGCCCTTCGAGGCGCCCCGACATGCGAGCGGCGTGCCATTTTCGAACTGATTAGTCCGAAAAGTCACGCGGCATTTCCGGGGTGTCCCCAGGCGGACAGGAGATAGCTACGGATGAAAGGCGGCATCCCTTCGGCAAGGTCGTCCGGCCCGCGCGCGACGATCACCGCGTCGATCTCCGGGCGCTCCTCGCTGGCGATATGGGCGCGGATACGATCGGCGAGCGCCTCGGCGGGCAGGTCGGCGACGATCTCGCGCAGCAAGGCAAGCCGGCGCGCGTCGCGCAGCGCCGTCCACTGGGTCGCCGGCGTCACCTCATGGGCGGCGATGCCGGTCTCCTCGGTGAGTTCGCGCAGCAGGCTGCCGTCAAGATCGACCCGGCCATCCGGCATTACGTCGGAGGGGTCCGGCGTGCCGGCGGCGAAGTAGATGCGGCCGGCATTAGCGGTCCACGGCGCCATGCGGGCAAGCACGAAGCCGCCATCGGCCCCGCGCAGCGCTCCCATGGCAAAGGCGTTACGCGCGATGGCATGCGGCGGCTCGGTGGCCAGCAGCCACAGCAACGAGGCGTAATCGGCCTGCGCGTAGCGGCCGGTCAGCACGCCGGCTTCGATCCGGTGCTCGACCATAAGCAGGATGGGCCCGTTCCAGATGCCCGGCTGGGCCGCGACGCGATCGGCGAAATGCGCGTCGATCGCCGGGCGGTTCTCGGCGGACAGCGCGCAGGGGCCGGGATCGAGCCACATGTCGAGACGATCGAGGGTAAGGGTCTCGATCGGTCCGGCAGCCCCGAGAGTCACGGGCGGGAGACCCCGAATGCCACGTCACACATGGATCACGCCCTCGCCGACGATTACCGCGCCGCCGCCGATGGTGACGGCGGTAAGCGCGCCCTCGGTCACTTCAAGCCCGAGCCGCACCAGGCTCGGCCGGCCCATCTCGACGCCCTGAAGGATGTCGAAAGCGTGGAAACCGTCCTCGGGGCGCTCGCCGGCGAACAGCACGGCGGCAAAGGAGGCGGCGGCGGAACCGGTCGCCGGGTCTTCGTCGATGCCCATATTGGCGCCGAACATGCGGGCGCGGAAATCGCCCTCGCCATCCTCGTCGCGGCAGAACACATAGACCGAATCCGCCTCGCCGCCGAAGGTGCCAATCAGCCGCGCCGCGCTCGGGCTGATGCGGGCCAGCGCCGAACGCGAGGCCAAGGGTATGCACACAAAGGGCACGCCGGCGGAGGCGACCACCGGCCGGTAGCCGTCGAAGCCGATATCCGAGGTGTCGAGGCCGAGCGCCTGCGCGCAGGCTTCCACGCTCATCGGCTCCTCGTGGATGATCTCAGGGATCCTCGGCACGGTGAAGATGGCGTTGCCCAGCCGCTCCCCGCGCACATTCACATGGCAGGGCACCGGCCCGACATTCTCCTCCAGCACGAAATCGGTCGAGGTTTCCACCCCGTCGCGGATCGCCAGCAGCACCGCCGTACCGACCGTGGGATGGCCGGCGAAGGGCAGTTCGTGATTGACGGTGAAGATGCGCAGCTTGGAGCGGTTGCGCTCATCCTGCGGCTTCACCAGGAACACCGTCTCCGAGAGATTGAACTCGCGGGCGATGGCCTGCATCTGGTTGCTGTCCAGCCCCTCGGCGTCGAGCACGACGGCCAGCGGATTTCCCGCGAGGGGACGATCGGTGAAGACGTCGAGCGTGACAAAGCGGCGGGACATGGCGGTCAAAGCTTCTCCGGCGTGAAGAGGCGGGACGGCGTGACGAATTCATCCTGCGCGGCCACGGTGAGGATCTCTCGCGAGCCGGCGGCTGCCGTTCGGGCAAGCAAGCCATAGGCCGAGGACGCGGCCTTGGACAGCGCCTCGGCGGTCGAGTGCGTCGACTTCCAGTGCACGAAGAAGAGCGCGGCGATCGCGTCGCCCGCCCCGTTCACGGAAATGTCCAGCTTTGGCGTGCGCACCCGGTAGCGCCCGTCCGGGCCGGAGGCCATCAGGTCGATGGCATCGGCCGGCGTGTCCTCGGTGTGCAGGCTGGTGACGAGGATGACGCGCGGGCCCATGGCGTGGACGGCATCGCAGGCGGCCACCGCGCCGGCGAGGGTCGCGGTGCTGCGGCCGGACAGATAGTCCAGCTCGAACTGGTTGGGCGTGATGAGATCGGCCGCCGGCACGGCGCGGTCGCGGATGAATTCCGGCAGGCCCGGACGGACGAACACGCCCCGGCCGACATCGCCGATCACCGGGTCGCAGCAGTAATGCGCCTGCGAATTGGCGGCCTTTACCCGCGCCGCGGCGTCGAGGATGGCATCACCGATCTCCGCCGAGCCCATGTAGCCGGAGAGCACGCCGTCGCAGCGCGGCAGCACGTTGCGGTCCTCCAGGCCCCCGACCAACTCGCGGATCAAGCCCGCGCCGAACACCTCGCCGCGCCAGGCGCCATAGCCGGTGTGGTTGGAGAACTGCACGGTATGCAGGCCCCACACTTCATGGCCGAGCCGCTGCATGGGGAACATGGCCGAGGCATTGCCGACATGGCCGTAGGCGACCCAGGACTGGATCGAGAGAATATTCATCGCAACGCGCCCCACCTGACAGAACGATCTGCGGTTAAGCCTTGCGATGCAAGGGCTCAAACGAAATTCGGTGAGCCAATCCATAAACTTGCGCGATGTGTTGCCGAACCGCACGGGGCAGTAGGCCACCCTCGCGCTTGCGGCAGTCGTGACGGCATGCGACAGCGACGCGACATTCGATAGCGCGAGCGACGCCATGACCGAGATGCTTTCCGCCGCCGCCCTCGCCCAGGCCATCCGTGCCGGGCACCTCTCGCCGGTCGACGTGGCCGAGCGGTGCCTGGAAGCGATCGCCGCGCGCGAGAGCGAGGTCGGCGCCTTCGCCAGCTTCGACGCCGAGGCGCTGCGCGCCGCCGCGCAGGCACCCGGCCTTGCGGCCACGGCACTGGCGGGCCTGCCGGTCGGCATCAAGGACATTCTCGACACGGTGGACTTCGCCACCGAACGCGGCTCGCCGCTCTTCGCCGGCTATTACCCGGCGGCCGATTCAGCCGTGGTGCGCATGATCGCGCGGGCTGGCGGGCTGATCGCCGGCAAGACGGTCACCACCGAATTCGCCTTTCTGCAACCCTCCCCCACCCGCAACCCGCGCCGGCTGAGCCACAGCCCCGGTGGTTCCTCCTCCGGCTCGGCGGCGGCGGTGGCGGCGGGGATGCTGCCCATTGCCATCGGCACGCAGACCGGCGGCTCGGTGATCCGCCCCGCCTCGTTCTGCGGCGTCACCGGCTACAAGCCCTCCTTCAAGCTGCTGCCGGTGCTCGGCCTCAAGCCTTTTGCATGGTCGCTGGATACCATTGGACTGTTCGGCGCCCATGTGGCGGATGTCGCCTTTGCCATGGCGGCGATTACCGGGCGCGACTTCGACCTCGATGCGGAAACCGCGCGTCCGCGCTTTGCCGTCGCCAAGACAATGCGGGCCGGCCTTGCCGCCGATGACGCCCATGCCGCGCTGGAAGACGCCATCCGCGCCGCCGAGCGCGCCGGGGCGCAGGTAGAGGTGGTCGAATTGCCGCCGGCGCTGGAAACCGGTGATGCCGCGAGCGCCGTGGTGCAGGCCTATGAGGCCTCGCTCGCCATGGCCGATGAGTGGGATCGCCACCGCGACAAGCTCTCCCCGGTTCTGCATGCCTATCTGGAAGAGGCACAGACGACCACGCCGGACGCCTATGACGCCGCCCGCCGCGCCGCCCGCAAGGCGCGCAACGCGCAGGCCGACCTGATGGCGGGCTATGATGCGCTGATCACCTTCGCCGCGCCCGGCGAGGCGCCGGAGGGATTTGCCACCACCGGCTCCGCCATTTTCAACCGGCTGTGGACCCTTACCGGTGCGCCCTGTGTGAACGTTACCGGCCTCACCGGAGCAACCGGCCTGCCGATCGGCGTGCAGGTGGTCGGCCGCTTCGGCCGCGACCGTACCGCGCTGGCCGCCGCCCGCTTCCTCGAACGCGCCATCGCCGACGCCTAAGACGCGCGACGGAGTTCGAGCGCGCGGGAATGCGCTACTCCGCCGCGATTTTCTTGTGGCTCAGCGGGTCGTAATTAAGCACCGGCGCCAGCCAGCGCTCGGCCTCTTCCACGCTCATGCCCTTGCGCCGGGCATAGTCCTCCACCTGATCGCGCTCGACCCGGCCGACGCCGAAATAGGCAGCGTCCGGGTGGGCGAAGTAGAGGCCCGACACGGCCGCGCCCGGCCACATGGCGAAGCTCTCGGTCAGCTCCACGCCGATCTTAGGCGTCGCCTCCAACAGGCTGAAAAGAGTCGCCTTTTCCGTATGGTCGGGCTGCGCCGGATAGCCCGGCGCGGGACGGATGCCGCGATAGGCTTCTTGAATCAGATTCTCATTCTGAAGTTCTTCATCCGGTGCATAAGCCCAGAATTCCTTGCGCACCCGCTCATGCATCCGCTCTGCAAAAGCCTCTGCAAGACGATCGGCCAAGGCCTTGAGAAGAATCGAGGAATAGTCGTCATTAGCCGCCTTGAAGGCGTCCGAACGCTCGGGCTCGCCAAAGCCCGTCGTGACGCAGAAGCCGCCGATATAATCGGGCACGCAGGTGCTCTTCGGCGCGATGTAATCGGCTAGTGCGACATTCGCCCGCCCCTCGCGCTTGCCCATTTGCTGGCGCAGCGTGTGCAGCGTGGCGAGCTCCGAGGCGCGGTCGTCGCCGGTGAACAGCACGATGTCGTCGCCCACCGCATTGGCCGGCCAGAAGCCGACCACGGCGCGCGCGGTGAGCCACTTCTCCGCGACGATGGTTTCCAGCATGCGCTGGGCATCCTCGTAGAGCGCGCGCGCGGCAACACCGACCTTCGCGTCGTCGAGGATGCGCGGGAACTGGCCCGCCAGCTCCCAAGACTGGAAGAACGGCGT
This sequence comes from Ancylobacter sp. SL191, assembly GCF_026625645.1. Classification (NCBI taxonomy): domain Bacteria; kingdom Pseudomonadati; phylum Pseudomonadota; class Alphaproteobacteria; order Hyphomicrobiales; family Xanthobacteraceae; genus Ancylobacter; species Ancylobacter sp. SL191. The sequence continues at coordinate 2,715,308 of NZ_CP113056.1, read as the reverse complement.
CCAGTCGATATAGGGCACCAACTCGCCGAGGTCGTATTCCTCGAACACCCGCGTGCCCAGGAAGGTCGGCACCGGCGCCTGGTAGCTGTCGAAGTCGAGCACCAGCCGGTTGGCGCGGGCCTCCTCCAGCTTCACGCGGACCTTGTTGCGGTCGCTCTTGGCATGGGCGTCGGCCACCTTGGCGTATTCGGCGCGCAGGCTCGCGACATATTCCTCGCGGGTATTGTCGTTGAGCAGGTTCGAGACCACGCCCACGGCGCGGCTGGCGTCCGTCACATAGACCGCCTGACCGCGCACATATTGCGGGGCGATCTTCACCGCCGTGTGGACGCGCGAGGTCGTCGCGCCGCCGATCAGCAGAGGTACAGTGAAACCTTCGCGCTCCATTTCCGAGGCGACATGGACCATCTCGTCGAGCGAGGGGGTGATGAGGCCGGACAGGCCGATCACGTCGACCTTGTGCTCTCGCGCCGCGTCGAGGATCTTCGCCGTCGGCACCATCACGCCGAGGTCGATCACCTCGTAATTGTTGCACTGGAGCACGACGCCGACGATGTTCTTGCCGATGTCGTGGACATCGCCCTTCACCGTCGCCATCAGCACCTTTCCGGCGGACGAGTCGCCCGTGGTGCCGTTGTCGATCTTCTCCTGCTCCATGAAGGGCATGAGATAGGCCACCGCCTGCTTCATCACGCGGGCGGACTTCACCACCTGCGGCAGGAACATCTTGCCGGCGCCGAACAGGTCGCCGACCACGTTCATGCCGGCCATCAGCGGCCCCTCGATGACGTGGAGCGGGCGCGCCACCTGCTGGCGGGCTTCCTCGACATCGACCTCGACGAAATCGGTGATGCCGTTGATCAGCGCATGCTCCAGGCGCTTGGCCACCGGCTGGGTGCGCCAGGTGAGATCGGCCTCGCGCCGCTCCTTGCCGCCGCCGCGGAACCGCTCGGCGAGCGCCAGCAGGCGCTCGGTGCCGTCCTCGCGGCGGTTGAGCACCACGTCTTCGCAGGCCTCCCGCAGTTCCGGCTCGATCTCGTTATAGAGCGCCAGCTGGCCGGCATTGACGATGCCCATATCCATGCCCGCGCCAATGGCGTGGTACAAAAATACCGCGTGCATCGCCTCGCGCACCGGCTCATTGCCGCGGAAGGAGAAGGACAGGTTCGACACACCGCCGGAGATATGGGCATGCGGCAGCTGCTGGCGGATCGCCCGCGTCGCCTCGATGAAGGCGACGCCATAGCCCGAATGCTCCTCGATGCCGGTCGCCACCGCGAAGATGTTCGGATCGAAGATGATATCCTCGGGCGGGAAACCGACCTCATCCACCAGAATGCGATAGGCGCGCGTGCAGATCTCGATCTTGCGCTCATAGGTGTCGGCCTGGCCCTGCTCGTCGAAGGCCATGACGACCACCGCCGCGCCATAGGCACGCACCAGCCTTGCATGGTGACGGAAGGCATCCTCGCCCTCCTTCATGGAGATCGAGTTCACGATCCCCTTGCCCTGAATGCACTTCAGGCCCGCCTCGATCACGCTCCACTTGGAGCTGTCGACCATGATCGGCACGCGGGCGATATCCGGCTCGGCGGCGAGCAGGTTGAGGAAGGTCACCATGGCCTTCTCGGAATCGAGCAGGCCTTCGTCCATGTTGATGTCGATGACCTGCGCGCCGTTCTCCACCTGATCGCGGGCCACCGCCAACGCGGCGGTGTAGTCGCCATTGGTGATGAGCTTGCGGAAGCGCGCGGAGCCGGTGACGTTGGTACGCTCGCCGACATTCACGAAGGGAATTTGCGGGGTCAGCTCAAAGGGTTCGAGGCCGGAGAGGCGCAGGCGCGGCTCGATCTCGGGCACCACGCGCGGACGGTGCGGCGACACCGCATCGGCAATGGCGCGGATATGGTCCGGCGTCGTGCCGCAGCAGCCGCCGACGATGTTGACGAGGCCGGAAGCGGCGAACTCGCCGACCAGCTTGGCCATCGCCGCCGGGCTCTCGTCATAGAGGCCGAACTCGTTGGGCAGGCCGGCATTGGGGTAGGCGCAGACGAAGGTGTCGGCGAGGCGCGACAATTCGTCGATATGGGCGCGCATCTCCTTGGCGCCGAGCGCGCAGTTGAAGCCGATGGAGAACGGGCTGGCGTGGCGCAGCGCGTACCAGAACGCCGCCGCCGTCTGACCGGACAGGGTGCGGCCGGAGAGGTCCGTGATGGTGCCGGAAATCATCACCGGCAGGCGGATGCCGCGCTCCTCGAACAGCCGCTCGATGGCGAAGACGGCGGCCTTGGCGTTCAGCGTGTCGAAGATGGTCTCGATCAGCAGGATATCGGCGCCACCATCGATCAGAGCGCCGGCCTGCTCGCCATAAGCCGTTGCCAGCTCATCGAAACTCGTCGCGCGGAAGCCGGGGTCGTTGACGTCCGGGGAGATTGAGGCGGTGCGGTTGGTCGGACCGATGGCGCCGGCAACGAAGCGGCGGCGCCCGTCCTTCGCTTCCGCGAGCTTCGCCGCCTCCTTGGCGACGCGCGCGCCCTCGAAATTGATCTCGTAGACTAGGCTCTCCATGCCGTAATCGGCCATGGCGATGGTGGTGCCGGAGAAGGTGTTGGTCTCGACGATGTCGGCCCCCGCCAGGAAATAAGCGAGGTGGATGTCGCGCACCGCGTCCGGCAGCGTCAGGTTGAGCAGGTCGTTATTGCCCTTGAGGTCGCGGTTCCAGCCCTTGAACCGCTCGCCGCGATAGCCCGCCTCATCCAGCTTCAATTGCTGGATCATCGTCCCCATGGCGCCGTCGAGCACGAGAATACGCTCGGCAGCAGCAGTGCGAAGGGCGGCGAAGGTGTCGGCGGGTGGGTTGGTCATGGAGCACTCATTTCACGCGCGGAGATCCTCCGCCATGGCAGTAACGTCAGTACGACAGCAAACCAAACACTTACGATCAATGGCCTTTTTCGAGTTTTGCGAGGCGCTTCTCGATGGCATCGAGGCGGTCCTCGAACTCGGCGGTGGCGTAACGACCGAGCACGGATTCGCCATGCATCGCCTGCTTCAGGCTCTCGATCTTCTTGTGCAAGTCGTCGAAACGAACGTCGTGTTCGACGAGCTTACGGTCGATGCTCTGAAACCCTTCCTTCATCTCCGCGCGGATTTCGCGCAGCAGCGTCAGGATGAAGTTGTCCGGCTCGCTCATGCTCCGCCTCCGTGAGATGCCCCTACTATAGGGCATCTCGTCCCTCTCCGCTCACGCCGCCGCCTGCCCTGCCCCCACGGCCTCCTGCGGCGGGCGCACGCCGAGCAGGTGGCAGACGGCGTAGACGAGGTCGGCGCGGTTCAGCGTGTAGAAATGGAACTCGGTCACGCCGCGATCGACGAGATCGAACACCTGCTCCGCCGCCACGGCGGCAGCGATCAGCTTGCGGGTCTCGGGATCATTGTCGAGCCCCTCGAAGCGCCCGGCGAGCCAGGCCGGCATGTAGGTGCCGGTCTTCTCCGAGAAGTTCTTCGCCTGCTTGAAATTCGACACCGGCAGGATGCCCGGCACGATCGGTACGTCAATACCCCTCGCACGCACCTTGTCGAGGTAGCGGAAGTAGAGGTCATTGTCGAAGAAGCACTGGGTGATGGCCCGCGTCGCCCCGGCCTCGACCTTGGCGGCGAGGATGTCGAGATCGGTGTCGAGGCTCGGGCTTTCCGGGTGCTTTTCCGGGTAAGCCGAGACGGATACTTCGAAATTCGCGATGCGACGAATGCCGGCGACCAGCTCGGCCGAGCTCTTGTAGCCGTCCGTATGCGGCTCATAGGCCTGCCCGACGCCGCCCGGCGGATCGCCGCGCAGGGCCACGATGTGACGCACGCCGGCATCCCAATAGCCGCGCACGACCTCGTCGACCTCGTCCTTCGAGGCGGAGACGCAGGTGAGGTGCGCCGCCGGCGACAGGCGGGTTTCCTTGACGATGCGCTCGACCGTGGTGTGGGTGCGCTCGCGGGTGGACCCGCCCGCGCCATAGGTCACGGAGACGAATTTCGGCGCGAGCGGCGCCAGACGGGTAATGGAGGACCACAGGGTGGCCTCCATCTCCGGCGTCTTCGGCGGGAAGAACTCGAACGAGACCGAAATGGGCCGCCCGCCGGCGCGGCGGCTGCGGCGCTCGATATCCGACGACATCAGGCGACCTCCCTGTTGTTTTGGGCTGAGGCCAGCGCGATGCGCGGATCGCGGGCCAGCCAGAGTGACACGGTTAGCTTGCCGTCAGCTTGCGGCGCGAGCAGACGGTGCGATTGAGGGCTAAGTCCTGCCTGCACAAGCCAATTTTCCATGATCTCGGGGGCGAAGCCGAGGCGGCGATGGGCGTGCTGCTCGCGCAGGAACTCAAGATCATGCGGGTCGAAGTCGATCACCAGCAGCCGCCCGCCCGGACGCAGCACGCGGGCGGCTTCCTTGAGGGCACGCGGGGCGTCCTCCAGGAAATGCAGCACCTGATGGACCACCACGACATCGAAGGAATCGCGTGGCAAAGCAAGGCTGTAGATGTCGCCCTGGCGCACCGTGGCGTTGCGCACCCCGGCGCGCTCCAGATTGGCGCGGGCGACGCTGAGCATTTCCGAGGACAGGTCGATGCCGACGCCGCGCTCCATCTCGCCGGCGAACAGCTCGAGAATGCGGCCCGTGCCGGTGCCGAGATCGAGCAGGCTGCCGATGCTCGCGCCGGAAAGCGCTGATTTTATAGCGGCTTCCACCTGCTCCTCCGGAGCGTGGAGGCGGCGGATGGCGTCCCATTCATGGGCATGGGCGCGGAAATAGGCCTGCGCCTGCGCGGCGCGGGCGGCGCGCACCGCTTCCAGCCGCTCACGGTCGCGCAGCAGGATGGCGTCGTCGGGGGCGATGAGGTCCAGCAGCGCGTCAGTGAGCGCGGCGGCGGGCGCTTCGGTGGCGCGGCGGTAGAACACCCAACTCGCCTCGCGGTATCTTTCGACCAGACCCGCTTCCGCCAACAGCTTGAGATGCCGGGAGATTCGCGGCTGCGACTGGCCGAGAATCTCGGTAAGCTCGGAGACCGTGAGTTCCCCCTCGCCGATCAGCGCCAGCAGGCGCAGGCGCGTATCCTCGCCGGCCGCCTTGAGGCCGTCGAGCAGCAGCGGGAAGGATAAGGGCAGGCTCGCCACGGGCGTCTCGATCTGTCGCTGGTTACTGGTCCGAAAAGATATAAAGATATGTTTATGTCTTATTCGGGCCGCGCGCAAGAGGGCTGACGCAGGGCTGGCATACCAGTCTCACGCCGTGGCGTGTCAGTGCAGTGAGGTGGACGATCAGGCCAACCGGATGACCAGTCAGGCTTGTGTGTACAGGCTTGTGTGTATCCGTCGGCGCGGCCGGCCCGTGCCGGCAGCGCGCTCCTTGCTGACGGTTCCCCACAGAGTAAAGTCGCTGCGATGAACCCGCCCGATGACACCCCGTCGCCCCACCCCTCCGCATCACCCGATTTCGGCATCCGCCCCGGCGAGGTCGCGGTCGAGCTGCCGGCGACGCCGGATGCCGGGCTGCACTTCATCGGCCGCCTGCGCACCCCCTGGACGCGGCGGGCGGACTGCCCGCGCAACAGCCGCGAATCGGACGCGCCCTGCACGGTGGAGATCGACGCCCCCTTCCGCCCCGCGCTGGAGGGCCTGGCGGGCACCACCCATCTCTGGCTGCTTTACTGGATGGACCAGGCGCCGCGGAACCTCGTGGTGCAGGTGCCGCGCAGCTATGGCTTCGGGCGCGGCACTTTCGCGCTGCGCAGCCCGGCGCGGCCCAACCCCATCGCGATGAGCGCGGTGCGCGTGCTGGCCCTCCACCCGGACAGCCTCACCGTGGCGGGGCTGGATTGCCTCGACGGCACGCCGCTCCTCGACATAAAGCCCTATTTCGCCTCGACCGACTGCTTCCCCGACGCGATGGTCGGCTGGCACCGGGAACACAAGCGCTCCGACGGCGCTTGATGGGGGCCCGAGGAATGTCGACCATTGGCAAGCCTCGGGTCAGCAACGCGTCGCTAAGTAATGTGTGACATGATTGCATCGGCACTGCGCCAGACGCATGGCTGATCGGCCAAGCACGGTTCAACGCTCACTCTGGTCTTGAACCTGCCTTGATCGTACGTCATGTGCTGTCGCAAGCGTCGCGTGGCTGTGCCCACGCACCCAACCCGGCATTCCAGTTAAGGCTTGATGATGGTCGTTCGCCTTGGTTTCGTTCCCGCTGTCGCGCTCGCCGTGCTGGCGTCGGCCGGCACCGCCGGCGCGCAGTCCTATCCCGCCGCGCAGCAGCCCGCCTCTCCCTATGAGGCGGCCACCTCGCCGACCGAGGCCGAAATTCCGGCCGCCTATGATCCCTATGGCACCGCGACCCCGGCTGCGCCGCAGGCCGCTGGTGCGCCACAGGCTCTCGGCACCCCTCCCGGCGTGCGTGATCCCTATGCGCAGCCCACCGGCCAGGCGCCGGTCGCCGCCGCGCCGGGCAATGTGCCTCCGGGCGTCGCCCCCATCGCCAACGCGCCCTATACCGATCCCTCGCGCCAGCCGGCCGGCTACCCGGCGGGTGCCTATTCCGGCCAGCAGCCGGCGGGCTATGGGCAGGCGCCGGCGACCAATAATTACGGCCAGCCCCCGGCCTATGGCAGCGCGGGCGCCCCGGCGGGCGTCTATGCGCCGCCGGCCGCCGTCGGCAGCGCGGCCCGCCCGGATCTGAACAATAATTACGGTGCCAACGGCTCCAGCGTCGCCATGCTGCCGCCGGAAGACCAGCCCGAGGACGGCCCGGCCAAGCCGCTGCCGGACAATCTGCGCCGCCAGGTGGTGGACTACGTCACCAAGGAAGCGCCCGGCACCATCGTCATCGATACGCCGAACACCTACCTCTATTACATCCTTCCGGGCGGCAAGGCCGAGCGCTATGGCATCGGCGTCGGCCGCGAGGGCTTCACCTGGGCCGGCACCGAGAAGATCTCCCGCAAGGCGGAATGGGCCGACTGGCGCCCGCCGGCGGAAATGATCGAGCGCCAGCCCTATCTGCCGCGCTTCATGGCCGGTGGGCCGGGCAACCCGCTCGGCGCCCGCACCATGTATCTGGGCGGCACGATCTACCGCATTCACGGCACGAACCAGCCCTCCACCATCGGCCAGTTCATGTCCTCGGGCTGCATTCGCATGCTGAACGAGGATGTCGAGAACCTTTATGACCGGGTGAAGGTCGGCACCAAGGTCGTGGTGCTGCCGGGCAATGCCTCCCCGCGCACCGCGTCGGCGCCGGACTCCCAGCCGATCCCGGTCAGCACGGCGGCCAGCGCCCAGCCGGGTGTCGCGGTGCGCTGACGCGCCGACCCTCTTCTGAACGACCTCAAATCCCGGCTGGCCCCGCCCGCCGGGATTTTTGTTTGGCTCCCGGTGCGGCGAGCGTCAGGGCACCCAAAGCTGCTGCGCCGGCACGCGCACGCTGATCTCCGCACCCGCCTGCAGCGATCCTGCCCGCTCGACCCAGGCGACGAGACCGCGCAGGCCCTTTGCCGCCGTGACGAAAGCGAGCGCCAGATCGGCCGCGGGCATGGCCGACAGTCCCAATTCCGCGATCCCCTCAGCCACCGCCTGCCCGGCATGGCGGCAGGGGGCGTTCTCGCCCTCCACCACCAGCGCCGCCCCGCCGGGGAAATGCAGCCGCGTGCCGACGGGAAGCCCGGTGAGCCGGGCAACGCCCTCCACCACCAGATTGGCGCCGAGCCATTCCGGCCGGATTTGCGCCACGCCAAGCCTGGCGGCGAGAACGGCAAGCTCGTCCATCGCCACCAGCGAGACCTGCCGGGTGTTGCGGATCGGCGTGCCGCGCGGATACCACGGCACGCGGGCATCGGCCTTGCGGGCGGGGCCGGCATGGCGGTCGCCGGTAATGCCGTCGAGGGTGAGGTCGAGCGCGGCCACGTCGCGGGTGAGGAAGCCCCGCCCATCCGCCAGCAGGGCGCGGGCGAGCCGCGCCTTGAGCCGCCGGCCCGGCAGCGAGGCGGGCACCTCGGGGGCGCCGAACAGGTCGGGCATCGGCCCCTCGGCCGTCACGGGGGCGGATCGCCGGGCCATCCTCGCTCCTAGTATCAACTACGGACGTGCGTTCGCAGTGTTACCCCTGCGGCGGGGGCGACTATACCATGGGCCGCTCGTCGCAGGACGAGTCGTTGGAACCCATCGGGCCCGGACAGCGTTACCGCGCTGCCGGCGCGCCGCCTGGAAGAGGATCGATCATGTCACTCCCGACAGACTCCCTGACGCCCACCCCCGGCAGCGCCCTTGCGGGGCATCTCAGCGCGCTGCGCGCCAAATGGGGCTGGTTCGTCGCGCTCGGCCTGCTCATGCTGATCGCCGGCATGATCGTGCTCGGCAATACCGCGCTCGGAACGGTGGTCTCCGTGCTCTTCATCGGCACGGTGCTGGCGATCTCCGGCGTCGCGCAGATCTTCCACGCCTTCCAGGTCAAGGGCTGGGGCGCCTTCGCCTTCTGGCTTCTGGACGGCCTGCTCTATCTCGCCGCCGGCGTCGTCGCCTTCGCCGAGCCGCTGCTCGCCGCCACCGTGCTGACGCTGCTGATCGGCGCGGCGCTGCTGGTCGGCGGCATCTTCCGGCTTGTGGCCGCCTTCCAGATGCGCCCCGCCGCGAACTGGGGCTGGATCGCCGCCTCGGCGGTGCTGACCGTGCTGCTCGGCCTGCTGATCATCGCCGGCTGGCCGGTGAGCGGGCTGTGGGTGCTCGGCCTGTTCCTCGGCGTCGATCTCGTCTTCAATGGCCTCGCCGTGCTGATGCTCGGCCTGCGCCTGAAGAAGTGAGCCGCACCGCGTGCTGACCCGCACCGCCACGCCGGCCCCCGCCGGGCGCCCGCCCGGAGCCGATAAAGGGGCCGACAGGGTGGACGCCAAGGGAGCGCCGGCCGAGCGGCCGGCGGCTCCCAGCGGGCGTGATCTGCGCCTCGACCTGTTTCGTGGGCTGGCGCTGTGGTTCATCTTCCTGAACCACATCCCGAACAATGTCGCGAACTGGATCACCAACCGGAATTTCGGTTTTTCCGACGCCACCGAGATCTTCGTCTTCATCTCCGGTTACACCGCCGCCATGGTTTATGGCCGGCAGATCGACACCGCCGGGGTGATGGTGACCTCCGCGCGCATCTTGCGCCGGGCGTGGCAGCTCTATGTCGCCTTCATCTTCCTGTTCGTCATCTATCTCGCGGAAATCTCCTACGTCGTCGGCTCCTTCTCCAACCCGCTCTATGCGGAGGAGATGGGCGCGCTGCAGTTCCTCGCCGAGCCCGACGTCGCGCTGATCCAGGCGATGCTGCTGAAGTTCCGCCCAGTGAACATGGACGTGCTGCCGCTCTATATCGTGCTGCTCGCCACCTTCCCGCCCATCCTCTGGGCGCTGAAGAAGAAGCCGGACCTGACGCTCGCCGCCTCCATCCTGCTCTGGGGCGTCGCCGGCTCTACCGGCTTCAATCTGCCGGCCTATCCCGACGACCGGATGTGGTTCTTCAACCCCTTCGCCTGGCAGCTGATGTTCGTGTTCGGCGGCTGGTGCGGGCTCGGCGGCAGCGACCGGCTGGGTTTCCTCGTCCATTCGCGCCTCGTGCTGGGGCTCTCGGCCGCCTATCTCCTCGTCTCGCTGCTGGTGGTGATCTCCTGGTGGTGGCCGCCGCTCGACGGCATCGTGCCGGAAGCGGTCGGCGCGATCATCTACCCGATCAGCAAAACCGACCTGTCACCGCTGCGCGTTTTGCATTTCCTCGCGCTCGCCGTGGTCATCGTCCGCCTGATACCAGTGGACCTACCGGCACTACGTAGCCAGATACTGAAACCGATGATCCTGTGCGGGCAGAATTCGCTGGAAGTCTTCTGTTTCGGCGTCTTCCTTTCTTTTGCCGCACATTTCGTGCTTAACGAAATCACTGGCGTGCTCTGGATGCAACTGCTGCTCAGCGTTTCCGGCATCGCCTTAATGGTAGCTCTCTCGTTTCTTCTGTCGTGGTATGGTCGCGTCGAGCGCGAAATTGCCGCGCGTAAATTGGCTGGTCGACGCGGTTCATCGTGAAACGCCGGATCCTTGGGTTCGCCCTTCTCTCAGCCCTGACCCTCACGGGTGCGATCAGCGCCCATGCGGGGACCGAACCCGTCTGCGCCGCGCCGTCCGAACTTACCCGCGCCGGCTTCTCGCTGCCGCGCCTCGCCCGCTCGCTGGCGCAGAAGACGCCGACCACCATCCTCGTGCTCAACTCCTCCACGGCGAAGAAGCCGGTGAGCACCGCCGCCGAGAAGGACGCCATGCCGCGCGGCTTTCCGGGCACGATCGAGGAATTGATGCGGGCGCGCTATCCCGAGGGCGGCGTGGTCGTCACCACCCGCAACCAGCCGCGTGCCACCGCCGAGACCATCCTCGCCACGCTGCCGGAGGTGCTGGCGGAGACCAGGCCGGCGCTGATGATCTGGCAGAGCGGCACCTATGACGCCATCCTCGCCGCCGACACCTCGTCCTTCTCCGATGCGGTGTTGCAGGGCATCGAGACGGCGCATGAGGCGGGCACCGACGTGATCGTCGTCTCCCCGCAATACAGCCCGCGCACCGCCTTCGCCTTTGACGTCGCGCCCTATACCAGCGCCCTGCGCTGGACCACCCGTGCCGGCCGCGTGCCGCTCTTCGACCGCTATGACGTGATGCGCTTCTGGGATACCGAGGGCATCTTCGACTTCGACAGCGCCCGCCCCTCCCCGTCCCTGTTCGAGGATGTCCACCGCTGCATCGGCCGGCTGCTTGTCGGCATGATCGTCGATGGCGTCGACAGCCGCACCTTGGGTTCACGCTAGACCATGCGCCGCACCGCTCTCGCCACCAGCTTTGCCCTCGCCGCGTTTCTCCCCCTGCTGGCGCTGCCCACCGGCGCGCAGCCGCTCACCACCCAGCCGCTGAGCGGCAAACCTCTGAGCAGTCCGCCGCTGCTCGCCGCGCCGACCTGCCCGGCGCCCAAGGTCGCCAGCAAGCTGACCCAGCCGCTGTCGCGCACCGCGGCCAAGCTGCGCGCCGGCGAAAAGGTGGTGATCGTCGCCATCGGCTCCTCCTCGACCGCCGGGGCCGGCGCCTCGACGCCGGACCTGTCCTATCCCGCCCAGTTGCAGGCGCGGCTGCGCGAGCGCTTTCCGGGGGCCGACATCACCGTGCTCAATCGCGGCGTGAACGGGCAGGACGCGCCGGAAATGCTCGCCCGCTTCGACACCGACGTCGCCGCCGCCCAGCCGACGCTGGTGATCTGGCAGTCCGGCGTCAACGCGCTGTTCCGCGACAATGGCCTCAGCACCGCCGAGGGACAGCTGCGCGAGGCCATCGCCCGCGTGCGCGCCATCCATGCCGACCTGCTGCTGGTCGACCCGCAATATTCGCCGCGCGTGGTCGCCGATGCCGACACCGCGCCGATGATCCGCCTGATCGACCGGGTGGCGGCGGAGGAAGGCGTCGGCGTCTATCACCGCTTCGCGCTGATGCGCGAATGGCACGAGACGGCCGGCATGCCCTTCGAATCCTTCCTGTGGAAGGACGGCTTCCACATGAATGACTGGAGCTACAACTGCCTCGCCCGCGACCTCGGCCGGGCGATGATCGCCAATATCGACAGCCAGCAGCGCTCCGCCGATATCACCCCCGCGCCCAAGGCGGGCGCCGCCGCGATCCCGGCGGCCGTGACGGCCCCGCGCGCGACGCTGGAGCCGTAAGCGCCGGTCGGCCGCTGACGCCCTAGCCCTTCACCAGCGCGATGGCGAAGCCGTCATAGCCCTTGCTGCCCACCGTCTGCAGCGCGGTGGCATCGAGCCTCGGCTCGCGGGCCAGCATGGCGAAGGTCTCACGCATGCCGGCGACGCGCGGATCCGCGCTCGCCGGGTCGATCACCTGCCCGCGCCGCACCACATTGTCGCAGACGATCACCGTGCCCGGCCGCGAGAGCCGCAGGGCGGCGGCGAGATAGAGCGGGTTGCTCGGCTTGTCCGCGTCGATGAAGATGAGGTCGAACGGCCCGGCGCCTTCCGCCTCCAGCGCCGCGAGGCTGTCCACCGCCGCCCCGACCCGCAGCTCGACCGTCTCGGTCAGCCCCGCCGCCGCGATATTAGCGCGGGCGACGCGGGCATGGGCCTCGGCATATTCCAGCGTCACCAGCCGCCCGCCCTCCGGCAGGGCGCGGGCAAGCCAGATCGTCGAATAGCCGCCCAGCGTGCCGATCTCGAGGATGCGGCGCGCGCCAGCCATGCGGGCGAGCAGGTGAAGCAGCTTGCCTTGCGTCGGCGCGACATTGATCGCCGGCAGACCCGCCGCCTCGCTCGCCGCCAGCGCGCCGTCGAGAACCGGATCGGCGGGAAGCAGGTGATCGACGATGTAGTCGTCCACCGCCTGCCACAGCGCGGGATCGGAAGCATCGGCCATCACGGCCTCCTGTATCGAGGGTGCAGGCTCGGGGTGGGGCTCAGTCTTCGCCCTTGCCGGAGAAGGCGCCGCCGAAGCGCTTCATCACCGCCTCGCGGGCGGCGAGAACCTTGCGCTCGTAATCCTCGGCCATCGGCTCGGTGAGCACGCTCTCCAGCCCGGCGAGCAGGGCCCAGAGCGCGGGCACTTCCGCCTCGTCCTCGATGAAATCCGCCAGTGCCTCGCCATCGGCGTCATCCACCGTGCGGGACAGGAACTCGAACAGCACGACCGCCACCGCGCGGTCGACCACCAGGGTGATTTCGTCGTCTGCCGCGTTCGCCATGGCGTGTCCTTTCCGCTGATCCCTGTTCCTAGCCATTCCGGCCGGGCGAACACAAGGCCCGTGGCGGGGATGGGGAGACCGGCGCCGGCCGGCGGCCTTGCTTTCCACGGCGGGGCGTGCTGCACCTCAGGGATCGACAGGGAGACGATGATGGCGGCAGCCGACGAGCTCAGGACGGTACGGGATTTCGTGCGCTACGCGGTGAGCCGCTTCAACAAGGCGGAGCTGGCCTTCGGCCATGGCACCACGACGGCGCTCGACGAAGCCGCCTTCATCGTGCTCGAGGCGCTGAGCCTGCCGGTTGATGATCTCACCCCCTGGCTGGACGCCCGCCTCGTCAGCGACGAGCGTGCGCGCCTCGCCGACCTGATCGACCGGCGCTGCGCCACGCGCGAGCCAGCGGCCTATCTGCTCGGGCGCACCTATATTCGCGGCGTGCCGTTCAAGAGCGACAAGCGCGCCATCGTGCCGCGCTCCTTCATCGGCGAGCTGATGGCGGGCGACCTGTTCGCCGGCGGCCACAGCTTCTCGCTGATCGAAGACCCGGATGCGGTCGGCCGGGTGCTGGACCTGTGCACCGGCTCGGGGTGCCTCGCCATTCTCGCCGCCATGACCTTCGACCAGGCGCAGGTCGACGCGGTGGACCTCTCGCCCAAGGCGCTGGAGCTCGCCGCCGAGAATGTCGCCGAGCATGAGCTGGGCGCGCGGGTCAGCCTGATCGAGGGCGATCTGTTCGGGCCGCTGACCGGGCGGCTCTACGACCTCATCATCACCAACCCGCCTTATGTCGACGCGCAGGCCATGGCGAGCCTGCCGCCGGAATACCGGCACGAGCCGTCGCTCGCCTTCGATGGCGGGCCGGACGGGCTCGACATCGTCCGCCGCATCCTCACGGAAGCGCCCAAGCACCTCACCGCCAAGGGCGGCATCGTCTGCGAAATCGGCACCGGCCGGGACATCCTCGAAGCCGAGTTCCCGCATCTGCCCTTCCTCTGGCTCGACACCGAGGACAGCGAGGGCGAGGTGTTCTGGCTCTCCGCCCGCGACCTCGGCGCCGGCAAGGATCTGCGCGTCATCAGCCGCATGCCGCGGTAGCGGCGACGGCGAGACCTCCGCGGTAGCGGCGAAGGCTCGCGCTTGCGCGACGGGAACGGTGGAGGCCGCGTGCCTGCGCCGTCTCTGCCGCTGCGGCACCCGATTGTCGCCACAGGGCGATGGTCTCGTGCCCGCCCTGCTTCACCGGATGTGCCCCGTGACCCGTCACGCCCTGCCTGCCCGCCCCCGCCTGTTCGCCACCGCTCTTGCGGCACTCGCCCTCGCCGGCCTCGCCGCCCCCGCGAAGGCGGCGACGCTCTGCACGCTCATCGCGGAGGCCTCCAGCGGCACGGTGCTGAGCGAGGAAGGGCCGGGCTGCGCCGGGCGCGTGACGCCGGCCTCGACCTTCAAGATCCCGATCGCGCTGATGGGCTATGATGCCGGCATCCTCACCGATGCGCACGCGCCCGTCTGGTCGTTCAAGCCGGGCTTCGCCGACTGGCGCGCGGAGTGGAAGCGCGACACCGACCCGAGCTACTGGATGAAGGAATCCGTCGTCTGGTACTCGCAGGAGATCACCGGCAAGCTCGGCACGCAGCGCTTCCGGCGCTACGTGACCGGCTTCGGCTACGGCAATGAGGATGTCTCGGGCACGAGGGGAAAGGAGGACGGGCTGACCCGGTCCTGGCTCTCTACCTCGCTCGCCATCTCCCCGCGCGAGCAGGCGGCCTTCCTCGGGCGGATGCTGCGTGGCGACTTGCCGGTGTCGCCGCAGGCGGTGGCGATGACCGCCGCGATCATCCGCTTTGGCGAGGTCGGCGGCTGGACGGTGCACGGCAAGACCGGCATGGGCTTCGGGCTCGATGCCAAGGGAGCCCCCGTGCGCGGCCAGCCCTATGGCTGGTATGTCGGCTGGGCGAGCAAACAGGGCCGCACGCTGATCTTTGCCCGCCTCGACCGCGATGCCACCCGGCAGGAGACGCCCACCAGCGTGCGCGCCCGCGACGCGCTGCTCAGCACGCTGCCGGCCACGCTCGACGCGCTGGCGGGGAAGTAGGGGCGCGGCAGCCCACCGTTTCCCGGCCCAGCGGAGCCGAAGGCGAAGCGCCGCGCCGGGATCCAGGGGAGACTCCGCCGCAGGCGTCAGCATTGGCGGTCGTCACACGCTGCGCGTGGGAGGGTGAGCGGTCGGGGACGCCACAGGAATTCAGCCGCTACGCGAGTCTTCCGCTGGATCCCGGCTCGCCTTCCGCTGACGCTACAGGCGTCCGGGACACGCGGGACCGTCCCCTACCCGCCCTTCCTCATATGGGCGAGCACCGCCGCGTCCGGCCAGCAATCCACCGGCAGGCCCTTCGCCTTCTGATAGGCGCCGAGCGCCGAGCGGGTCTTCATGCCGGCCTTGCCGTCGATCTTGTCGGCGTAGAAGCCCTCGCGCGTCAGCACCTTCTGCATGAATTCGAGATCGGCGGTCTTCACCAGCGCGATGTCCTTCCAGCCCTGCGCGAAGGGCTTGTCGTCCTCGATGCGATCGGCGAGGTGGCCGACATAGAGCACGTAGAGATCGGCGAAGTTGTAGCTCTTCAGCACGAAATAATTGTCGGGCGTCAGGAAGGCCGGCCCATAGGGCCCGGCGGGCATGATGATCGAGGCCTCGTCCTTCAGCGCGGCGGGCGGCACGCGGCGGCCATCGGCGATCCTCACCCCGCGCTTCAGCCACTCGCCGATGGGAAGCCGCGTCTCGGGCTCGGCCAGCGTGCAGTCGAAGCCCTGAGGCACCGTGATTTCATAGGCCCAGCGCTTGCCGGGCTGCCAGCCCTTCTCCTTGAGCAGGCTCGCCGTGGCAGCGAGCGCCTCCGGCACATCAGTCCAGATATTGGCGGTGCCGTCGCCGTCGAGATCGACGCCATAGGTCAGATAGCCGGTCGGCATGAACTGGGTGAGGCCCATGGCGCCGGCCCAGGAGCTCTTCATCTGCGCGCGCGCCACATGACCCTCGTCGAGGATCTTCAGCGCGGCGAGGAATTCGGCGCGGAACTCGTCCTTGCGGCGGCCGACATAGGCCTGCGTCGCCAGCACGCGCAACGCGTCGCGGTCGAGCTTGGCCCCGCCATAGGAGGTCTCGCGCGCCCAGATGGCGAGCAGGATCGGGCCCGGCACGCCGAAACGCTTTTCCAGCGCGGCAAGCTGCGGGCCATATTGCCTGGCCAGCGCCCGGCCGCGCGCGGCATAGGTGGCGATGGCCTTGTCGGAGACATAGGTGGCGGGCGTCTGGACGAACTCGGCCTGCCGGTCCGGCGCCTTCGGCTTGCCGGGCAGAGCGAGGTCGGGCAGCGAGAGGTCCGGCTCCAGCCCGCGCGTTTCGCGCTCGAAGGTGGCGCGGGAAATCCCCATCGCCTGCGCCGCCGGCCACTGCGCCGCCAGCCAGCGGTCGAAGGCGGGGTCGGCATGGGCGGAAGTGGAGGCGAGAACCGCCAGCCCGGCGATCAGCATCATGCGGATGTGCGTCATGGCACCTAACTAGCCGATCCGGCGCCGCCCGCACCACCCGACCACGACACCGCCGCGCAGATTTGATTCGATAACTGTTATTGGCGGGATAGACTGACGCAAACGGAGGACGCCATGGCGATCAGTGCCGAACTCGGCCCGCAGCTTGAGACCTATGTGAACCGGCTCGTGTCCTCGGGCCGCTACCATTCCAAAAGCGAGGTGCTGCGCGAGGGCGTGCGGCTATTGCAGGAGCGCGAGCTGCGCGTGGCGACGCTGGAGGCAGCGCTGGCGCGGGGGCTGGAAGAAGCACAGGCCGGCCGGGCCTCGCCCGCCGCCGATGTGCTCGGGCGGCTCGAAGCGAAATACGCGGCGATGGTCGACACGACCGACGAATGATCGTCCTCATCACGGCGCAGGCCGAGGCCGATCTGGAACGCATCGGCGACCACATCGCCGCCGACAGCCCCGCGCGCGCCCTCGCCTTCGTGCGGGAACTGCGCGCCCATGCCGCGCGCATCGGGGCGACACCGGAGGCCTACCCGCTGGTGCCGCGTTTCGCGGCGGCGGGCATCCGCCGCTGTGTGCACGGCAATTATCTGATCTTCTTCCGGGTCGAGGCGGACGCCGTGCAGATCATTCACATCCTGCACGGCGCCATGGATTACGAGCCTCTGCTCATCCCGTGATAAGCGATCAGCGCGTCAGCTTCTTGTGCTTCATCCGGTGCGGGATGATCTCGTCGACGCCGAGGCGGCGCTTCTTGTCTTCCTCATAGTCGTGGAAGTTGCCCTCGAACCATTCGACATGGCCCTCGCCCTCGAAGGCGAGCATGTGGGTGGCGATGCGGTCGAGGAAGAAGCGGTCATGCGAGATGATGACCGCGCAGCCGGCGAAATCTTCCAGCGCCTCTTCCAGCGCGCGCAGCGTCTCGACGTCGAGATCGTTGGTCGGCTCGTCGAGCAGGAGGACGTTGGCGCCCTGCTGGAGGATACGGGCGAGATGCACGCGGTTGCGCTCACCGCCCGAGAGCATGTTGACCTTCTTCTGCTGGTCGCCGCCCTTGAAGTTGAAGGCACCGCAATAGGCACGCGAGTTGATCTCGCGCTTGCCGAGATAGAGCACCTCATTGCCGCCGGAGATTTCCTCCCAGACGGTCTTGCGGTCATCCAGCGCGTCGCGGTTCTGGTCGACATAGCCGAGCTGCACGCTGTCGCCGACGGTGATGGTGCCGGCATCGGGCGTCTCCAGCCCGTTGATCATGCGGAACAGCGTGGTCTTGCCCGCGCCGTTCGGCCCGATGACGCCGACAATGCCGCCCGGCGGCAGCTTGAAGGACAAATTGTCGATCAGCAGCTTGTCGCCGAACGACTTGGTGAGGCCGTTGAACTCGATGACGTTGTTGCCGAGGCGCTCGGACACCGGGATGACGATCTGCGCGGTGGTCGGCGCCTTCTCGGAGGCCTTCTTGACCAGATCGTCATAGCGCTGGATACGCGCCTTGTTCTTGGCCTGGCGGGCCTTGGGGCTCGCCGCGATCCATTCCTGCTCGGCGGCCAGCGCGCGCTGGCGGGCCTCGTCCTCGCGATTCTCCTGCTGCATGCGCTTGGTCTTCTGCGCCAGCCAGGAGGAATAGTTGCCCTCATAGGGGATGCCGCGGCCGCGATCGAGCTCGAGGATCCAGCCGGTCACATTGTCGAGGAAGTAGCGGTCATGGGTAACGATCAGGATCGCGCCCGGATAGTTGCGCAGATGGCCTTCGAGCCAGTTGGTGGTCTCGGCGTCGAGATGATTGGTCGGCTCGTCGAGCAGCAGCAGTTCCGGCTGCGAGAGCAGGAGCTGGCACAGCGCGACGCGGCGGCGCTCGCCGCCCGAGAGCTTGGCGACGTCGGAGCCCTCTTCCGGGCAGCCGAGCGCGTCCATCGCCTGGTCGATCTTGCTGTCGAGATCCCACAGGCCCTGGCCTTCGATCTCGTCCTGGAGCGCGGTCATCTCGTCCGCGGTCTCTTCGGAATAGTTCATGGCGAGTTCGTTGTAGCGGTCGATGATCGCCTTCTGCTTGGCGACGCCGAGCATGACGTTCTCGCGCACCGAGAGGGTCGGGTCGAGCTGCGGCTCCTGCGGCAGGTAGCCGACGCGGGCGCCTTCGGCGACCCAGGCCTCGCCGGAGAAATCCTTGTCGATGCCGGCCATGATCTTGAGCAGCGTCGACTTACCCGAGCCGTTCGGGCCGAGAATGCCGATCTTGGCCGTCGGGTAGAAGGACAGGTGAACGTTGTCGAGCACCTTCTTGCCGCCCGGATAGGCCTTGGACATGCCGTGCATGTGGTAGACGTACTGATAGGAAGCCATGTGCCAGATCCTGAGCGTGTGGCGCGTGGGGGACGCGCGGCGCCTTCCGGCGACGGGCCCTGCGACGAGATGAATTGGGTCGGCCGCTATGTAAACTGCGCGCCCGCGAGCGGCAAGGCCGCAGGCGCGCCCGGCTCGTTCGCCACGCCGGGGCGGCAAGCGGCGGCGCGTGACGGTCCGCCGACCGGCACCACCTTTCCCTACGGCCATGGATAGAAAGCGTGGTGCCCTTGACACGCATCAATTGCAGCGCGGTTACCACCTGCTATAGTTAACGCCCCTTCATTCATTCCTCCTTCTCATGTCCGGCGGTATGCTCGCGCACATCTCGGCCGAAGACCTCCGACGCATCTATCTGGACTTCCCGATCGCCTCCTGCGTCATCGGGCGGGACGGGCGCGTGCTCGCGCATAATCGCGAGTTCGCCGATGTGGTGCCGACGCCCGGCGGCGATGTGGCCGGACGCTATGTCGCCGATGTCTTCGGGGCCATCGTTATGGAGGCCGCCGAGCGTACCTTTGGCGCCTTCGATCAGGGCGCGCAGGAACCGCAGCAGGAAATCGGCCTGTTCGGCCGCGTCTTCATCGTCGCCGTCCGCCCCCTGCGCGACGCGGCAGGGGCGGTGACTGCGATCTGCGCCGCGCTCACCGAGATCACCGAGCAGAAGCGGCTGGAGACGCGGCTGGAGAGCGCCAACCGGGAATTGCAGGCGGCCAATCGCCGGCTTGCCGAGGCCGCCTCGACCGACGCGCTGACCGGCCTGTGGAACCGCCACGCGCTGGAGGAACTGCTGCCGCGCGAAATCCTGCGCTGCCGGCGCGAAAAGGCGCCGCTCTCCGTGCTCCTCGTCGATATCGACGACTTCAAGAAGTACAATGACCGCTACGGCCATCTTGCCGGCGACGACACGCTGCACGCGGTGGCCCAGGTGATGGAGGGCGTGCTGCGCCGTCCCGGCGATATGATCGCCCGCTTCGGCGGCGAGGAATTCATCGTCGTGCTGCCCGGCACCGCCGCGGCCGGCGCCATCAAGGTGGCGGAGAGCCTGCACAAGGCGGTGGAGGCGCTCGATATCGAGCATGCCAGCATTCCCGGCGCCCGTCTGTCCATCAGTGTCGGCGCGGCCTGCCTGTCGCTCATTCCGCCCAACACCGCTCTTGACGAGATCCGCTCCGTGCTGATCGAGCGGGCCGATCAGGCGCTCTACGCGGTGAAGGCCGAAGGCGGGCGCGGCATCCGCCTGCATTGGGACGGCGGCTCGCTGCCATCCTCCGATGGACAGCTCCTGCCGGCGCGCTGAGCCCCGCGCGCGCTTTACCGCCGCACTTCCGCAATTGGTATTGGAACGCCGCCGCCGCTCGCGCGTTGTCGAGGGCGATCACGCCCGCCGGCGCCCTCGCGCGCGCTCGGCGTGGCGGGAGTTCAAGGCGGGCGCACAGCCCGGTATCAGGAAACGGAATGCACACGCTCCCCCAGGCCAAGGGACCAGTTCCCGATCTTCCCGAGACGTCGCCTGCCCCGACAAGCCTCCCCCCTGCCCCCGCCCCGCGCCCCGACTGGGCTCTGTTCCTCGATATTGACGGCACGCTGATCGAGCATGCTGACCACCCGGAAGGCGTGACCATCCCGATCTCGCTGCCGGATACGCTGGCGCGGCTGCAAATGGCGCTCGGCGGGGCGGTGGCACTGGTCTCCGGCCGCACCATCGACTGGATGGACCGGCGCTTCGCTCCGACCCGGCTCGCCGCCTCCGGCCAGCATGGCGCGGAAATCCGCCTCGCGCCCGATGCGCCTTCGGTCCCGATCACCATACCGAAATGGCGCAAGCCGCTGGAGCAGGCGCTCGACCGGGAACTCGCGACCTGGCCGGGCGTGTTCGTCGAGCACAAGCCGCTGTCGCTCGCCGTGCATTTCCGCGCCGTGCCGCAATGGTCGGACGCGATCATGGACAAGGTGGTGGAGCTCGGTCGCGGGCTCGATCCGGGCGTCGAGTTCCTCAAGGGTCGCTTCGTCATCGAGGTCCGCCCCGCCGGGCACACCAAGGGCACGGCGGTCGACCAGTTCATGCGCACCACCATCTTCGCCGGGCGCGTGCCGATTTTCCTCGGCGACGACGTGACGGATGAGGACGGCTTCCGCGCCGTGCGCGCGGCCGGGGGCCTCGCCGTCGCCATCGGCCCACGCGCCACCGCGCAGGCCGACCACCATTTCGCCACGCCGGCCGATGTCCGGCGCTGGCTTGAGCAGATCCCGCAGACGCTGGAGCGCGCCGCCCCGTGACCAATCTGAACCTCGCCGCCATCGGCAACGGCACCATCTCCGCGCTTGTCGATCCGAACGGGCGTCTCGCCTGGTGCTGCTGGCCGCGTATCGATGGCGACCCCATCTTCTCCTCCATGCTCGGCGGCACCGAGCCGGAAGCCGGCTTCTTCGACGTACAGCTCGACGGGCAGGTGACGGCGACGCGCCGCTACCAGCGCAACACCGCCATCATCGAGACCATTCTGGAGAACGCGGACGGGGCGAAGCTGCGCATCACCGACTTCGCGCCGCGCTTCAAGCTCTATGACCGCATCTACCGCCCGGCCATGCTGGTGCGGCGGATCGAACCGATCGCCGGCACCTGCCGCGTCACCATTCGCCTGCGCCCGCATTTCAACTGGGGTGAGCAGCGCCCGGTGGCGGTGCGCGGCTCCAACCATATGCGCTTCGCCGGCGAGGACTTCACCGTCCGCGCCACCACCGATCTGCCCATCGTCTATGTGATGGAGGAGCGCCCCTTCGTGCTCAGCAAGGCCGGCACGCTGGTGCTGGGGCCGGACGAGCCCTTCGCCTCCAGCCTCGCCGAGACTGCGCACGCCTTCGAGGAGAAGACCCGCGATTATTGGTGGGAATGGGTGCGCTACCTCTCCATTCCCTTCGAGTGGCAGGACGCGGTGATCCGCGCCGCCATCTCGCTGAAGCTGTGCGCCTATGAGGAGACCGGCGGCATCGTCGCCGCGCTCACCACCTCGATCCCCGAGGCGCCGCACTCGATCCGCAATTGGGACTACCGGCACTGCTGGCTGCGCGATTCCTACTTCACCGTGCGGGCGCTGAACCTTCTCGGCGCCACCCGCACCATGGAGGACT
Source organism: Ancylobacter sp. SL191 (assembly GCF_026625645.1). Taxonomy (NCBI): domain Bacteria; kingdom Pseudomonadati; phylum Pseudomonadota; class Alphaproteobacteria; order Hyphomicrobiales; family Xanthobacteraceae; genus Ancylobacter; species Ancylobacter sp. SL191. Next base: position 2,693,500 of record NZ_CP113056.1, on the reverse strand, counting down.
ATATCCGCTATTTGACCACGGTGATCGCCGCCGAGCCCTCCGGCCGACTGGCGCCGGTCTATTCCATCGTGCCCGGCACGCCGCTGGAGGAACGCTTCGCCCCGGCGCTGGCAGGCTTCTCCGGCATGGGGCCGGTGCGCGTCGGCAACCAGGCGGCCGAGCAGGTGCAGAATGACGGCTATGGCCATGTCGTGCTCGCCGCCGCGCAGATGTTCTTCGACGAGCGCCTGCCCAATAAGGGCGACCGGGCGCTGTTCGAGCTCTTGGAGGGCGTCGGCGCCAAGGCGGTGGAGTTCGCCTTCGAGCCTGATGCCGGCCTGTGGGAGCTGCGCGGCAAAAGGCGCGTCCATACCTTCTCGGCGGTGATGAGCTGGGCCGCCTGTGATCGGCTCGCCCGCATCGCCCGCGTGCTGGAGCTGCCCGAACGGGTCCAGTTCTGGCTGGAGCGGCGCAACGAGATCCGCGCCCGCATCCTCACCTTCGCCTGGAGCGAGGCCCATAACAGCTTCGTCGACGCGGAGGAGGACGGCCAGCTCGACGCCAGCCTGCTGCTGCTCGCCGAACTCGGCTTCGTGCGCCCGGACGATCCGCGCTATGTCGCGACGGTGGAGGCGATCGGCCGCGAGCTGATGCGCAACGGCTACCTGATGCGCTACGCCGGCGAGGACGATTTCGGCCTGCCGGAGACCTCCTTCACCATCTGCTCCTTCTGGTACGCCGGGGCGCTCGACCTGATCGGCCGGCGGGACGAGGCGCGCGAGCTGTTCAACAACCTGCTCGCCCGCCGCAACGAGGCGGGGCTGCTGTCAGAAGACATCGACAACCAGACGCTGGAGCTGTGGGGCAACATTCCGCAGACCTATTCGATGGTCGGCCTGATCGACATGGCCATGCGGCTCTCGAAGACATGGGAGGAAGCGTTTTGGCGCGGCTCGTAGTCGTCTCCAACCGCGTGGCCTCGCCGCGCGAGCGCGCGGCCAAGGCGGGCGGTCTGGCGGTCGCCCTGCGCGAGGCGCTGAGCCAGCGCGGCGGCCTGTGGTTCGGCTGGAGCGGGGAAACGCAAGTGAACCCGCCCCCGCCCAAGGTGTTCCGCTCCGGGCGCGTGACCTATGCGCTGCAGGATCTCGACCCCGACGACCAGCGCGCCCACTATGCCGGCTATGCCAATGGAACGCTCTGGCCGCTCTGCCACTACCGGCTCGGCCTGCTCTCCTTCCGCCGCTCGGACTGGGAGGGCTATCGCCGGGTCAACGAGCATTTCGCCCGTTCGCTGCTGCCGCTGCTGAAGCCGGACGACATCATCTGGGTGCACGATTATCACTTCATTCCGCTGGCAGCCGAGCTGCGCAAGCTCGGCTTCACGGGGCGGATCGGCTATTTCCACCACATCCCCTGGCCGACGCCCGAGGTGTTCCTCAGCCTGCCCTCGCATGCCGCGCTGGTGGGCGACCTGTCGCATTACGATCTCGTCGGGCTGCAGACCGAGGATGATGTGCGCGCGCTGCTCACCTACATCTCCTCGGAAGCCCATGGCTGGATCGCGCCGGGCGGCGGCGTGGGCCTCAACGACCGGCGCTTCCGCGTCGTCGCCTACCCGATCGGCATCGACGCCGAGGCCTTTGTGAAGGATGCTCGTGCCTCGGTCGGCAAGGAGGAGGAAAAGCGCCTCAAGGCAAGCCTTGCCGGGCGGGCGCTGGCGGTCGGCGTCGACCGGCTCGACTATTCCAAGGGCCTGCCGGGCAAGTTCGCCGCCTTTGGCGATTTCCTCGCCCGCTATCCCGAGCACCGCTCGAAGATGACGCTGATGCAGATCGCCCCGCTCAGCCGCGCCGAGGTCGCCGAGTATCAGGCGCTGCGCCGCGAGCTGGAGGAGCTGGGCGGCGCCATCAATGGCGAATATGCCGAGTTCGACTGGGTGCCGCTGCGCTATCTCAACCGTCCTTTCCAGCGCGCCACCCTCGCCGCGATCTACCGCAACGCCCGGCTCGGCATCGTCACGCCACTACGCGACGGCATGAACCTCGTCGCCAAGGAATATGTCGCGGCGCAGGATCCGGAGAATCCCGGCGTGCTGGTGCTCTCGCGCTTCGCCGGCGCGGCGCATGAGCTCTCCGGCGCGCTGCTGGTGAACCCCTATGACGTGGAAGGCATGGCGGATGCGTTCCACCGCGCCTTCACCATGCCGGTCGAGGAGCGGCGCGAACGCTGGCGCGCCAATATGGACCAGGTGGCGAAGACCACGATCCATAGCTGGTGCGAGGATTTCCTCGCCGACTTATCACAGGTGCCCGACCATTTCGGCTGAGCGGGGAAGGATGTAAAAGGGGTCGGATGGCGCGCCGCCCGGCCCGGTATGCGCGCGCGCCTCACTCGGAGCATCGTGCATGTGGCGGACTCCCGCGCCTCCGTCGAACGAGACGCAGCGCCTGCGGGCCCTCGAGGCCTGCAGCATCATGGATTCGCCGCCCGATCCGCGTTTCGACCGCATCGCCTGGCTGGCGCGCCACATCTACCAGTGCGACCTCGCCTTCATCAGCTTCATCGACGCCCAGACCCAATGGATCAAGGCCTCGGCCGGCCAGCCGACGCAGGCCAGCCGACCGCGCGAGCAATCGATCTGCCAGTTGATCATTTCCCAAGGGCAAGCCCTGGTCTCGCGCGATATTTCCAGCGATCCGCGTTTCGCGGGGCATCCCCAGCTCGACGGTCCTCGCATCGGCTTCTATGCGGGCGTTCCGCTGTTGCTCGACGACCGGCTGCCGGTCGGCTCGCTCTGCGTGCTCAGCGCCGCGCCGCATATGCTGGGCGCGATCGACATCGAGCCTCTGCGCGTGCTCGCCACCATCGCCGCCGACGAGGTGGAGCTGTTCCGCCGCAATGAGGAACTGACGCGCCATTCGCGCATCGACCCGCTGACGGGCCTGGAGAACCGCCGCGCCTTCGACGAGGGACTTGCCCGCGCCGCCAGCCGCTCCCAGCGCACCGGCGAGCCGCTGGCTCTGGTGATGATGGACCTCGACGGCTTCAAGGATGTGAATGACCGCTTCGGCCACCCCGCCGGCGACGCACTGCTGCGCCAGGTGGGCGCCGCCCTCGCCGCGATGGAGCGGCGGGCCGGCGACGTGCTCGCCCGCTATGGCGGCGAGGAATTCGGCCTGATCCTGCCCGGCGCCGATGCCCGCGCCGCGCAGAAAGTGGCCGAGCGCCTGCACGCGACCCTCGGCAATGCCGGCATCCGCCGGCCGGACCGCCGCCGGCTCACCGCCAGCATCGGCGTCGCCCACCAGCATGCCAGCGTGCTGGACATCGACCGGCTGGTGGCCTCGGCCGATGCCGCGCTCTATCGCGCCAAGCAGGAAGGCCGCGACCGGATCGCCACGGCGGGCGAGCCGCTGGCCGGCGAGCAGCCGCGATCGGCGTGAAGCCCGCGCCTAGCGGCCGACATCCGGCAGCCAGCGCACCGCCATGGCGAAACTCTTCGAGCCGCCGGGCGGGATGTGACTGAGGCCGGGCTTCCGGGTGAACTCGGCCGGCGCGTTCTCGGGCGAGGCATAGCCCGACCACGGCTCGATGCACAGGAAGGGCGCGCCCGGCTTCGACCAGATGCCGAGCTGCTCCATGACGGGATAGGCGATCTCAAGTCCCGGTTCGCCCGGCACGCCGAAGCGCACATGGTGCGAGCGCGGGTGCAGGAAGATCAGCGCGTCGCGCGCGAACAGCGCGTCGGTCGGCGTCAGCACCGTGTCGATGGCCGGGTTGGGCTCGGAAGCCGCCGCGAGCAGCCCGCCGACCGGGCGATGCACCGGCTCCACCTCCGCCTTCTCGAACACCAGCCGGTGGTCCGCCCGCGTGCCGCCATAGGGCAAGGGCCAGCGGAAGGCCGGGTGAAAGCCGACGCTCGCCGGCAGCGTCACCGTGCCGGGATTGGCCACCACCACCTTGATGGTCAGCGTCGCCTCCTCCAGCGTGTAGGTGACCATCAGCGTGAAATCGAACGGGTATTGCTTGCGCGTCTCCTCATCCGGCCGCAGCGAGAACTGCGCCTGCGCGCCGCTGTGGTCGATCAGCTCGAACACCCGGCGGCGGGCGAAGCCGTGCTGGCTCATCGGATAGGCCGTGCCCTCATGCACGAGCTGGTCGTTCGGCAACCGCCCGACAATGGGAAAGAGCAGCGGCGCCCGCCCGGTCCAGAAGGCGGCGTCGCCATCCCACAGCAGGTCGCGCCCCTGCGCGTCCTTCAGGCTCTGCATCTCCGCCCCGAGCCGGGCGATCTCGACGCTCAGGAAGCTCGAGTGGAGTTTCACCGGCTGGTCGCTCGCAGAACCGCTACCTTGATTGCTCATTGCTGCACGCTCGCCTTTTCGCTGTCTCGACTTGAGGGCGGAACGGGAATACGGGAAGAAGGATAAAGGCTTGATTCCAGCCGGAATCGCTTCCCCGTTTGCCCGCTCACCGCCGGTCCCATCATGGCCCAGACTCTCGGCCCTGTCGCCGCGCTCCTGCTCGGCGTGTTCTTTCTGGTTACCGGCAGCGGCCTGCAGAACACGCTGCTCCCGCTGCGCGGCGCCTTTGAGGGCTTCAGCGCCATCAATCTCGGCATATTGGGCTCGAGCTATTATCTCGGCTTCGTCATTGGCTGCCTCGCCGTACCGCACCTCGTGCGCCGCTCCGGCCATATCCGCGCCTTCGCCGCCCTGACCTCGGGCGTGGTGGCGGCGATGATGGGCCATCTCATCATTATCGACCCCTTCGTCTGGTTCGGGCTGCGCGCCATCACCGGCTTCTGTTTCGCCGGGCTCTATCTCGTCATCGAGAGCTGGCTGAACGACCGCGCCACCAACCAGACGCGCGGCTTCGTCATGAGCGCCTATGTGATGGTGGACTATGCCGCGCTCACCGCCGGGCAGATGATGATCACGCTCTACCCGGTACGTGGCTTCGAGCTGTTCGCGCTCGCTGCCATCCTGTTCTCCATCGCCACCCTGCCGGTGGTGATGTCCAATGCAGGCCAGCCCGCGCCGATCGAGACCGCCCGCATCCGCCCGCTGCGCCTGTTCCGCGCCGCGCCTGTGGCGATGGTGGGCTGCTTCGTCATCGGCCTGACCAATGGCTCGCTCTGGTCGCTCGGGCCGATCTTCGGCATTGGCCGGGGCCTCACCGCCGATGGCGCGGCGACCTTCATGAGCGCGGTCGTCGTCGCGGGCGCCGTGGCGCAATGGCCGGTCGGCTTCTTCTCGGACCGCACCGACCGCCGGCGCATCCTTGCCGGGCTCATGGTGGGCGCCATGCTCGCCGGGCTGGCGCTTGGCATGTTCGATTTCGGCCTGCTCGGCCTGTGCCTGCTCGGCCTGTTCTACGGCGCGCTGTCGCTGCCGGCCTATTCGCTCGCCGCCGCCCATGCCTATGACCGCACCCCCGCCTCGCAGGCGGTGGAGACGGCGGCGGGCCTCCTGCTGCTCTATGGCATCGGCTCGGTGGTCGGCCCGGCGCTCGCCTCCTACGGCATGCAGCATTACGGGCCGGGCTCGCTGTTCTATTTCACCGCCGCCTCGCACACGCTGCTGCTGCTGTTCGTGGTCTGGCGCATGTGCTGCCGCGAGACGCCGGCCGGCACGGTCCACGCGGCCGTCGACGAGGCGAGCGCCGCCTCCGCCATCACCGGCACGGTGCCGCAGCCCGAGGACGACACGGCGGAAACGCCGGCCGCTGCCCCGGATCGCCGGGCGCAGATGCGCCGGTCGAGCGACGCTGACAGCTTCCCCACCGAGCAAGACGGGCGCTCGGACGGCGGCTGAGGCGCGGCGGAACCGGGAACCTTGCCGCCGGTACGCCGTTCATGGCGTGAGGTCGCAGGGATCCCGCCATGTTCAAATACGCCGTCATCTTTCTCATCATCTCGATCATCGCCGGCGCCATCGGCATGACCAATGTGTCCGCTCTGGCGCGCCGGCTGTCACTGATCCTGTTCGGTCTGTTCTTCCTGATCTTCATCGCCCTCATCGGCCTCGCCTTGCTGGTCGATCAGGCGATCACCACGCCCTGAGCCTTCCGCAAGGGGAGGAAACACGTGCCGCCTTTGACGTAGCGCAAAGCCGGCGCGGCGGCGGGCGCCTAGCGTTGGCTCATCCAACGATGGGGAGAACGCCAATGCCCATGGAGACCGTGCTTTTTCTCGCCTTCACGCTGCTCGCCTTCGGCGGCTTCGCCGGCACGCTGGCCTATGTCGACATCTCGACCAAGGCCACCCGCCGCCATAACCACCCGCTTCCGGGCGAATGAGCCCGAGCTGAAACTTTCGGTCACCCCGTCCCCAACCGGGTTCCCTCCGGCCGAAAGCGGCGCATTCCAGGCGCCCGTGCTTGACGGCACGCTCTGCCCCGTTCACCAGCCCCCGGTGGATGGGGCTTTTCTTTGGGCGCCTAACGCTCGCTCAGGGCAAGCTTCGCACCGAGCGCCACAAAGGCCGCGGCAAAGCCCCGCCGCATCCAGGCAAGGATGGCCGGTCGCGCGGCGAGCTGGCCGCGGATCGCCGCCGCGAACAGGCCGTAGAGCGCGAAGACCACGAAGGTCATCGCCATGAACACCCCCGACATTTCCATCATCCGCAGCAAGGGTGCCGGCTCCGCGGGCGCGATGAACTGCGGCAGGAAGGCCACGAAGAAGATGGAGAGCTTGGGGTTCAGCAGGTTCAGCAGGATGCCGTCGGCGATCACCCGCCCCGGCCGCAGCCGTGCGGCTTCCGGGGTGATGCGCAGCGGCCCGTCTGCCCGCAGCACCTGCCAGGCCATGTAGAGGAGATAGGCGACGCCGGCATAACGCAGCGTCTCATAGGCGAGCGCGCTGGCATGCAGCACCGCCGCGAGCCCGAGCATGGCGGCGGCGAGATGCGGCACGATACCGAGCGTGCAGGCAAAGGCGGCGAGCAGGCTCGCCGCGCGCCCCTGCCCCAGCCCGGCCGCCATCGTGTAGAGCGCGCCGGTTCCCGGCGAGACGACGACGATGAAGCAGATGAGAAGGAAGTCAGGAGACAGGGCGGCGGGGAGAAGGTCGGCACTCATGGCGTGACACTCCAGAAAGCGATGCCCGCAAGGCTAGACCGTCGCTCGCGCGCCCGGCCACCCGGAACCAACGGCCGACACTGGCGCCGCGCGGCCGCTTCTGTTATTTCAATTGGGTCGGCGTGCCCTGCGCAGCCGGCCGTAAGCGTCCGACGTCAGGCAACGCATCCAACCCGGTTCCGGCCGGCGGATGCTTGTGCCATCCGGACGGTCGGGACCATCCAAGCAAGGATGGCCCATGCCCTCCCCGTCACCGACCCCTGCCTCTTCCTTCAAGCTGCCGGCGCGCTATGCCGGCATCATCATGCCGCTGGTGCTCTCGGTGCTGATGACCTTCGTGGTCTCGGCCATCGCCACGCTGCGCAGTCTCGGCCCCGGCCCGGATTTCCTCGCGACATGGCCAACCGCCTGGGGCCTCTCCTGGCTTGTCGCCTTCCCGACGCTGCTGCTGGTGCTGCCACTGGTGCGCCGTATCGTTGGGCTGCTGGTGGAGGCGCCGGCGCGTTAAGTCCGCGCTGAAAAAGAAAAGGCGGCCCGCAGGCCGCCTTTTCGCATTCCGGTGAGACGCGCTCAGTTGTCGAGGAACGAGCGCAGCTTGCGGCTCCGCGAGGGGTGCTTGAGCTTGCGCAGCGCCTTGGCTTCGATCTGGCGGATACGCTCGCGGGTGACCGAGAACTGCTGGCCGACCTCTTCGAGCGTGTGATCGGTGTTCATGCCGATGCCGAAGCGCATGCGCAGCACGCGTTCTTCACGCGGGGTCAGCGAGGCGAGCACGCGCGTGGTGGTCTCGCGCAGATTCGACTGGATCGCCGCGTCGATCGGCAGGATGGCGTTCTTGTCCTCGATGAAGTCGCCGAGATGGCTGTCTTCCTCGTCGCCGATAGGCGTTTCGAGCGAGATCGGCTCCTTGGCGATCTTCAGAACCTTGCGGACCTTCTCCAGCGGCATGCCGAGCTTCTCGGCCAGTTCCTCCGGGGTCGGCTCGCGGCCGATCTCGTGCAGCATCTGGCGCGAGGTGCGCACGATCTTGTTGATCGTCTCGATCATGTGCACGGGGATGCGGATGGTGCGGGCCTGATCGGCGATCGAGCGGGTGATCGCCTGACGGATCCACCAGGTCGCATAGGTCGAGAACTTGTAGCCGCGCCGGTACTCGAACTTGTCGACCGCCTTCATCAGGCCGATGTTGCCCTCCTGGATGAGGTCCAGGAACTGCAGGCCGCGGTTGGTGTACTTCTTGGCGATGGAGATGACGAGGCGCAGATTGGCCTCGACCATTTCCTTCTTGGCCTGACGGGCTTCCTTTTCGCCCTTCTGGACCATCTGCACGATCTTGCGGAATTCCTGGATTTCCAGCCCGGTCTCGGTGGCCAGCGCGTGGATTTCCGAACGCAGATCGCGGATGCCGTCCAGTTCCTGGCCGACAAACCCCTTCCAGCCGCGCGAGGTCAGGTTCTTGACCCGGCTGATCCACTTCGGGTCGAGCTCGGAGCCCTGATACTGCTTCAGGAAGTCCTCACGCGAGACGCCGAAGCTCTCGGCAAGGCGCATCAGCCGGCCTTCAAGCGACACGAGCCGCTTGTTGATGTCGTAGAGCTGCTCGACGAGGTTATCGATGCGCGCCTGATTCAGCGACAGCGACTTCACGTCGAGGATCAAATCGTCCTTGAGCTTCTTGTATTTGCGGTCCTGCGACGGCGAGAGGCTCTCATTCTTGAGCTTCGACTCGACGTTCTGGTCCTGCAGGCGGCGCAGCTTCTTGTAATAGTCGGCGATGCGGTCGAAGGTCTCCAGAACCTTCGGCTTGATCTCCGCTTCCATGGCGGCGAGGGAGAGCGAGTTCTCCATGTCGTCGTCATCGTCGGCGGCGATGGTCTCGCCCAGCGTCGGCTCACGCTCCTCGTCGCCTTCCGGCGCCAGCGTGCCGCCCTCGACGATGGGGCCATTCTTCGCCTCGGGACCGGCATAGGTCGCCTCGAGGTCGATGATGTCGCGCAGCAGCACCTTGCCTTCGACGAGCTCGTCGCGCCAGATGATGATGGCCTGGAAGGTCAGCGGGCTCTCGCAGAGGCCCGCGATCATCGCCTCGCGGCCGGCCTCAATGCGCTTGGCGATGGCGATTTCGCCCTCGCGGGAGAGCAGCTCCACCGAGCCCATCTCGCGCAGATACATGCGCACCGGATCGTCGGTGCGCTCGCCCGGCTCGGACTTGGTCTCGGAACGGATGACCGCGCGCGGGGCCGATTCGGCGATCTCGCCGCCGGACTCTTCCTCGTCGTCCGCCGCTTCCGCGGTCTCCTCGCCCTCGGCTTCCGCCTCGGCCTCTTCCGCCTCGACCACGTTGATGCCCATCTCGTTGAGCATCGCGTAAATGTCTTCGATCTGGTCGGACGTGTTCTGCTCGGAGGGGAGAACCTCGTTCAGCTCGTCATAGGTGACATAGCCACGCTTCTTGGCGAGCTTGATCATCTTCCGGACGCCAGCGTCCGAAAGGTCCAGCAACGGGCTATCCGGGGTGTCGCCGTCCTTCTCGGGGGCTTCCGTCGCGTCCGCTGCCTGCTTCGCCATACGTGTGCTCCTCAACCGCCGTCCGGCTTTCGCCCGGCGCCCGACAGCGTCCGGTTAATCCGGCCACCGCCCTTCGACCTTAAACCTCGCGCCACGATCGCCGAGACGATCACGACGCAAACGGGGCCACACGCTCCACGGCGCAGGTGATGCGCGGGGCGGGCGACCCAGAGGACTTCTACATCGACCGCCCGGAACGACCCGATGCGGCGCCGAACCCCTCTACCAAAGCTTCGGTGCCGTCAAGTGCCGCGAGCTGTCTTTGTATGTCGAGAAAGCGTGCCCAGTTCATCTCTGTGGGCTCCTCTGCGAGGCGTTTCTCCGCTTCCTTCAGGTCTTTAGATAGGGCGTGGCTGCGCCGGTGCAAGACCAGCCGCTGGTGCCACCACAATTCCACATCGGCCCGCCCAGCATCGGCAAAGGCCGGCCAGTCATGGCGCGCCACCGCAATCTGGGCGAGGCGCTGGGCCACCGGAGCGACGCCGACCACCTCCAGCCGCGCCGCCAGATGCGCGGCATCCTCGTCCGCCCCTTCCATATGGGCGTCGAGCAGCGCCTGCCGCAAACGGGCAGCGTCCTTGTTCTGCAAGGGCAGGTCGGCGATCTCCTCGGCGAAGCGCTCCATCAGCCAAGGATGGTTCATCGCGGCGAAGAGCAGCAGCGCCTCGTTGCGCGGGATTTCCGCCGCCGCGCCGCGCAGCAGGGCCGAACGGCGCATGCCCTCGCCGGCTGAGCCGGCGGCGCCGCGCCCGCCCGCGCCGCCCCGGCGGTCACCGGGCGCCCCACGACCGGCAAAGCGCGTGCCGAAGCGGCCCGGCTCGCGCCGCCCGGCCCCTCCCCCGCCCGGCGCATAGACCGGGGCGAAAAGGCGGCGGAAGCGCTCCATCAGCTCGGCGCGGTAATGCTTGCGCACCGTCTCGTCGGCGATGACGCGGACGATCTCGCCGATTCGGGCCTCCAACGCGGCGCGGCGCTCGGGCGTATCGACATTGGCGGCTTCCAGCTCGCGCTCCCACAGCACGTCCGCAAGCGGGCGGGCCTGGGCGAGCACCGCCTCCACCGCCTCGCGGCCGCCGGCGCGGACGAGGTCGTCGGGATCCTGCCCGTCCGGCAGCGTGCCGAAGCCGAGGCTCACGCCGGGCTTGAGATGGGGCATGGCGAGATCGAGCGCACGATAGGCGGCGCGCCGGCCGGCCTTGTCGCCGTCGAAAAGCAGCACCGGCTCGGGCGCCATCTTCCAGAGCAGAGCAAGCTGGTCCTCGGTCAGCGCCGTGCCGAGCGGGGCCACCGCCGCCGGAAAGCCGGCCTCGACCAGCGCGATGACGTCGACATAGCCCTCGACCGCAATCACCGGGGCGCCCTTATGGGCGGCGGCGCGGGCGTTGAAGCCGTTATAGAGCAGCGAGCCCTTGTGAAAGAGCGAGGTCTCCGGCGAGTTCAGGTATTTGGCCGAGACGTCCTTCTCCAGCGCCCGCCCGCCAAAGGCCACGACCCGGCCGCGCAGATCGGTGATGGGGAACATCACGCGGTCGCGGAAGCGGTCATAGGGAATGGCGATGTCGTCGGCGGAAATCAGCAGGCCGGCCTCGATCATGTCCTCCATCGGCACGCCCTTGCCGCCCAGCGCCTCCTTCAGCGCGTAGCGGTCGGGCGGGGCGTAGCCGAGGCGGAAACGCTGCTGCGTCGCGGGGCCGAGGCCGCGATCGGCGAGATAGCCGCGCCCTTTGGCGCCGGCGCGGTTCTGCAGCGTGGTCTCGAAGAATTTGGTGGCGAGCTCCATCACCTCATGCAGCGTCTTGCGACGGCTCTCGCGCTTTTCCTCCTCGCGCGACTGCACGGGCATCGGCACCCCGGCCATGCCGGCGAGCCGCTCCACCGCCTCCGGGAAGGGCAGGCCCTCGACCTCCATCATGAAGTCGAACTGGTCGCCATGCTTGCCGGAGGAGAAGCAGTGATAAAAGCCCTTCTGGTCGTTCACATAGAAGGACGGGGTCTTCTCGGGGTTGAACGGCGAGAGGCCGCGCCATTCGCGCCCCTGCTTCTTCAACTGCACGCGCTTTCCCACCACCTCCGACACCGGGAGGCGGGCGCGAATCTCGTCGAGGAACGAGGGCGGGAAGCGCATGGGGGAATCGGTACTCCGAAGCGAACGCCCCTTCTATCAGGCAAGAGGTAGGCCGGATGACGGCGCCGCTCCCTCAGGTGGCGTGCCGCGCCGCCATCGGCAATCCCTGCCCGCTATCCCCGTTATCCACCGAGGCGGGCGCACGCCGGATATTCAACTTAATGGTTGACAGTTCCGAGGCCAGCGCAGATACTAAACCATATGGTTGAACAAATAGACATCGCCGATCCCCGGCTGGACCACATCTTCCACGCCCTCGCCGACCCGACCCGGCGCGCCATGCTGCAAAGCCTCAGCGAGCGGGAGCGCACGGTGGGCGAACTGGCGGAACCCTTCGCCATGTCGCTGGCCGGGGCCTCCAAGCACATCAAGGCGCTGGAGGCTGCCGGGCTGGTGCGGCGCGAGGTGCGCGGGCGCCAGCATCTGTGCCGGCTGGAGCCGGCCCGGCTCGCCACCGCCCATGACTGGCTCAGCTTCTACGAGCGGTTCTGGACCGGGCGCCTCAACACCCTCGACGCCCTGCTGCGCGCCGAGGACGCCGCCACCGCCGCCCGCCAACAGGGAGAAACGCCATGACCGCGCAAGCACACGCCGCCGACGACGACTTCGCCCGCCTCGACGCCCCCGACACGCTGCGCTTCGAGCGTATCCTCCCCGGCCCGGTCGAGCGGGTCTGGTCCTATCTCACCGAGCCGGAGAAGCGCCGGCTGTGGCTGGCGGACGGGGCGATGGAACTGCGCGACGGCGGCGCGGTCGATCTGGTGTTCCGCAATGGCGAGCTCAATGCCGGCCAGCCGACGCCGGAAAACTTCGCGAAATTCGCTGGCGAGTTCCACAATCCCGGCACAGTGCTCGCCTGCGAGCCGAACCGGCTGCTGCGCTTCACCTGGGAGGCCGACGGGCCGAACGAATCGGAGGTGACGTTCGAGCTCGCGCCGCGCGGGGAGCGGGTGCTGCTCACCGTCACCCACCGGCGCCTCGTCAAGCGCAGCACCCGGCTCGGCGTCGCCGGCGGCTGGCACGCCCATCTCACCTTGCTGGCCGACCTGCTGGAAGCGCGCGAGCGCAGCGCCCTCTGGCCGCTCTTCGCGCAGTACCGCGCGGCATACGAGACGCGCCTGCCGGAATGAGGCCCTGACAAGAGCAAATGGCCGGGCGTGGGCCCGGCCCTCAGCTCACGCCCATATGAGCGCGCCACAGCGCCGCCGCGAGGATGCCCAGCGCAATGGCCGGCAGCGCCTTGCGCAACACCAGCCGGGCGAGCACGGCGACGCCGACCGCGACATAGCCCTCCGGCCCGCCGCGCACCGTCGCCGGCACCACCAGCGCGACCAGCACCGCCCCGGCGAGATAGCGCAGGAAGTTCTCGGTGCGGGCCGACATCGGCACGAAGCCGACGAGGAAAATGCCGCCGGCCCGCGTCGCATAGGTGACGAGGGCCATGGCGAAGACGACGAGAAGGGCCTGCGTAGTGGTCATGGGCGCGTCAAATCGGAGCGTTTGAATTCGTCGCGCAGGAGACCGGCGAGGCCGCCCGCCAGCCCACCGACCATGACGTGCCAGTTCGGCGGCAGAAACCACACCGCGCCCATGGCGGCCAGACCCGCCACCAGCCAGGGCAGATCGTCCACCCGCCCCCGCCGCAGCCCGACCAGCGTGGTGGCGAAGAACGCCACCAGCACGAGATCGAGCGCATAGGTCTTCACATCATCCAGCGTAAGCCCGCCAGCGACCGCGCCGATAATCGTCGCCGACACCCAGGTCGCCCACATCAGCAGGCCGCCGCCGACGAGATAGCCGAGATCGCGCTCGCCCTTGCGCTCGGCGGCGATCAGCGCCGCCCAGTTGAGGTCGCTCAGCAGCGTCATCGCCCCATAGACCTTCCACGGCGCCAGCCCCCGGCATAAGGCGCGCAGCGAGGCGCCGAGCAGGATGTGCCGGGCATTGATGGCAAAGGTCGCCACCAGCAGCGGCAGCCACGGCACCGGGCTTGTCCACAGGTCCAGCACCGCGAATTGCGACGCCCCGGCGAAGACGACGACGCTCATCAGCGCCGCGAGCCAGCCCTCGAGTCCGGCGCCGCGCGCGGCGATGCCAAAGGCGACGCCGAACACGAAGACGGGCGGGAGAACGGCAATGATCGCGCGCGCTCCGCGCCAGCACCCTGCCCAGGTCAGCGTGGCCGGCGCGGGCGTTTGGGGGTCTGGGGACATGGCGATAATGTGCGTCAGGGAATTGGCTGGGCGCCTCGGCTCAGGCCGTCAGCAGCGCCTTCACCGTGCCGCTCGCCTTGCCGAAATCCATCACGCCGGTGTGGCGCTCCTTGAGCGCGGCCATGGTGCGGCCCATGTCCTTGAGGCCATGCGCGCCGATCTCGGCGATGACGGCGGCGATGGCGGCCTGCGCCTCGGCTTCGGTCATCTGGGTCGGCAGGAAGCCCTGAATGACCACGATTTCCTCCCGCTCCTGCGTCGACAGGTCAGCGCGGCCGGCTTCCTCATAGACCTTGGCGGATTCCTCGCGCTGCTTGATCATCTTGGTCAGCAGGCCGAGCAGTTCCTCGTCGGAGAGCGGATCCTTGCCATGGCCGCGCGCTTCGATGTCGCGGTCCTTGATCGCCGCATTGATGAGGCGAAGCGTGCCGAGGCGCACCTTGTCGCCCGCCTTCATCGATTCCTTCAGCGAAGTGTTGATCTGGTCGCGCAGCACCTTGTCCGCCTTGCTTCTGTTCGCGGGCCGGCGGCGCCGGAAGCTCTCCGCGCCGTCCCACACCCACGAAGCGATTGTTGATCCGCCCCGAAAATCGGTCTCGAAACCTTCGGGCCGCCGCATCTCGGGCGTTTGGCCGCGATTTCGCCGCAGCCATCCGCTTGACGAGGGACAGATGCGCAGCCTCAAGGCTGGCGTCCGGCGCGGCGACCGACTAATTAGGGCACACAACGACAGGGAACAAGATCAATGAGCGGTAGCGCTGAACAGCTCTCCGGCGGCGACGTGTGGGCCGAGCCCCTCCCGACCGCCCTCCTCGTGCTGGCCGACGGCACCGTCCTTGAAGGCTTCGGGCTGGGTGCCACCGGCCAGGCAGTCGGCGAGGTGTGCTTCAACACGGCGATGACGGGTTATCAGGAAGTGCTGACCGATCCGTCCTATGCCGGGCAGATCATCACCTTCACCTTCCCCCATATCGGCAATGTCGGCACCAATGAGGACGACATCGAGACGATCTCGATGGCCGGCGCCTCAGGCGTACGCGGCGTGGTGCTGCATTCGGCCATCACCGATCCCTCGAATTACCGCGCCACCCGCCATTTCGACCAGTGGCTGAAGGCGCGCGGCATCATCGCCATCTCCGGCATCGACACGCGCGCGCTCACCGCGCTGATCCGCGACAAGGGCATGCCCAATGCGATGATCGCCCATGCCGCCGACGGGAAGTTCGATGTCGAGGCGCTGAAGAAGGAAGCGGCCGCGTGGCCGGGCCTTGTCGGCATGGACCTCGTGCCGATGGTCACCAGCGCCCAGCGCTTCACCTGGGACGAGACCCCGTGGCAGTGGCCGCAGGGCTACGGCCAGCAGACCGCGCCGGTGCATCACGTCGTCGCCATCGACTACGGCATCAAGCGCAACATCCTGCGCCTGCTCGCCCGCGCCGGCTGCAAGGTGACCGTGCTGCCGGCGACCGCCACCTCCGAGGAGGTGCTGGCGCTGAACCCGGACGGCGTGTTCCTCTCCAACGGCCCAGGCGACCCGGCGGCAACCGGCGAATATGCCGTGCCGGTGATTCGCGACATCATCGACCGGGGCATCCCGACCTTCGGCATCTGCCTCGGCCACCAGATGCTCGGCCTGGCGGTGGGTGGGCGCACGATGAAGATGCATCAGGGCCATCACGGCGCGAACCACCCGGTGAAGGACATGACCACCGGCAAGGTCGAGATCACCTCGATGAATCACGGCTTCGCGGTCGACCGCGACAGCCTGCCGGCGACCGCGCGCGAGACCCATGTCTCGCTGTTCGATGGCTCCAATGCCGGCATCGAGCTGACCGACAAGCCGGTCTTCTCCGTGCAGTATCACCCCGAGGCGAGCCCCGGCCCGCAGGACAGCCACTATCTGTTCGACCGCTTCGTCGATCTGATCGCCAAGACCAAGAAGGTGGCCTGACCGACTGAATTTGCGTGCCCGGCCCCGCGGCCGGGCACCACACCCCGCGGGGGTTGACCGCCCATCAAGAGAACATAACATGAACGCGGAAGGAATTTCCGCGTGGATGATACTCTCAAGGCCAAGCTAGGCATCCTTGCCGACGCCGCGAAATATGACGCCTCCTGCGCCTCCTCCGGGGCACGGGGGCGCAAGGCTGCGAGGGACGGCATCGGCTCCACCACGGGCGCCGGCATCTGCCATTCCTACACGCCGGACGGGCGCTGCGTGGCGCTGCTGAAAATCCTGCTGACCAATTACTGCCTGTTCGACTGCGCCTATTGCATCAACCGGCGCTCCTCCAATGTGGAGCGGGCGCGGCTCTCGGTCGACGAGGTGGTGCGCATCACGCTCGGCTTCTACAAGCGCAACTATATCGAGGGGCTGTTCCTCTCCTCCGGCATCATCCGCTCGCCCGACTACACGATGGAGCAGATGATGCTGGTCGCGCGCACGCTGCGCCGCGACCACGGCTTCGCCGGTTACATCCACCTCAAGGCCATTCCCGAGGCGAGCCCCTGGCTGGTCGAGCAGGCCGGCCTGTGGGCCGACCGACTGTCGGTGAACATCGAGCTCGCCTCCGACATCAGTCTGAAATCGCTGGCGCCGGAGAAGGACGCGCCGGGCATCAAGGCGACGATGGGTCAGATGCAGGAGCGGATTGTCGAGGCCAAGGAGGAACGCCGCCGCTTCGCCCCGGCCGGACAGAGCACGCAGATGATCGTCGGCGCGGACGACACCACGGACGAGACGGTGCTGCGCACCAGCGCCGGGCTTTATGGCGGCTATGGCCTGCGGCGCGTCTATTACTCCGCCTTCAGCCCGATCCCCGAGGCGAGCCGCGTGCTGCCGGTGAAAGCCGCCCCGCTCCGGCGCGAGAACCGGCTGTACCAGGCGGACTGGCTGCTGCGCTATTACGGCTTCAGCGTCGACGAAATCGCCGCCGGCGGCAGCGCGGGGATGCTCGACCTCGACATCGATCCCAAGCTCGCCTGGGCGCTGAAGCACCGCGAACGCTTCCCGGTGGATGTCAACGCCGCCGATCGCGAACTCCTGCTGCGCGTGCCAGGCCTCGGCGCGCGGGCGGTCGACCGCATCCTGCGCGCCCGGCGCCAGACGCGGCTGACGCTGGATGATATCGGCCGGCTGAGCACGGGCGTGAAGCGGGCGCGCGCCTTCCTCATCACCGCCGACCATCACCCGCTGAAACTCACCGACCGGTCCGATCTGCGCGAACGCCTCGCCCCGCCGGCCCGTCAGCTCGAGCTGTTCGCGTGAACGCGCCCACCCGTGCCATGGAGGCCGTGAGCCTGGCCTATGGCGCCGACCGCGACGGCTTCCGCCGCGCCGTGCGTCGGCTGATTGCGGCGGGTGTGGCGCCGGAACATGTCGTCTGGCGGATGCGCGAGCCGGGCGAGCCCGAGGCCGAGAGCGCCTGTAGCGATCTGTTCGGCGCCCTCCCCGCCGGCCCGGCCGAGGCGGGCGAGGCCCCTGCCCTCGCGCTGCCGCGCGCCCTCGGCGAGTTGATCCCGCTGGTGCTCTGCCATCACGACCCCGACCGCTTCGCCCGGCTCTACACGCTGATCTGGCGGGTGCTGCATGGCGAGCGGCGGCTGATCGACAACCCGGCCGATCCGCTGGTGCATCGGCTCGCGCTGATGGCGAAGGCGGTGCGGCGCGACATTCACAAGATGCACGCCTTCGTGCGCTTCCGGGCGCTGGGCGCGGAGAACGGGCGCGAGCGTTTCGTCGCCTGGTTCGAGCCCGAGCATTTCATCGTTGAGGCGGCCGCCCCCTTCTTCCGCACGCGCTTTCCCGCCATGGACTGGGCGATTCTGACGCCGAAGGGGACGGTTGGGTGGGATGGGCAGGCGCTCACCTTCGGTCCCCCCGCCACGCGTCCGCCTCTGCCAGAAGCGGACGGTTTCGAGGAAGGTTGGCTCGCCTACTACGCCAGCGCCTTCAACCCGGCCCGCGCCAACCCGGCGATGATGCGCACGGAGATGCCGAAGAAATACTGGGCCAACCTGCCGGAGGCGCGGCTGATCCCGCAGCTTCTGGAGAGCGCCCCCGCCCGCGTCGCCGCCATGATCGAGCGGGAGGCGCAGGCGCCGCGCAAGCGCGATCCGGTGAAGGCCGTCGCCGCCATGGCGCAGCAGGCCCCATTGAGCCTTGCCGCGCTCAACGACCTCATTCGCGCGACGCCCGCCTTCGTGCCCGGCGGCACGCGCGCCGTGCTCGGCGAGGGGCCGGAAGGCGCAGCGCTGGCGCTGGTGGGCGAGCAGCCGGGCGACCAGGAAGACATCGAAGGCCGCCCCTTCGTCGGCCCGGCCGGGCAGCTTCTGATGCGCGCGCTGGGCGAAGCGGGCTTGCAGCGCGAGCGACTCTACCTCACCAATGCGGTGAAGCACTTCAAATTCGTGCCGCGCGGCAAAAGGCGCCTGCACCAGAAGCCCACGGCCGGCGAGGTGAAGCATTATCGCTGGTGGCTGGAGGCGGAGCTCGATTTCGTGCGCCCGCGCCTCGTGGTCGCGCTCGGCGGCACGGCGGCGCTGGCGCTCACCGGGGAGGCGCTGGCGGTGACGCGGGAGCGCGGCCCGCGCGTGCTCGGCCGTCATCCGGGCTTCGTCACCACCCATCCATCCTATCTCCTGCGCCTGCCCGACCCGGCCGCGCAGGCCGACGGCTTCGCCGCTCTGGTGGCGGACCTGCGGCAGGCGCGGGAGCTGACGGGCGGTTGATCCGCGGACGGTCCCCTGAGGGGAACGGCATGGCAGGAGCGCGGATTGCTCCAGTGTTGAGGCGCGGGGAGGGAAATCGAGATGCCGATCATCGAGCCGGAGGCCCGGCTTTTTCCGCCCTCGGGCGGCGTGCCGAACCACCCAGCCTTCCCCGTGCTGATCTACCACGCCGCGCTGCCGGCGGACCCGTCAGCCATCGAGGAGCAGGTCGGCGCCAATGGCTGGGAATGCCGCTGGCGCAACGGCGTGTTCGACTATCACCACTTCCACTCGACGGCGCATGAGGCGCTGATGGTGGCGCGCGGCCACGCCACCGTGCAGCTCGGTGGTTCGGGCGGCGCGGTGGTGGAGATCGCGGCGGGCGACGCGCTGGTGCTGCCGGCCGGCACCGGGCACAAGCGGCTCGCGGCAAGCGCGGATTTCCTCATTATCGGCGCCTACCCGCCCGGTCAGGATTACGAGATCGAGCGGCCGGACGCGGCCGGCCTCGCGGCGGCGCAGGCCCGCATCGCCGCCGTCCTGCGCCCCGCAAGTGACCCAGTAACCGGCCCGGCGGGCGCCCTTACCCGGCTGTGGAACGGCTGAGCCGCCGGCGCTCCCCGTCTGCCGCGCCCAAGCTATGCACGGACGGGACGCCGCGTGCCCTTCCCCCGGGGGGGAATCTGGTTTAAGGGAAGCCCCCAATTGCGGGGTCCGACCTCGCCCAGAAAGTTCAATCCGGGTCCACCAAAGGACGCGTCGCCCAACGCGTCCTTTTTCGTGCGCCCGGACCAATTGCGCGAGCCGCACGGGATCCGATGCCGAAACGCACAGATATTTCCACCATCCTCATCATTGGCGCCGGCCCTATCGTTATCGGGCAGGCCTGCGAGTTCGATTACTCCGGCACGCAGGCGTGCAAGACGCTGAAGGCCGAGGGTTACCGGGTCGTCCTGGTGAACTCCAATCCGGCGACGATCATGACCGATCCGGATCTGGCGGACGCCACCTATATCGAGCCGATCACCCCGGAAATCGTCGCCAAGATCATCGCCAAGGAACGCCACGCGATCCCCGGCGGCTTCGCGCTGCTGCCGACCATGGGCGGCCAGACCGCGCTCAACTGCGCGCTCTCGCTGCGCAAGATGGGCGTGCTCGACGAGTTTGACGTCGAGATGATCGGCGCCACCGCCGAGGCCATCGACAAGGCCGAGGACCGCGAGCTGTTCCGCGACGCGATGACCAAGATCGGTCTCGACACGCCGCGCTCGCGCCAGATCAAGACCCTGCCGCAGGCGCTGGAAGCGCTGGAAGAGATCGGCCTGCCGGTCATCATCCGCCCCAGCTTCACCATGGGCGGGCTCGGCGGCGGCATCGCCTACAACAAGTCCGAGTACATCGAGATCATCGAGCGCGGCATCGACGCCTCCCCCACCAATGAGGTGCTGGTGGAAGAGAGCGTGCTGGGCTGGAAGGAGTATGAGATGGAGGTCGTCCGCGACAAGGCGGACAACTGCATCATCATCTGCTCCATCGAGAACATCGACCCGATGGGCGTCCACACCGGCGACTCCATCACCGTCGCGCCGGCGCTGACGCTGACCGACAAGGAATACCAGATCATGCGCGACGCCTCGCTGGCGGTGCTGCGCGAGATCGGCGTGGAGACCGGTGGCTCCAACGTGCAGTTCGCGATCGACCCGGCGAGCGGGCGCATGATCGTGATCGAGATGAATCCGCGCGTCTCGCGCTCCTCGGCGCTGGCGTCGAAGGCGACGGGCTTCCCCATCGCCAAGGTCGCCGCGCGCCTCGCGGTCGGCTACACGCTGGACGAGATCGCCAACGACATCACCGGCGGCGCCACCCCGGCCTCGTTCGAGCCGACCATCGACTATGTCGTCACCAAGATCCCGCGCTTCGCCTTCGAGAAGTTCCCCGGCGCTGAGCCCACGCTGACCACCTCGATGAAGTCGGTCGGCGAGGCGATGGCCATCGGCCGCACCTTCCAGGAATCACTCCAGAAGGCGCTGCGCTCGCTGGAGACCGGCCTGACCGGCCTCGACGAGATCGAGATCGAGGGACTCGGCCAGGGCGACGACAAGAACGCCATCCGCGCCGCCATCGGCACCCCGACGCCCGACCGGCTGCTGAATGTCGCGCAGGCCATGCGCCTCGGCCTCGACAATGAGGCGATCCACGCCGGCTGCAAGATCGACCCGTGGTTCCTCGACCAGATCCGCGAGATCGTCGACATGGAAGCCAAGGTGCGCGCGCACGGCCTGCCGAAGACGGCGGGCGCGTTCCGCCGCCTCAAGGCGATGGGGTTTTCCGATTCCCGCTTGGCCGGCCTTGCCCGCCTCTCCGAGGCCGAGGTCTCGCGGCGCCGCCGCGCGCTCGATGTGCGCCCGGTCTATAAACGCATCGACACCTGCGCGGCCGAGTTCGCCTCGCCCACCGCCTATATGTACTCCTCCTACGAGACGCCCTTCGCCGGCGTGCTGGCGGACGAATCCCGGCCGACCAATGCCAAGAAGGTCGCCATTCTCGGCGGCGGGCCGAACCGCATCGGCCAGGGCATCGAGTTCGATTATTGCTGCTGCCATGCCGCCTTCGCGCTGAAGGATGCCGGGTATGAGACCATCATGGTCAACTGCAACCCGGAGACCGTCTCGACCGATTACGACACCTCGGATCGGCTCTATTTCGAGCCGCTGACCGCCGAGGACGTGATCGAGGTGCTCGACCGCGAGCGCGCCAACGGCACGCTGCATGGCGTCATCGTGCAATTCGGCGGCCAGACCCCGCTCAAGCTCGCCCGCGCGCTGGAAGAGGCCGACATCCCGATCCTCGGCACCTCACCGGAGGCCATCGACCTCGCCGAGGACCGCGACCGGTTCAAGACGCTGCTGGACAAGCTGAAGCTGCGCCAACCGGCCAACGGTATCGCCTATTCGGTGGAGCAGGCGCGCCTCGTCACCGCCGATCTCGGCTACCCGCTGGTGGTGCGCCCCTCCTATGTGCTGGGCGGCCGGGCAATGCAGATCATCCGCGAGGAAAGCCAACTCGGCGACTACCTGCTGGAGACGCTGCCGGGCCTCGTGCCGAACGACATCAAGGCGCGCTACCCGAACGACAAGACCGGCCAGATCAACACCCTGCTCGGCAAGAACCCGCTGCTGTTCGACCGCTATTTGTCGGACGCCATCGAGGTGGACGTGGACTGCCTCGCCGATGGCAAGGACACCTTCATCTGCGGGATCATGGAGCACATCGAGGAAGCCGGCATCCATTCGGGTGATTCGGCCTGCTCGCTGCCGCCCTATTCGCTCAGCCCGGAGATGATCGCCGAGCTGGAAGCGCAGACCCGCAAGATGGCGCTGGCGCTTCAGGTCGGCGGCCTGATGAACGTGCAATACGCCATCAAGGACGGCGCGATCTATGTGCTGGAAGTGAACCCGCGCGCCTCGCGCACGGTGCCTTTCGTCGCCAAGGTGATCGGCCAGCCCATCGCCAAGATCGCCGCCCGCGTCATGGCCGGCGAGTCGCTCGCCTCCTTCGGCCTCACGCCGTTCACCGGCGAGCATGTCGCGGTGAAGGAAGCCGTATTCCCCTTCGCCCGCTTCCCCGGCGTCGACACGGTGCTCGGCCCGGAGATGCGCTCGACCGGCGAGGTGATGGGCCTCGACAAGTCCTTTGCCGTCGCCTTCGCCAAGAGCCAGCTCGGCGGCGGCACCAAGGTGCCGACCTCCGGCACGGTGTTCATCTCGCTGCGCGAAGATGACAAGCCGCGCATTCTCGACACGGCGCGGCTGCTCGTCGCGCTCGGCTTCAAGATCATCGCGACGTCGGGCACGCAGCGCTTCCTCGTGGCGAACGGCATCGACAGCCAAACGATCAACAAGGTGCTGGAAGGCCGGCCGCATATCGTCGATCTGATCAAGAACGGCGGCGTGCAGCTCGTGTTCAACACCACGGAAGGTGCGCAGGCGCTGGCGGATTCCCGTTCGCTGCGCCGGGCCGCCCTCTTGCACAAAGTGCCGTATTACACCACGCTATCGGGAGCTATCGCGGCGGCGCGCGGGATCAAGGCTTATATTGGCGGCGATCTGGAAGTGCGGGCCCTGCAGGACTATTTCAGCTCCGTGCGTTCGTGATCACGCCTCCCGGCGTTTTCGAACGGACGTGAACGACAAACAATCGAGCCTGTCGCGGACGGCTTTCCGACCCCCCGGTCGGCAAGCCCCCGCGGGGGCTCCATTTGCTTTTGGGAGGTCAGAAAAAGACCGATGGAAAAGTTCCCGATGACCGCTGGCGGCCACGCCGCGCTGGAAGTTGAACTCAAGCATCGCCAGCAGGTCGAGCGTCCCCGCATCATCGAAGCGATCTCCGAAGCGCGCGCCCATGGCGACCTTTCGGAGAACGCCGAGTATCATGCGGCCAAGGAACAGCAGGCGCTGAACGAGGGCCGGATCGCCGAGCTTGAGGACAAGCTGTCGCGCGCCGAGATCATCGACGTCGCCAAGCTCACCGGCGATGTCGTGAAGTTCGGCGCCACGGTGACGCTGATCGACGAGGACACCGAGGAAGAGCGCGTGTGGCAGATCGTCGGCGACATGGAAGCCGATGCCAAGGCCGGGCGCATCTCGATCTCCTCGCCCATGGCGCGGGCCCTGATCGGCAAGAAGCTCGGCACCTCGGTGGAAGTGGTCACGCCCAAGGGCGCCCGCTCCTACGAGATCGCCAAGGTCCGCTTCGCCTGATCGCGCGCCCGCCCGGCGCGGCTCCCATGGACAACAGCCCCCTCACTCCCGAACCCTGGCCCGACGGCATCGTTGCCGTCGCGCCGAGCTTCAAGAAGCGCTTTTCGGGCGTGGTGGCGACCGTCATCGGCGTCGTACCGGCGCAGGCCAAGCACATCGGCATCCGCGCGCTCGGGCCCCTGCCCGCCAGCGTGCCGCAGATCGGCTGGGGCGTTTTCCGCCTTGGCAGCTGGCGCCGCCCCACCGGGCGGCGCTGGCGCATCTGGCACGCCCGGCGCGACACCGAAATGCTGTTCGGCCTGTTGCTGCGCGATGTGCTTCGTCAGCCATGGAAGCTCGTCTTCACCTCGGCGGCGCAGAAGCGGCACGGGCCTTTCCTGCGCTTCCTCATCGGCGCCATGGACAAGGTGATCGCCACCTCGCCGCAGGCCGCGTCCTATCTCGACGTGCCCTCGACCGTGGTGATGCACGGCGTCGATACCGAGCGCTACCACCCCGCACCAGACCGCGCGGCCGCCTGGGCGGCGACCGGCCTGCCCGGCCGCTATGGCATCGGCGTGTTCGGTCGGGTGCGCTACCAGAAGGGGCAGGATCTCTTCGTCGAGGCCATGGCCGAACTGTTGCCGGACCATCCCGACTGGACCGCCGTGGTGATCGGCCTCTCCACCCCTTCCGAACAGCCCTTCCTGAACGGCCTCAAGGCGCGCATCGCCGCGGCCGGGCTCACGGAACGCATCATCATTCTCGGCGAGCAGCCGATCGCGAAGATGCCGGACTGGTTCCGCTGTCTCTCCGTCGCCGTCATCCCCGCGCGCTGGGAGGGCTTCGGCCTCGTGCCGATCGAAGCGATGGCGAGCGGCACGCCGGTGGTGGCCGCGCGCTCCGGCGCCGCGCCCGATCTGGTGAAGGATGGCGAGACCGGCCATCTCGTGCCGGTGGACGATCAGGGCGCGCTCACCGCCGCCATCGCCCGGCTGATGGGCATGGACGAGGCAGCGTGCGAAGCGGTCGGCCGCGCCGCGCGGGCCCATGTGCTGGCGGAATATTCGATCGAGCGCGAGGCGCAGAAGATCAACGCCGTCTATGAAGAGATCTGGGCGGGTTAGCGCGCCTTGTCGCGCGCCGCAAAGGCCGCGCGCGTGCCGTCAAGACCCCGCTTCCAATAGTCCCGCACCCAGTCCACCGACCCGAAGCCCGGCCGCATCTTGGTGCCCCACGCCTTGGAATCGTCCCGCGCCACGTCGATGGGCTTGGGCACTCCATGGAACACCACCAGCGCCGCCTTGCGCGGCGGACGGATGCGGCGGAACAGCAGGTTCAGCGGGTAATGCGGCACGAGGTGCCGGCGGAACGAGACCGCGAAGCCCTGCGGCAGATAATGGCAGTTGCGCGCCTGGATGCCGATATAGCGCTGGTCGTTCTTGGCGATGGCATAGGCCGCCTCGGGATTGGCCATCGCTTCGATATAGAGATGGTCCTGCTCGCCCGGCCGCCAGGCGACCATGGAGCTCTGCGCCCCGCGATCCGGCCGCAGCGAGAGCGGCAGCAGTTCCCACACATTGGGGTTCCACTCGCGCAGCACATGCAGGCCCGGAATGGAGCGGATATGGGCGAGGATGGGATCGAAGGAGCGCAGGATCACCACGTCGAGATCGAGGAAGACGGCAAGGTCCACCCCTTCAAGCAGCCCCGGCGTGAACATGCCGAGCTTCGGCCAGCAGCCGCCCCAGCGCAGGTTCAGCGCGCCGGTGGCGGGAAGGTCGGCGACCTCCACCTCGGGGCGCAGCCCGTCCGGCCGGTCGGTCAGGCAGATGAAGCGGAACGGCTCGCTCACATGGTCGCGCACGCCCTGATAGAGCACGTTCACATCCTCGGCCGGGTAGGCCTCGCCCCATTTGAGGCAGATGAAGGCGAGGGTCATGGCATACTCCGGGAAATGACGCCGTGTCCTTCGAGGAACGGGGCGACGGCGCGGGCGATGGCGTCGCGCGCATCCTCGGCCGGCGGGACA
The DNA here is from genome assembly GCF_026625645.1 of Ancylobacter sp. SL191. Taxonomy (NCBI): domain Bacteria; kingdom Pseudomonadati; phylum Pseudomonadota; class Alphaproteobacteria; order Hyphomicrobiales; family Xanthobacteraceae; genus Ancylobacter; species Ancylobacter sp. SL191. The sequence continues at coordinate 2,668,055 of NZ_CP113056.1, read as the reverse complement.
AGGCGGGTCAGGGTCTGCGCGAAACGTTCCGGCGTCACGCTCGCCATGGGCAAGATGGCAAGGCTCGCCCCCTCAAGGCGCGGCCCGGCCATGCCGGCGATCACCTCGTCTGCATAGGCCTTGTGAACGCGCGCCGATTTCAGCGCGACCACCGGCCGGCGGGCAGCCAGCCCTTCGGCCAGCATGGACATGGAATCCTCGGTGACGACGAGTGCATCCGCGCCGAACAGATCGCGCACCGAGCCGGCACCGGCGTCGCGGTAGTCGATGAGCTGCGCGAGCACGCCGGCCTCACCCAGCGCCTTGAAGCGATCGGCCGCCGCGTCGGGGGTACGGCGGGACGTGGAAACCTGCCAGCGCACGCCGAAGCGCGCCGCGACCTCGGGCACGAAGGCGAGCAGCGCGTCCCATTCGTTCTGCGGAAACTCCCGCCGATAGGCCGAGCCGCCGATGAGCAGGGAAAGCGTCGCCCCGGCAAGATCATCCGGCCGGGTCAGCCGGCGTGGGGCGGGGTAGGCATCGGGATCGACGGTGCAGGGGATGGGCGCCAGCACCGCACCGGGGTCACCGGCCTGCCGGGGCGAGGCGACGAGGCTGAGCACCTTCGGCCCGGTGCGGTAGCCACCAATAGGGCCGGCGAAGATGAAGGGCACGTCGAAATGACGCGACAGCAGCAAGCCGGCGGCGATGGTCGGCCAGCCGGAGCCGACGATCACCTCGGGCCTTGCCAGAGCATCGAGGTCGATGCCGAACATTGCTTTCAGCCAGAAGCGCGCATCATGCGCGAGGCGACGCAGGATGAACTTGCGGGCATCGCTGGTCGCCCAGCGCGCCGGGCGCACCTCCAGCCGGTCGGCCTCCACCGGGGAGAGGCGGGTAAGCGCCAGCGCCACGCCCTCGGCCTGATGGAAATGGCCGGGCTTCGCGTCGCGCAGGATGAGCACGCGCGTCACGCGGGCGCGCCCCGGCTCCGCCCGTCGCTCATGCCGCGCCTCATGGGAGCGTGTTCTCCATCGGCACCACGGCGGCGTCCTTGGTCTGCTTGAGCGTCAGCGCGGTCTTCACATTGCGCACATTGGGCGCACCGGTGAGTTCCAGCACGAAGTTCTGGAAGGTCCGCAGGTCCGGCGCCACGCAGAGCAGGATGAAATCGGTTTCGCCTGAGAGCATCCAGCAGGCGCGCACCAGCGGCCAGCGCTCCACCTGGTCGGCGAAGGCGGTGAGGTCCGCCTCGGCCTGGCTGACAAGATGCACCATGGCGAAGGCCATCAGGTCGAAGCCGAGCTTCTTCTCGTCGAGCAGGGCGCGATAGCCCTTGATGATGCCCTCCTCCTCCAGCGCGCGCACGCGGCGCAGCGAGGGCGGGGCGGATATGCCGACACGCTGGGACAGCTCCACATTGGTGATGCGGCCGTCATCCTGCAGCTCGCGCAGGATGTTCCAGTCGATCGCGTCGATGCGTCGAACCACGCGAAATCTCCGGTTGGGGCCGCCACGAGGCGGCCGGCAGAGCAGTGGGCGTTGACAGTCACCTTGGCAATTATCTTGCGCGCCCGCCCCGCGCAATGTTCCCTCTGGAAAACTAAAGGATACCGCGGCGCACACCCATGCCCTTCTTGCGGATAAGGGCGTCAGTCCCTACATTTTCGCATGGCTGGCAACCTGCCCCAGCGGCAGGGTTCCCGACAGCCTCTCTGGCCTTGTTTTACCGCGGCTGCGGCGGTTCGTCCCCGCGCCGGAACCTCGAGCGAGCCTCCCATGTCGGCGCCCACCTCCGCCACCAACCACGTCAAGGTGCTGATCATCGGTTCCGGCCCCGCCGGCTACACCGCCGCCGTCTATGCCGCGCGCGCGATGCTGGAGCCGGTGCTGATCCAGGGCATTCAGCCTGGCGGGCAGCTCACCATCACCACCGATGTCGAGAACTATCCCGGCTTCGCCGATCCGATCCAGGGCCCGTGGCTCATGGAGCAGATGCAGGCGCAGGCCGAGAAGATGGGCACGCGCATCGTTACCGACATCGTGACCAAGGCGGATTTCTCCAGCCGCCCGTTCCGGCTGGAAACCGATTCCGGCGATGTGTGGATCGCCGAGACGGTAATCCTCGCCACCGGCGCGCAGGCGCGTTGGCTCGACCTGCCCTCCGAGCAGGCCTATCGCGGCCATGGCGTCTCCGCCTGCGCCACCTGCGACGGCTTCTTCTACCGTGGCAAGGAGGTCTTCGTGGTCGGCGGCGGCAACACCGCGGTCGAGGAGGCGCTGTTCCTCACCAACTTCGCCGCCAAGGTTACCGTGGTCCACCGCCGCGACAGTTTCCGCGCCGAGCGCATCCTGCAGGAGCGGCTCTTCGCCCACCCCAAGATCGAGGTGGTCTGGAACGCCGCGCTGCATGAGGTGAAGGGTCAGGACGAGCCGACCAAGGTCACCGGCGTGGTGCTGAAGGACGTGAACACCGGCGCCCTCACCGAGCGCTCGGCCGACGGCGTGTTCATCGCCATCGGCCACGCCCCGGCGACCGATCTGGTGCAAGGCCAGCTCAAGCTCAAGCCGTCAGGCTATATCTGGACCGTCCCCTCCTCCACCCAGACCTCGGTGGAAGGCGTGTTCGCGGCCGGTGACGTCGCCGACGATGTCTTCCGTCAGGCTGTGACCGCCGCTGGCATGGGCTGCATGGCCGCGCTGGAGGCGGAGCGTTTTCTCGCCGCCCGGGAGCCGCTGGCGCAAGCTGCGGAATGAGGAAGCCCTGACCGATGGATAACAAGGCAAACCGCGCGCGCGACATGGACTGGGACAAGCTCAAAGTGTTCCATGTCGCGGCGGAGGCCGGCTCCTTCACCCATGCGGGCGAGGCGCTGGGCCTGTCGCAATCCGCGGTGAGCCGGCAGGTCTCGGCGCTGGAGCAGGATCTCAACATCCCGCTGTTTCACCGCCATGCGCGCGGGCTGATCCTGACCGAGCAGGGAGACCTGCTCTACCGCACCGCGCACGAAGTCTTCATGAAGCTGGAGGCCGCGCGGGCCAAGCTCACCGACAGCCGCGAGAAGCCGAATGGCGAGCTGCGCGTCACCACCACAATGGGCCTCGGCACCCACTGGCTGACCGCGCGCATCGGAGAGTTCCTCGAACTCTATCCCGACATCCGCATCACGCTGATCCTCACCGACGACGAACTCGACCTGGCCATGCGCGAGGCCGACGTCGCCATCCGCCTGCGCCAGCCGGTGCAGCCCGACCTCATCCAGCGCAAGCTGTTCACCGTGCATTTCCACGCCTTCGCCTCGGCGGAGTATCTCAAGCGCAACGGCCATCCGCGCACGCTGGATGAACTGGACAAGCACCGCATCATCCTGCTCGGCGGCCCCATCCCCTCCTATTTCCAGGATCTGAACTGGCTGGAGCGCGCGGGGCTGGAAGACGGGCAGGAAGGGCGCATGCCCTCGCTCTCGGTCAACAACGTGCTCGGCCTCAAGCGCGCCGTCGAGCGCGGCGTCGGCATCGGCATCGTGCCGGATTATCTCCTCGAGGATTCCGCAACGCTGGTGCAGCTCTTCCCCGAGCGCACGACGCCGACGCTGGAGGCCTATTTCGTCTACCCGCAGGAAATGCGCTCGGTCGCGCGCATCCAGGTGTTCCGCGACTTCCTCGTCGCCAAGGCGCAGCGCTGGAACTTCTGACCGGCGCCGTCTGCACACCCTTTAGGGGGAGGCGGCGACCAACGCCTCCGCCACTTCGCGGGAGAGGAACGAGGCGGCGTGTGACCAGCCGGCCTCGCTGTCCGCGCGGAAGCTCACCATCCTGTCGAGCAGCATGTGGCCGGTGGCCGTGTCCAGCACCGACACACGCATGAGCGCCACCGCCGAGCCGATGCGGCGGACATTGCCCACCAGCACATGGGTGGCGCCGGCCGCATGAGCGCGCCGGCGCAGCTTCTCGACGCCCGCCGTATCGAAGCTACAGCCGGCCTTGCAGCCTATGGAGATGGTCGCGATCAGCCCCCCTTCGGCCACTTCGGAAAGAATGGCGGACGTCACCGCGTTGGAGCGGGCCTCGTCCTGGGCCTGGCTGCTCCCCGGCCCGGCAAAATCCACCAGCCCGATATCGACCACCGCGAGCACGGGCGGGTCCGCCGACGTTTCACCATGCGCGGCGAGCCCCGGACCGGGAACACCCGAGATAACGAACGCAAGCAGAGATAGGCGGAGGAGAGCCCTGGCACAGGACTCGGCGCGCGGGAGCACAGGTGACACTAACCCCAGCCACGAAACGCCTGCGAGCAAAGCCAAGACACTCTCCCGCGTCACGCTGCACCTCTCGCGATCAGCCTAACGCTGAGGAAAGTGGCTTGCTACGGGGAATGACGCCCCCGCGACGCACATTTGGCGGGCAGTAACGGCCATGTGACAGCCCCCATGCAAATCAACATGCCTGCCATGCGGGCATACTTTATTGCAGAGTGCCCGGGAATTGACCATATGGAGAGCAGACACCGAATGCATCGATGCTTCGGCTGTTCCCCTCTGGAAGGTTCGCCGCTCAGGCGGCGAGACTCAGCCGGGCTCTTCGTGAGCCCGGCTTTTTTCTTGTCCGCGCCAGAGCGCGGCTCACATGAACAGCTTCTCGCCCTTCATGTCCTTGTAGAGACCCGCGACCTGCTCGGCATAACCGTTGTAGAGCAGCGTCGGGCGGCGCTCGCCGGTGCCAATGTCGCGCTCGCTCGCCTGGCTCCAGCGCCGGTGTGGAACCTCGGGGTTCACATTCGCCCAGAAGCCATATTCCGAGCCCTGCACCTGCTCCCAAAGGCCGACCGGCCGCTCCGCGACGAAGGAGATGCGCACGATCGACTTCACCGACTTGAAACCGTATTTCCACGGCACGGCGAGGCGCAGCGGCGCGCCATACTGGTTCGGCGCCGGCTTGCCGTAGACGCCTGTGACGAAGAAGGCGAGATCGTTCGTCGCCTCGGCCATGGTCAGCCCGTCGACATAGGGCCAGGGATAGACGAAGCCGTTCTGTGCCGGGGCCACCTTCGGGTTCACGAAGGTCTCCATGCGGATGTACTTCGCCCCCGACAGCGGGCGCGCCCAGGCGACGAGTTCCCGCACCGGGAAGCCGGTCCACGGCACCGCCATCGACCAGGCCTCGACGCAGCGGTGACGGTACAGCCGCTCTTCCAGAGGCATGGCGCGGATGATGTCGTCGATCCCCACCTCGCGCGGCTGTTCGACCAGCCCGTCGATCTTCACCGTCCACGGCCGGCGCGGCATGCGGGCGGCGAGGTCGGCGATCTGGTAATTGCGCCGCTCGGAGCCGAACTCGTAGAAATTATTGTAATTGCCGGAGATCTCCTCAGGCGTGACCGGCCGGTCGAGCGTGAAGGCCGGGTTGCGCTTGGCGGGGTAGAGATCCTTGGTCGGATCGGTCGCGGGATCGCCCACCGCCTGCGCCTCTGCCGGCAGGCCACCGACGCTGGCACCGAGGCCGGCAAGCGCCAGCAGGCCGGCACCGCCGCCGAGGAGATGGCGGCGGGAGAGGTAGACGGATTCGGGTGTGGCGGCGCTCTCCGGCAATTCCCAGGGGCGGCGGCGGCGGATGAACATGGCGGTCTCCTTGGTATCGCTGCGGAGAATACGCCAGCCGCGGCGCCGATATTTCATCCTCGTCCATCACTAGCGCGTGCGCGACGTGGTTTCGCGCACGCGGATGCGGAAACGAAAAAGCCCGGCGCGAGGCCGGGCTTCGTCGTCTCAGATGGCGGTTCGGGTCACTGCGCGCGAAGCGTCAGGTCGCCCACGCCGAGCGCGAGATTCACGCCGGTCTGGCCTTCGACGCTGACGGGCTGCAGGGCGATGGTCTTGTTCGAACCACCGATCAGCACATTGCCGGCGACGCCGAGGCCGAGCGCCACGCTGCCGGACACGCCGGCATAGGTGCCCGCGAGATCGGTGGAGCGCACGGCGCGGGTCGGGGCGAGCACGGACCACACCAGCGCGTTGCGGCCGGTCACACCGATATCGAGACCCCAGCGGCGGATCGTGCCCTCATAGGCGTATTTGCGGCCCTTCGGCGCGTTGAACGTGCAGTCCAGTGTGCGCTTGGAGCCGATGATGAAGCTCACCGACTTGGAACCACGGCATTCGAGCACGCCGACCTGCACGCGCCCGCTCTGGGCAGCGGCGGGGGCGGCGAAGAGCCCGCTGACGCCGGCAGCGAGAGCGGCGGCAAGAAGGCCACGCGAGAGAACGGTACGGATCATTGTCAATCTCCCCTTGTGCGCTTGACCGGCCTTTCGGTCGGCACCCGCGAGTGCGGAGGCCCGGCCGGGGCGCACGCCCGGCCGGCACCGTTTCAGGTCAGCGCAGCGAGCCGCAGAAACGCTGGATGCGCAGGCACGCCTCTTCGAGATCCTTAGTGGCGGTCGCGTAGGAGATACGGAACGCCGGGCCAAGGCCGAAGGCCGAGCCGTGGACCACAGCAACGCCTTCCGCGTCCAGAAGTTCGCTGGCGAAGATCTCGTCGTTCTCGATGACCTTGCCCGAGGGCGCGGTCTTGCCGATCACGCCCGCGCAGGACGGATAGACATAGAAGGCGCCTTCCGGCTTCGGGCAGGTGAGGCCGCTCGCCTGGTTGAGCATGGAGACGACGAGGTCGCGGCGCTCCTTGAACACCTTGTTGTTCGCGGCGATGAAGTCCTGCGGACCGTTCAGCGCCTCGACCGCCGCCCACTGGGCGATGGAGCTCGGGTTCGAGGTGGACTGCGACTGCAGCGTGCCGATGGCCTTGATGAGCGCCTCGGGGCCCGCCGCATAGCCGATACGCCAGCCGGTCATGCAATAGGCCTTGGAGACGCCGTTCATGGTCAGCGTGCGGTCGTACAGCGACGGCTCGACCTGCGCCGGGGTGACGAACTCGAAGTCGTCATAGACGAGGTGCTCATACATGTCGTCGGTGAGCACCCACACATGCGGGTGCTTCACCAGCACATCGGTGAGCGCCTTCATCTCGGCGCGGTTATAGGCCGAGCCCGTCGGGTTGGACGGGGAGTTGAAGATGAGCCACTTGGTCTTCGGCGTGATCGCCGCTTCCAGCGCCTCGGGCTTCAGCTTGAAGTTATCCTCGAGCTTCGTCTCGACCGGCACGGGGGTGCCGCCCGCGAACTGCACGATGTCCGGGTAGGACACCCAGTAGGGCGCGGGGATGATGACTTCGTCACCGACATCGAGCGTGGCGACCAGCGCGTTGAACAGCACCTGCTTGCCACCGGTGCCGACCGTGACCTGGCTCGGCTTGTAGGTGAGGCCGTTCTCGCGCTTGAACTTGGCGACGATGGCCGCCTTCAGCTCCGGGATGCCGTCCACCGCGGTGTAGCGGGTCTGGCCATCATGGATCGCCTTGATCGCGGCTTCCTTGATGTTGTCGGGCGTCTCGAAGTCCGGCTCGCCGGCCGCCAGCGCGATCACGTCGCGACCGGCCGCTTTCAGCTCCCGCGCCTTGTTGGAGATGGCGATCGTCTGCGACGGGTTGATGCGCTTCAGGGCGGCGGATATCAGGCTCATAGGCCGAACTCCCTTGAGGTGTTTTGCGCGCGACAACTAGTCGAGCCCTTGCGCGCGGGCAAGCGATTCCCCACCTCCGATCGCCGTCGAGATGCGATAAGCTGCCGCTGACGCAACGTCCTTCTTAAGCCCACCGAGATTCCCGCGTGCTCAAGCTCCACTCGATGCAGAGTTCCGGCAACTCCTACAAGGTCCGGCTGCTGCTTGCCCGGCTGGGCCTGCCCTTCGAGTTGGTGGATATCGACGTGCTCTCCGGCGCCAACCGCACGCCCGATTTCCTGATGAAAAACCCGGAAGGCCGCGTGCCGCTGCTGGAGCTTCCCGGCGGGCGCTTCCTCGCTGAATCCAACGCCATTCTCTTCTATCTGGCGGAGGGCACGCGCTTCCTGCCCGTCGACCCGCTGGCGCGCGCCGAGGTGCTGCGCTGGATGTTCTTCGAGCAGCACAGCCACGAGCCCGCCATCGCCGCCGCGCGCTTCTGGCTCAAGCTGGTGCGCGGCGGGCGCGACCTGCGCACCCACGATGTCGACCGCTGGCAGGAAGAGGGCTACGCGGCGCTGCGGGTGATGGAACGCCATCTCGGCCGCCGCCCGTTTTTCGTCGACGGCACGCTCAGCATTGCCGACATCGCGCTCTACGCGCACACCCATGTGGCCGAGGAAGGTGACTTCGATCTCTCGACCTTCCCGGCGGTGCGCCGCTGGCTGGCGCGGGTGGCCGATGAGGCGGGCCATGTGGACATGGCGTGGCGCCCCGCCGAAAGCCGGCAAATGGTTAGCGCGCTTTAACTATTTGCCCCCAAATTGCCCTGAAATGATACCGGGTGAAGCAAAGTCGCGCCGAAGCCGGGCCGGGATCAGCCGCGAAGTTACCTCCCATCGAAGACGCACCCGACGCCGCCGATCGGAAAGGAGTTCGCCATGTCGCAGATCTCGAACCGCCATGCGCCTGCCGCCACCGCTCACGTCGATGCCCTTGCTGGCACGGCCGGCGCGGCACCCGCCCGCCACACCGCGGGCCGGCGCCTGCGCCGCGCGCTGATGGAAGCGGGCGTCGTCCTCTCCCTCACCTTCGCCATCGTCGCCGTGCTTTGCCTGTTCGGCCTGCAGCGCGCCTCGGCGCTGGAACTCTCCGCCCTGCCGGATGCGGATGGCCGCGTCGCCGTCGGCGCTGTGTTGCTGACCGCCTTCATCGGCCTGTGCGGCCTGACCACCTTCATGCTGCGCGACACGCTCGATAGCACCCGCGGCATCGAGAACCCGCGTCAGCGCGAGGGCTGACGCTTTCATAACGTTATCACTCGCTTGTCACCGCCGCCCGGATTGGCGCCCGCGCCTCAGCGCCCTAACCATTCCCGCGACGGTGACAGACGAGGAAGACCTGCGTGATCCGACCCCATCTCTCCGCCCTCGCCCTCAGTGCCTTTCTGGCGCTTGTGACGGGTGCCCACGCCCAGACAACGCAAGACCCGGTCCGCATCACCTCCTCCGCCGGCCCCCTGACGGTGGAGACCGTGGCGGACGGGCTGGAAAACCCCTGGAGCCTTGCCTTCCTGCCGGATGGGCGGATGCTGGTGACCGAGCGGCCGGGCCGGCTGCGCATCGTCAGCCGCAACGGTACCGTGTCCGAGCCGATTGCCGGCGTGCCCCCTGTTTTCGCGCGCGGCCAGGGCGGCCTGCTCGATGTCGTGCTCGCCCCGGATTTTGACAGCAGCCGGCTGATCTTCATCTCCTATGCCGAACCACGCGAGGGCGCTGGCGGCACCAGCGTCGCCCGCGCGAAGCTGGTGGAGGAAGGTGGCGCCGCCCGGCTCGATGGCGTCGAGGTCATCTTCCGCCAGCAGCCGGCGGCGAGCGGCGGGCAGCATTTCGGCTCGCGCCTCGTCTTTGGCCGCGACGGCACGCTGTTCGTCACGCTCGGCGACCGCGGCTCGCTGCGCAACGAGGCCCAGAACCTCTCGACCCATATCGGCAAGGTGGTGCGCATCCTCCCCGATGGCGGCGTACCCCAGAACAACCCCTTCCGCTCAACGCCGAACGCGCGGCCGGAAATCTGGAGCTATGGCCACCGCAACGTGCAGGGTGCGACGCTCGATCCGGCGACCGGCCGGCTCTGGACCATCGAGCACGGCGCGCGCGGTGGCGACGAGCTGAACCACCCGGAGGCCGGCAAGAATTATGGTTGGCCGGTCATCACCTATGGCCGCGACTATAGCGGCGCGACCATCGGCGAGGGCACCCAGAAACCCGGCATGGAACAACCGGTGAAATATTGGGATCCCTCCTTCGCCCCCTCGGGCCTCACCTTCTATACCGGCGATCTCATCGAGGGCTGGAAGGGCAGCCTGTTCACCGGCGGGCTCGGCGGAGCGCGGCTGGTCCGGATGACGCTCGACGCCTCCGGCGAACGGGTGACCGGTGAAGAGGTGCTGCTGGGCGATCTCGGCGAGCGCATTCGCGATGTGCGTCAGGGACCGGACGGGGCGCTGTGGCTGCTGACCGACGATCCCGGCAATGGCCGCGTGCTGCGCCTCGCCCCGGCCGACTGATGCGCTAGATTGAGTCGCGCGCCGTCGCGGCGCGCGAGATTAAACAGAGGCGCGCCTATGGAGAAGGTCACCGGCGGCTGCCTGTGCGGCGATGTGCGGATCGAGGCCACGGGCAAACCCTACCGCGTCGGGCTCTGCCACTGCCTCGACTGCCGCAAGCATCATGGCGCGCTGTTCCACGCCTCGGCGATCTTCCCGCAAGAGGCGGTGACGGTCAGCGGCGCCACGGGTGATTATAAGGGCCGGCACTTCTGCCCGCGCTGCGGCTCATCCGTCTTCGGCCGCTCGGGCGACGAGATCGAGGTCCATCTCGGCACGCTCGACGCGCCGGATCGGTTCACGCTCACCTATGAACTCTGGATGATAAGGCGCGAGGGCTTCCTGCCGCCCTTCCCGCTCGCCCATCATTATGAGCAGGACCGTCCAGGGCGCGGCCGCACCGAGGATTAGGCGCGGCTCACCACTTCTGGAAGATGAACCACGCGCCGAGCGCGATGAAAGCGAAGCCGAGCGCGTGGTTCCAGCCAAGCGGCTCCTTCAGCCAGAACACCGAGAAGGCGGCGAAGACCAGGAGGGTGATGACCTCCTGCATGGTCTTCAGCTCCGCGGTGGAATAGACCGCCGAGCCATAGCGGTTGGCCGGTACGGCGAGGCAGTACTCGAAAAAGGCGATGCCCCAGCTCGCCACGATGGCGATGATGAGCGGCGAGGCCTTGTGCTTGAGATGGCCGTACCAGGCGAAGGTCATGAAGATGTTCGAGGCCAGCAGCAGCACGATGGGCAGCATCGCCGGCGGCAGAAAATTCGTCATGGATCACCCGTAGCGCAGCTTGAGCGAGAGGATGCCCAGGAGGAGCACCAGCGTCACCGCATTGGCCGCGATCACCGGCCAGGAGACGATCAGCAGCCCGTAGACCAGCCACAGCGCCACCCCGGCGGCAAAGGCAAGGTAGGCGATGAGCGACAGGTCGCGGGTCTCCCGCGTGCGCAGGATCTTCAGCGCCTGCGGCAGCCAGCACAGGGTGGTGAGCAGGGCGGCAAGACCGCCGATGGCTTCGGTGAGCAGGGGAGAAAAGGCCATCGATTCCGCCTCGTGAGCGGTCGAGCCGTCCCACGGGCCCGGAGCCCTGTCAATCGCGCGGGGGCCCCTGACGCAGCGCGCGCCTAGAGCTCCGCCCAGTGGCGCAACAGGTTGTGATAGACATTGGCCAGCGACAGCACCGCCGGATCATCGTCCGGCAGCTTCGCCCGCGCATCCATGATCGCCATGTCGAGATCGTAGAGCATGGCGCGCTGGCCGGCATCCTTCACCATGGATTGCGTCCAGAAGAACGAGCCCCAGCGGCTGCCGCGGGTGATCTCGTTGACGCTGTGCAGGCTGGAGGCGGGATAGACCACCGCATGGCCCGCCGGCAATTTCACCTCCTGCGTGCCGAACGCGTCCTCAATGACCAGTTCGCCGCCATCATAGTCCTCGGGGTCGGTGAGGAAGATGGTGGTCGACACGTCCGAGCGCAGCCGCTGGCCGGTGCCGGGAATGGTACGGATCGCGCCATCGACATGGGCTCCGAACTTCATGCCGACATCGTAGCGGTTGAACATGGGCGGCAGCACGCGCAGCGGCTGGGCGGCGGCATTGAAGATCGGGTTGCGGCCGAGCGCGCGCAGGATGAGATCGCCGAGTTCCTGCGCCTCGCGCGACTCCACGGGGATCTGCAGGTTCTTTTTGGCGAGCGCCGCCTGCGCCCCGGCGGTGACGCGCCCATCCACCCATTGCGAGCCTTCCAGCACGCGGCGGCAATGGGCGACTTCGGCGGGCGTCAGGATGTCGGGGATCTGGATCAGCATGGCGGCCTGAATGAAAAAGAGGGGGAAAGCCGCGCGAGAGCGGGCCTTCCCCCAGATGACGACGGTCAGAAGTTCCGAAGGGCGTCGCCCGTCAGAAGGTCGCCCCAACGGTGAGGGTGAAGGTGCGGCCCGAGGCCGGCACCGCGCGGTTGCCCCAGCCGGCCGAGTAGTTGAGCTCGTCCGTCAGGTTGTAGGCGTTGAGCGCCACCCGGTAATTGTCCTTCTTGTAGGAGATCAGCGCGTCCAGCGAGAAGGTGTCGGGGATGATCGCGGTGTTGGCCGAATTGGTGAAGTACTCATCGGCATAGGTCACGCCGGCGCCGACCAGCAGCTCGCCCGGAATCTGCTTCCACAGGTCGCTGAGATTATAGGTCGTCCACAGGGTGAAGTTGTTCGGCGAGACGAAGGGCACGTCGTTGCCGATATAGGACGCGGTGGTCGAGGTCTGGATCTCGCTCTCGTAATAGGCGTAGGAGGCCTGGATGGTCCACGCCTTGGTGACGTTGCCGGTCAGGCCGAGTTCGACGCCCTGCACGCGCTGGTTCTCGCCGGTCTCCACCGAGTCGCCCGTCACCGGGTCGGTATAGAAGGCGTTGCTCTTGTCGGTGCGGAACAGCGCGCCGGTGACGCCGAGGCGACCTTCGAGGAAGGAGACCTTGAAGCCGGCCTCATAGGTCTCGTTGTCCTCCGGCTCCAGATCGTTCTGGGTCGGATTGACCACGGTCACGTCGTTGGTCGGGAAGGCCCCCTGCGGGGTGAAGGACTTGGCCCAGGACACGTAATAGGTCTGGAACGGCGTCGGCTCCCAGATCAAAGCGAGCTTCGGGCTCCAGAAATCGGTCTGGCTGTCGGCATTGACCCAAGTGCCGGCGCTGCCGGTGCAGGTGCCGGCCGTGTTCACGCACCAGTAGCGGTAATCGGCCGAATAGTTGTCGTAGCGCGCGCCGGCGAGGAACGAGATGGCTTCGGTGAACCAGATGCGGTCGCTGACGAAGGCGCCGAAATCGGTCGAGCTGGAATCACGTTGGCCGTTATTGCCCCACGGGTTGGAGTACAGATAATAGCCCGTGGTGTTGTCGAACACCGGATCGTAGATGGTCGAGGTGCCCTTCGAGCCCTGGACCGAGATCAGCGTGCGGCTGTCGTTCACCGAATACATGTCGAGGCCGGCGACGACCTCGTGGCGCAGGGCGCCGGTCTCGAACTTCGCCGTCAGGGTGGAGACGTTCTGGGCGCTCCAGGTCTCCTGATAGAAGCCCGGATTGCCGCCGCCGAAGGTGATCGCGGGATTGCCGCCGGCGAGGAACTGGCCGGTGCAGCTCGCATAGTAGGCGGACGCCGAGGTGGTAGAACTGCCGCAGCCCGGCACGCTGGTCGAGAAGTCGCGGGTGTAATAGCCGACGCGGGTGTCGTTGGTGAAGGTCAGCCAGTCATTGACCTCCCGCTTGAAGTTCACCGTCAGCATGTTGGTGTCGGTGACGTCCATGTCCGTCACCTTGCCGTAGAAGGTCGAGCGCGGAACGCCCCACTCTGTCACCGGCTGGCCGAGCGCGCCGTACTTGGCGACGTCGCCATAGCCCGGCGTGACGACCGGGACGCCATAGTCCGGCGTGCGATCGCCATGCTGGTAGAGATAGTTGATGTGCAGGGTCTGGTCGGTGCCGAGACCGAAGCCGACATCGCCCATGAAGCCGTAGCGGTTCGATTCGACGTTGTCGCGATCGGCCACGTCCTGCTCGTTCACCATGCCGACGATGCGCACGGCGGTGGTGGAATCGATCTGCTTGTTGACGTCGAACACGCCGCGATAGAGCGGGCCGGTGCCGAACTGACCCTCGACATCATACTTGTCGCCGAGATGCGCCGCCTTCAGCGTCGAGTTGATGGCGCCGCCGGTGGTGCCGAGGCCGAAAGCCTCCGAGCTCGAGCCCTTGAACACTTCGACGCTCTCATAGGCGAAGCTGTCGCGGACATAGACGCCAAAGTCGCGCAGGCCGTTGATGAAGATGTCGCCCTTGGCCTGGAAGCCGCGGATGCGGAACTGGTCGCCATTCATGCCGCCGCCGCCCTCGCCGATGCCGGCGGTGACGCCCGGAACGTTGCGCAGCGCCTGTTCGAGCGTGGTGACGCCCTGCTGCTGCATCGTCTCCTGGGTGATGACGTTCACGATCTGGGGCGTGTCCTGGATCGTGCCGGGCAGGCGGCTGAGGCCAGTGGACGCCTCCAGCGTGTTGGCGGGAGAGCCCTCGTCCTCGACCGTAACGGTCGGCAATTCCTCATTGGAGGCCGGCGTGGTCGCCGCCTGCTGCGCAGCGGCGCCGAACAGCGGAACCGCCGTCATGGTCGCGGCCATGCCAGCGGCCAGCGCGGCGTTTGGTGCAACGGAACGGAGCGTTCTCAAGGTCTTCATGGTTCCCCAACCCCTTAATTATGTATTTTCGTCTCATAACTTTCATCATCAGCAGCTTCAAACAGTATGTTTTTGAGTGTTTCCAACTTTGCTGGAGTTTGAGCGGTAAAACTCGTTCTTTGGAATTCTTAAAATAAGAATCTAGACATTCTCTCTTGCGAATGGGTCAAAGCTGTCCTTATGGAATCCACGAGAAATCAGGCGATCTTCTCATTCAGGACGGCGCCAACCACCCCGGACCGGACGGACTACCCCATGCGCGAGCGGTGGATTTCCTACGCGGAGCTCAAGCGATTAGGCCCGGATGTGTTGCGCGCGCGCATCAGTCAGGGGCCGGAGGACGCCGCTCGCTGGGTCGAGGCCGGGGCGCTGAACGGGCTGGTCAACGCCCAGCTCGCCTTCGGCCAGATGCTGGTCGACGGCCATGGCGTACCGCGCGACCCGGTGGCGGGGCTGCGCTGGTTTACCATCGCCGCCGCTTCGGGCAGCGCGGAGGGAATCAACATGGTCGGGCGCTGCCATGAGCTTGGCTGGGGCGTGCCGGCCGACGCCACGGAGGCCGCGCGCCATTACCGCGCCGCAGCCGAGAAGGGCGACGCCTGGGCGCCATTCAACCTCGCGACGCTGCTGCTGGACGGCAAGGGCGTGCCCGCCGATCGCGCCGAAGCGCTCGCCTGGTATGTCGGCTCCGCCCGGCGTGGCAACGCCAAGGCGATGACCCTCATCGGGCGCTATCTCGAACAGGGCTGGGACCGCCCTGCCCGCCCCGAGGCGGCGCTGCGCTGGTATCACCGCGGCGCGCAAGGCGGGGATTATCGCGGCCAGTTCGACTATGCGCGGCTGCTGCTGGAGCGCACGGGCGACCTCGGGGCCGCGCTGCCCTGGTTCGCACGAGCGGTGGAGAGCGGCGTTCCCGCCTTCTGCCGCAACGTCGGCGCGGGCCTGCGCGAGGCCGATGCCCTCCCGCTTCAGCGCATCGCCCGGCAGGCGCTTGAAAAAGCCGCGACCAGCGGCGATCCGGCGGATCTGCGCGCCTTTGCCGTCGCGCTGGCGCAGGGACTGGGCGCGCCGCCCGATCCTGAAGCAGCCCAGCTATGGTTCGCCCGTTCCCGCGTGATCGAGGCCGCTCCGCCCCTTCCCGCGACACCCGGCCGGGCGAGCGTGCGCCCCTCGTTTCGGGAGAGACTGCGGCGCCGGCTGTTTCTCTGGCGTTACGCCCTCAGCGCGCGCTGACCTGGGTGCATCCCGCGCCGTGCCCCGAGGTGGAGCAACGGCCCGATCTCTCAGCTCCGGCTGTTCGCCCAGGCTCGCACCTCGCTGACGAAATGCCGGAAGTCCCAGAAGGCCGCACCAAGCAAAACCGCCGGAACCAGAGCGAGCAGGAATGCCGCTCCTGCCGACCAGTCGATGGGGCCTCGCGCGAAATCATAGGCCGTGTAGGCGGCGAAGAGCGTCACCAGCGCGGCGATGCCGAAATAGGCGAGGCGATCGAGCCGGGTGACGATCAGCGCGATCAGCAGGGCGACCGCGATCCCGATCAGCGTCGCCCATCCCCAGCCGAGCGAGAACAACGTCGCCATCCAGCGACCGGCGGCGGACGACACCATGATGAGAGCAATCAGCACCAGAATGCCGGCGCGCAGCCGGATGATGGGGAACTTCGCGCCCGTATCCGTCATTGTGCCTCGTCTCCTGCCGGCATTATGCCGGAATCAGTGCCTCATCCTCGCACCGTGCGCAATCCGCTCCATATAAGTGTCGTCCCTTATCTCACCGCCGGAACCCCGAACATGCCGCCCACCGCCCGCGTGATCGACGCCGACCCCGCCCCGGTGGCCCACACGCTAAATCACGTTCTGGTTCTGCTGAACGCGCGGGCGGGGACGCTGCTCGACCGGGGCGGCGAGGAGGTACGCAAGCTCGTCGAACGGGAACTCGGCAAGGAGGGCCGCACGCTCGACGTCCACCTGCTCAGCGGCAAGAACCTGCTGCGCGCCATCCGCCAGTCCGGCCGGGGCGCGCATGACACGGTGATCGTCGGCGGGGGCGATGGCAGCGTGAGTCTCGCTGTCACCAGCCTCGATGGCTCGGACAAGACGCTCGGCATCCTGCCGCTCGGCACGCTCAACCTCCTGGCCCATGACATCGGCATGCCGATGGAGCTGGATGCGGCCCTCGCCGCGCTCGACGAGGCGCAGCCCGCCACGGTGGATCTCGCCACGCTCAACGGCAAGCTGTTCCACACCATCTCCGGCATGGGTTTCTTCAGCCAGATGGCGCGGGCGCGCGAGGCGGCCCGCAAGCTGAAGCTCTGGCGCTTCTTCGCGGTGGCGCTGGCGGCATTCTATGCCATTCGCCGCTCTGGCCGCATGGAGCTCGACATCACCATCGACGGCACGAGCCACAGCTACAGTGCGTTTGCGGCTCTGGTCTCGGTGAACCGCTTCACCGGGCCGGGCTGGCGCCGGGCGCGGCTGGACGAGGGGCTGCTGGAAATCCACATCGCCGAGGATCGCGGCGCCCTCGCCCTGCTCAAGGCGGGCGCCGACATGGTGACGGACAATTGGCGCGACAATCCCGGCATCGTCAGCCTGTCCGGCCGCGCCATTACCGTCACCCGTCACAACCGCTCGCGCTCCTGGGTCTCCACCGACGGGGAGCTGGACCGCGAGACGATGCCGCTCAACTACAAGATAAATCCCGCTGCGCTGCGGCTGCTGATGCCGCCGCGCGCCAGCACCTGAGCGGAGTCCATCCCGGCCGTCTGCGTGCTCAGCGTGGCTCGATCTCGTAGGTCACGTTCACGCTCGCGCGGATCTCACTTTCGCCCGCCTCGACCGGCACGGCCTCCGCCTTCATCATCGCCGGCGCCGCCATCAGGCGCGGCATGGGCGGGGCGCTGGTGCCGTTGCTGGTGATCGACAGCACGCGTACCAGCCGCACCCCGGCCGCCTCGGCAATGGCGTCGGCCTGCTGGCGCGCCTCCTTCACCGCTGCCACGCGCGCGGCGTCCTCCAGCTTGGCGGGCTCGGCGATGTCGAAGGAGATGCCACCAATCTGGTTGGCACCGCTGGTCACCACCTTGTCGAGCAGGTCGCCGAGGCGGGCAAGGTCGCGCACGCGCACCGTCACGGTGTTGCGCACCTCATAGCCGTTGATCTGCGGCGCATCCGGGCTGTCCTTCTTCGGCGGCGCGTAACGCGGCTGCACCGAGAAGCCGGAGGTGGCGATGTCGCGTGCCTCAATGCCAGTCTCCTTGATGGCGGCGACCATCGCGGCGACAGCGCGCGTGTTGGCATCCAGCGCCTCGCGCGCGGTCTTCGCCTCGCTCACCACACCGCTGGAAAAGCTCGCCATGTCCGGGACCGCGCGCGAGACGCCCTCGCCGGTGACGGTCAGGACCGGACGGCGCGGCGTCGACGGCATTTCCTGCGCGATGGCCGGCAGGAGACCGGCGAGCAGCGCGACGGCGCAGAGCGGAGCGCGGGACAGACGCATAGAAGACCCTCACGGAAGCCGCCGCTCACCATGACCGAGCGGCAGCGCGACTGCACCGCGCGAAGGCGGCGCCATTACGGCAGACCTGCGCGAGAACGGGGTGGGTGAGCACTTTCCCAGCAGCGACGACCGGCCCGCAGCGTTTCAGGCGAAATGTCTCGCAAGATTTTTCAAAATCGCACGCAGCCCGGCGAGGGCTCCCTCCAAGAACATGTTCGAGGTCGGGGCACCGCAGCATTCCCCTGCGTAGCTACGGATAGCAAATCTACCGAACGGCAGTCTGGCATTAAAAAAACACCCTCGGATTATCCGCCGTGACGACGGGACAGCGATATTCGAAATTGCAAGGACAAAGACCGTCACAACCAGAGATACCAAAAAAATCTGATCGATATAATAAGAATCGAAATATGTTTGTGACTCTTAGAGTCATCTGCGATATTCATTTACAACATGAACTAGCCATAAACGAATAAATCGGCAATTAAGCAAAGGAATGCAAGATGGAGATGTATTATATACTTCTTGCCTTCTGCATTGGATCATTTATTGGTTTCTTTATTGGCGGCTTCTCGGCCGGCTCAAGAATTTTGAACCTGTATGACGAGATAGCCGAACTTAAGACTCGGATAGTTTATCTCGAAAACGATACCCAACGTGATGTTTCAACACAGACACGATAGCGCCATGAAAGCAGATGAACTCGTCATCCTCAGACACAAATGGCAACTGACACAGGAGGAACTTGCACGGCGCTTGGGATTGGGGCGGCGGGCACTCATAGAACTCGAGATGGGACGACGGCCTATCAGGAGATCGCATGTATTGGCCCTGGAGCGGATCAGCCTGGACATGACCATCATCCACAATGACATGACCATGCTGATGCCAAACGTTCGCCACGCGGTGAACTACGTAGCTTCGGAACCCGAAGCACACCGCTGACATCTGTTCGGTGCATAAAATGCACTGATGTATTGACCAAATAATTCTGATGCTCCGCGCGGGGATGCGGCCCGACGGGGAGCCATACGGGGAGAATGGCGCAGCGTGGGACCGGGGGGCCGGCCACGCACGCTCCCCCTTCAGCGACAGATCGACGGGACAGCGGATGGCGCCTGCGCCAACCGACCCATGTCGCATGCCCTCCGCTACGACAGGTTCACACAAGTTAGGCCAGGCATATCGGTAGTCGCGGCAAGCCGAAACGCGGCCAACGCCGCGGGGCAAACCGCAATCCTAGCCTCGGTCGGAACAATTACTTCCAATTTGAACGCAACTCCACGTAGGCAACGGGACTACACATCTATCATGAAGCACATCATCATCGCTCTCCTCCTGAGCCTTGGCATGGCTCTTCCGGCGTCCGCCCAGTATTACGGCGGCGCCAGCTGGGGTGACTGGAACATGATTCCCCAGCGCTCCAACGGCAACCAGGTTTTCAATCAGGCCAGCCAGGCCGGCGCCCTGGAGATCTGGCATCACAAGGGCGGCACCGAGCTCGACAGCATGCAGCTGCGTTCGTCCATCGGGAAGCGTCAGGTCGAGCTGACCGGCGTGTGCGAATCGGGCTGCGGCCTCGTCGTGCTCTCGCTGCCCAAGAATCAGGTCTGCATCGGTCGTTCGGCCGAGATCGCGCTCCACGCCACCCGTCCGGTGGACGGTCTGCGCGGTGACAAGGCCGCTTGGGCGCTCGCCGACTCGCAGACCCGCGCCAACTACGCCTCGCTGCCGAGCTGGGCGCGTGAGAAGGCGCGTGCCGCCTTCGCGCCGCAGTCCCGCGACTGGGTGGTCTTCTCCCGCGGCGAGCTGATCGCCGCCGGCTACAAGCCCTGCAGCGGCAAGTGAGTAAGGCTCGCGCCATCATCGAGGGGCGCGACGCTTTCCTACCGGACCGACCGCCCTCCCCTTCATGGCGGTCCTGTCTCTCCTGACTTCCGCGGCATCCTCCCGCCGCGGCCGCCTCAACCGCCGCCCCCCTGCGGTTCAGGCATCACTTGCGCCGGCACCCGGTTCGACCGGGGGCCGGCGTCACTTTTTGCATGGCCTCAGGCCGGGGTCACCCGCCAGATGCAGTCGCCGACATCGTCGACCACCAAGAGCCCGCCGCGTTTGTCGACCAGCACGCCGACCGGCCGGCCGAGCGCCTTCCCGTCCACGCGGAAGTCGCCGAGGATCTCTTCCGGCGGACCCGCCGGCTTGCCATCCGCGAAAGGCACGAAGATCACCCGGTAGCCCGAGGGCGGGTTGCGGTTCCACGACCCATGCTGGCCGATGAACACGCCATTGCGGAAGCGCACGCCGAAGCGGTCATCATCGACGAAGGTAAGGCCCAGCGAGGCGGTGTGGCAGCCCAGCGCGTAGTCCGGCTTCAGTGCCTTGGCGACCAGATCCGGCCGCTGCGGCGTCACCCGCTCATCGACGATCTGCCCCCAATAGCTGTAGGGCCAGCCATAGAAGGCGCCGTCCTTCACCGAGGTCATGTAGTCGGGCACCAGATCGTCGCCGATCTCGTCGCGCTCGTTCACGCTGGTCCAGAGTTCGCCCGTCACCGGGTTCCAGTCCATGCCGACGGGGTTGCGCAGGCCGCCCGCGAAGATGCGCACCGATCCGGTGGCGATGTCCACTTCGAGGATGGCCGCGCGGTTCTCCTCCTCATGCATACCGAACTCGCCGACATTGGAGTTGGAGCCGACACCGACATAGAGCTTGGTGCCCGCCTTGTTGGCGACCATGCTCTTGGTCCAGTGGTGGTTACGTCCCGTCGGCAGATCGCAGATCTTCACCGGCGCGGCGGTGATGCGCGTCGCGCCGGGCTCATAGGGGAAGCGCACCACACTGTCGGCATTGGCGACATAGAACTGATCGCCGATCAGCACCATGCCGAAGGGCGAGGTGAGATTCTCGAGGAAAGGCGTGCGGATCTCCGCCACACCATCCCCGTCAGCATCGCGCAGCAAGGTGATGCGGTTCGCGCTCGCCACGCCGGAGCCCGCGCGCACCAGCACGAAGCCCATGGCCCACCAGCGCAGGCTGAACAGGTTCTTGGGCGTCGGCGGCGCGGCGGTTTCGGCCACCAGAATATCGCCATTGGGCAGTTCATAGACCCAGCGCGGATGCTCGAAATTCTCGGCGAAGGCCTTCACCGTGAAGCCCGGCGCCGGGCGCGGCGTGCGGCCCTTGGGCCAGCCGACCGCCGGGGCGATCTTCATGATGGGAATGAGCGTGGGCTTCGGCTTGGGCAGGTTGGGCGCGTCGCCATAGCCGGCGGTTTCCTCCAGCGCCGGCGCGCGGCGCAGATCGGTGAGGAAATGCGCGACCCCGGTGACGCAGGCACCGAGAAAGCCGCTGATCTTGACGTAATTGGCCATGGTCGCTCCACCTGTCGGGACGCGCCATCTGAGCCAGAGCATGGCGTGCGCGCAACTCCCCTTTGGTGGAGGGGGTGCACGCAGCGGGAGGTAATCGGGGGAAAACCCGCGGGTCAATATCGACCTCGCGCGCGTCAGGTGAGACGCAAGGCAAGGTCCACGCTGCCGTTCAGCCGCGCTTGCGGACGAACTCGGTGCGCAGCACCAGCCGCTTGATCGCCTCGTGGCGGCAATCGATCTCTTCGGGATTGTCGGTCAGGCGGATGGTCTTGATGACCGTGCCCTGCTTCAGGGTCTGCCCGGCGCCCTTCACCTTCAGATCCTTGATGAGGACCACCGAATCGCCATCGGCCAGCAGGTTGCCCGAGGCGTCCCGCACCTCGCGCGCCGCAGCGGCGGCCGCCTTTAGCTCGGAAGCCGGGCGCCACTCGCCGGTAGCCTCGTCATAGACATAGTCATCATCATCGCCGGCCATGGTCGCCTCTACGGTCGGGGGAAGGCTTCACAGCCGGAAGGAACGGGCGGGGCTTTCCAGCCCCGCCCGGCAGGGATCAGGTCCGTATCACGGAAGCTGGCGCACCGCGCCCTTGGCGGCGCTGGTGGCGAAGGCGGCATAGGCCTTGAGCGCCGTCGTCACATTGCGCTTGCGCGGCGCGGCGGGCGTCCAGCCCTTCGCCTCCTGCGCGGCACGGCGGGCCGCAAGTTCCTCATCCGTCACCGCCAGATGGATGCGGCGGTTGGGAATGTCGATCTCGATCGTGTCGCCCTCATGGACGAGGCCGATCGTGCCGCCCTCGGCCGCTTCCGGCGAGACATGGCCGATGGACAGGCCCGAGGAGCCGCCGGAGAACCGCCCGTCGGTGATGAGCGCGCACTGCTTGCCGAGGCCTTTCGACTTCAGATAGCTGGTCGGGTAGAGCATTTCCTGCATGCCCGGCCCGCCGCGCGGCCCCTCATAGCGGATCAGCACAATCTCGCCCGGCTTCACCCGGTTGCCGAGAATGGCTGAGACGGCATCATCCTGGCTCTCGAACACGCGGGCCGTGCCGGTGAAGGCGAGGATGCTCTCATCCACGCCCGCCGTCTTCACGATGCAGCCATCCTCGGCGAGGTTGCCGAACAGCACGGCGAGGCCGCCATCCTTGGAGAAGGCGTGCGCGGCGCTGCGGATCACGCCGGTCTCGCGGTCAGTGTCGACCTCGTCGTAGCGCTCCGACTGGGAGAAGGCGACCTGCGTCGGCACGCCGCCCGGCGCGGCGCGGAAGAAGTCATGCACGGCGGCGCTGCTGGTGCGCTTGACGTCCCAATGCTCCAGCGCGGCGCCGAGCGTCGGGGCATGGACGGAGCCGACCGAGGTGTCGAGCAGCCCGGCCCGGTCCAGTTCGCCGAGAATGCCCATGATGCCGCCGGCGCGATGGACGTCTTCCATATGCACATCGGCGATCGCGGGCGCGACCTTGCACAGCACCGGCACGCGCCGCGACAGCCGGTCGATGTCGGTCATGGTGAAGGGCACCTCGCCCTCATGGGCGGCGGCGAGCAGGTGCAGAACCGTGTTGGTCGAGCCGCCCATGGCGATGTCGAGCGTCATCGCGTTCTCGAAGGCGGCGAAGGAGGCGATGGAGCGCGGCAGCACGCCGGCATCGTCCTGCTCGTAATAGCGGCGGGCGAGATCGACCACGAGATGGCCGGCCTCGACGAACAGACGCTTGCGGTCGGCATGGGTGGCGAGTGTCGAGCCATTGCCCGGCAGCGACAGGCCAAGCGCCTCGGTCAGGCAGTTCATCGAATTGGCGGTGAACATGCCCGAGCAGGAACCGCAGGTCGGGCAGGCCGACCGCTCGATCGCCTTCACATCCTCGTCCGAGATGCGGTCGTCGGCCGCCGCCACCATGGCGTCGACCAGGTCGAGCGCCTTGGTCTTGCCGCCGAGCACCACCTTGCCGGCTTCCATCGGCCCGCCAGAGACGAAGACGGTCGGGATGTTGAGGCGCAGCGACGCCATCAGCATGCCCGGGGTGATCTTGTCGCAATTGGAGATGCAGACCATGGCGTCGGCGCAATGGGCGTTGACCATGTACTCCACGCTGTCGGCGATCAGCTCGCGCGAGGGCAGCGAATAAAGCATGCCGTCATGGCCCATGGCGATGCCGTCATCGACCGCGATGGTGTTGAACTCCTTGGCCACACCGCCCGCCGCTTCGATCTCACGCGCCACCATCTGACCGAGGTCTTTCAGGTGGACATGGCCGGGCACGAACTGGGTGAAGGAGTTCACCACCGCGATGATCGGCTTGCCGAAGTCGCTGTCCTTCATGCCGGTGGCGCGCCAGAGGCCGCGCGCGCCGGCCATGTTGCGGCCATGGGTGGTGGTACGGGAGCGATAGGCGGGCATGGAATTCCTCCAATCTTCTTGGCCGGGCTTATGCGCCGAGCCTCCCGGCCGCGCAAGATTTTCTCGCACGAAGCGCGTCGCGCCGCCTTACACGACCAGAGGCCGGTTCGGCAGCTCGTCCGTGTCGCCCGGCGCCGGCGGAATGTGCAGGGCGAGCAGCCGCCCGGCTTCCGCCACGCCCGCCTCGATGCCGTCGACCAGCCGCCCCTCGCGCGCGCCGACGAGCACGCGGGCGCACACATCCTCCCAAGCGGCGGTCCCCACCTTGGCGTGAATGGCCTCATCGGCCACCACTTCAACCCGATGCTCCGGCAGAGCGATAAGGATCAAAACCCCCGTACGATGGCGGGTTTGATGGATGCCGAAGCTCAGAAAATGATCGAGTGCCGCATGGCGGGCAGCGGCGCGCTCCAAAGCCGCTGGCACGCAGCGCCGGCCGAGCGGCGTCAGCGCGAGTAGTGCCCCCAGAACCAGAAAGAAAATACCCTGAACTGCCAATAATTTGGCCACGTCGAGCGGCAGCAGGAAGGCAAGCGGCCAGGGCGCCAGCAGCGCGATCACCGCCGCCCAGAGCAGCGCATGGGTCGCATGGTCGATGAGCGGGCGCGTCGACAGAACAACGCGAATCTCGCCCGCCGTGCCCCTCTCTGCCCGCGCCACGGCGTCGGCGATGCGGGACTGATCTTCGACGCTCAGCAACGCGTCCTCCTCCGCCGCCATCACCAGCTCCCCGACGCCCCGCCACCACCGGAGGAGCCCCCTCCCCCGGAAAAACCGCCACCGCCGCTCGACCAGCCGCCGCCACCGCCTGAGCGGCGGTTCCATTCCCAGCCGCTCGCCGCGCCCGCCGCCACGCCGCGCCGACGACCACGAACGCCGCCCGAACGGATCTGGCGGATCATCACGAACAGGAAGAACCCAACCATGACCAGCACGATGAGGATGTTGAGCCAGTCCTCGGCCGACAGCGCCGGCTCGGCTGCCTCCCGTGCCCGCGCCTCAGCCTCGGCGGGATCGAGATTGAGGATTTCGAGGATCGCAGCCACGCCGCGGCTGATACCGCCGGCAAAATCGCCCGAGCGGAAGGCGGGCAGGATGGTGGTGCTGATGATGGTGCTAGCCACCGCATCCGGCAGCACACCCTCCAGGCCATAGCCGACCTCGATACGCACCTTGCGCTCATTGGGCGCCACGAGCAGCAGCACGCCATTGTCCTTGTCGGCCTGCCCAATCTTCCAGTGGCGGAACAGGCGGTTGGCGTAATCTTCCACCGAAGTGCCCTCAAGCGAGGGCACCGTCGCGACGACAAGCTGGTCGGTCGTCTTTTCCTGCTGCGCCGCCAGTTCCCCGTCGAGCCGCGCCCGTGTCGCCGCATCGAGAATGCCGGCCGCATCGACCACGCGGCCGCTCAACGCGGGAAAGCTCAGCTCGGCGCGTGCCGAAGCGACGAGCCCACCCAGCGCCACCAGGGCGACCAGCAGCAGAACGGGAAATCGGAACTGGAAGGAACGGGCCATCGGCGTCAGCCCTCGGCGTTCAATTGAACTTCACCTTCGGCACCTGCATCTGTTCCTGCGAGACGGTGAAGGTCTCCATCGGCTTGTTGCCGCGGTAGAGCGTGTTCGCCCAGAGCACGCCGGGGAAGGTGCGCAGCTCGGTGTTATAGACCCGGACCGCCTCGATATAGTCGCGCCGCGCGACGGCGATGCGGTTCTCGGTGCCCTCGATCTGTGCCTGCAAGGCAAGGAAGTTCTGGTTGGATTTCAGGTCAGGATAAGCCTCGGCCACCGCGATCAACCGCCCGAGCGCGCTGGAGAGCTGGCCCTGCGCGCTCTGGAACTGCTGGAACTTGGCGGGATCGGTAATCGTGTCCGCGTCCACCTTGATGGAGGTGGCGTTGGCGCGCGCCTGCGTCACCTGGGTGAGCACGTCCTTCTCCTGCTGCGCATAGCCCTTCACCGTCTCCACAAGGTTCGGGATCAGGTCGGAGCGGCGCTGATACTGGTTGAGCACCTCGCTCCAGGCGGCCTTGGCCCGCTCTTCCTCGGTCGGAATGGTGTTGACGCCGCAGCCGGCGAGACCGAGCGCCATCATGGCGAGGAGAAAGGCGGCGCCGATCCGGCGCAGGGCGGAGGCGGGAAGTGTGGTCATGTCGGCAGCCCCATGAAACGCGCCGCGCAGGCGGCACCGCCACCCTTATAGGGCGCCGCCGCCGTGCCGGCCATGACGGCGTGACCGAACGACAGGTAGAGCGCGAGCATTGCGAAGGATACGTCCACGGGCTTCTACTCCCGAACGGAAGGCCGAGGACAGGTGACCGGTCCTCGCGACCACGCCGCCCTATCGGCGCGAATATTCGGGACCATGTGGACCGCGCCGTGCATTCGGTTGGCGCGGCAGAGCGCCTTTGCTAACGTGCCGCCGCGCCTGACCGGGCGCCGGGGCCTGTAGCTCAATGGTTAGAGCCGACCGCTCATAACGGTCTGGTTGTAGGTTCGAGTCCTACCGGGCCCACCAGCTTTTCCGAGCGGCTTTGATTTTCCATCGTTTTTCTCTCTTTTCGTCCCACTGGCGGGCGAGACGGGGGAAAGTGGGACAATTGGACGGGCCGACGCAGCGTCGAGACGGGCGAAGGCGTTCGCTGCCATCAGCTTGCGCTGCGCCTTGCGAACATAGATTTCGGCCGTCTCCAGCTTCGACCAGCCGAACACGGCGCACAGCTCGGACGCGGTTGCTCCACTCTCTGCGAGGATTGTCGCCGCCGCCTTACGGACGCCATGGGCAGAGCAATGCGGCAGGCCAGCCTCATTGCACCAGTCACGGAAGCGGTTGCCGAAGCTCTCCTTCGTGTACGGCTTGCCATGTGCCGACACGACGAAGGACCGCTCGCCGATAGGCGTGGCGGCAATGATCTTGCGCAGTTCGGCGCGCACGGGGATCTCGATACGGACAGGGCGCCGGTTGCGGTTCTTCTCCTGCGTGAAGGCGAAATAACCGCCGTCGACATGCTGCGGCCCAAGCGCATAGATGTCGCCGCGCCGCCCGCCTGTGTGGAGTAGAAGCGCCAGCGCAAGCCGTGCCATGCTGCCGATCGGGTGCGCGATCTCGAATATGCGCACTTCATCAACCGTCCAGGCGTGGAACCCCTCGCTCGAGGTGTTGATCTTCTTAATCCCACGCGCGGGATTGACGCTAATCAACCCCTCCGCCACGCACCAAGCGAAAAACGAGTTGAGGTATTTGACCAGCTTATCGGCTGCGCCAGGCGTGTCACGCCGCTTGTACTGGCTCTTCTCGATATCGGTACGGCGGAACGCGGCCAGCGGCAGTGGTCCGGCGTTGATGGCGTACCGATCCAGCACGCTGCGCTTGTCGCGCTGCGTCGCGGGTTCATGCCCCTTGAAGAGCGGCGACGCATAATAGCGGTTCAATGCCCACTGAAAGCTGCCATCGGGCACCCGCTCCAGCTTTGGCCGGCCATCCTCAGGAACGCCGCGCAGGGCGCGGAAGTATGCCGTCACGAAGGCGTCAGAGAGCGAGCCGTCTTCGTTGAGCGCGGCCCGGATACGCACCTTCTTGCGGCCGGGCATGCGCACATACCAGCGCACATTGCCGCGCTTGTCCTTGTCGCGGCAGAGATAGCGCAGCTCGACATCCGCCATCAGAGCACGCGGCCGTCCAACGGATTGCTCATCAGGGGTGCGTCGCGGAGCGCCAGCCAGTGGTCGCGGATTTCCTGAGTGTCCCAAAGCACGAGGGCACCGATCTTGTGGCCCGGCGGCATCTTTCCTTCCGCCACCCACGTGTCGAAGGTTGATGCGGAAACACTCAGGCTCGCGGCCGCCTCGTCACGGCGCAGAGCAAAGCGCGGCAATGTCTGCTCACGAAGAGAACGAGCGTTCACGCGTCACTTCTCCTTTTCGTCACGCAGCCGCTGGAGCGACTTGCGGTCCATCACCACCGGGCTGGTCTTACCGCCGGTGCCAACCTTCGAAAGGCCCGGCACTTGCCCTTGGGCCCGCAGACGGAAGAACGTCGCACGCGAAACACCCAGCTCGTGAGCGATGGCCTTGGTGCCGCGAATATAGTCGCCGGCACGTCCGCTCATGACGTGATCTCCTGGGGCGAGGAGCGACGGCGCGGAGCAATTTTCCTTTGCGCGCGCAGGCACCGCGCCAAATCGCTGACAACCTCAGCACCTATGCGAACCGTGAAGGACAGGCCAAATTGTGTTTTTTGAACTTCAGATTCTTCGTTCAAGCTAGAAAATATATCCGCCGGATCCTCGTCGGCTTGACCTAAGCTGTTGGCCTCATCAGTCAACCCATAGAACGTCAACGAAAGTTCGTCTTTATGACCTGCATTGAACCTTACGATGGCATGCCCATCCCAATAATCGGGAGCTTTCAGGATAATCTCTGACAGCAAAAAAACCTGTCTTGCATCTTCAGAGGCCAGTACGTATCCACCATCGCTCACGTTGCGAACAAGGCACTCGAGGAAATCTCCGAGGCTTTCCAGATGCCCCTCCAATTCGAAGCCTGCCAGTCGTTCGATAGGGTCCGGATGATCAGGCAGCGGCCCGACCAACTTGGCATCGCGCAAGACTTTGATTGCTCTCGGGGCTTTTTGCGCATTGGTGACTTCCGCCAGACCGAGCAGGAGGTTCACCACCTCGCGCTCGCCCATGTCAGAAGCGCCGTTTCCCCGTTTCGTTGTCGGAAGAAAGCCAGCCTCCCGTACGATGCGCGCGTAATGGTTCACCGCAGCGAGCCCACGCGGATCATGCTGCGCCAGTGCGTCCACCAAAGCGGGAAGTTTTGCCATTTCGGCCTCCGTGATTGTGTTTAAACCACAGAAAGCGACGCGCTGCAAGTTAGTGATTTTTACGCAGAATGGGCCTTTACGCCGGCAGCGGCACAGCCCACTCGCCAACGTACCGCCTCGCCTGCGCTGGCCACGCCCGTTCAACGAAGTTTCCGCCCCCGTCTTCCACCAGCCGCTCGCACACTGCGACGAGCCGCTCGCGCGCACCCGGAAGCATCATAAGGTCGACATAGGCCTCCAGAACCGGATCCATGTCGCAGTTGCCACCATCGCCCTCACGGAGGCCAACCTTTGTGCGGCCGGACCCCAGGCGGATCACCGCGCCGTGCCGCCGAACACAGTGGATGAACTCCGCCACATGCGCGTCGATGGCGTCGTCACCATGCCGGCCCGCGAGGCTCGGCTTGGGAATGGCCAGAGCCATCACACGAACCGGCGCACAGGCCGCCACGCCAGAGGTCAACGCCATCGCCATCACAGCGCCCTGCACGATCTCACGCCGCGTCATGTCCGACCTCCTCAGCCTTCATCTCGTCCAGGCGATCCATCGCGCTTTTGACGTGACGATCCACGTTGGCAAACAAGGCCGCCAAGGCGTCGCTCTGGTCGGTGTTCGGCACCATGTCGTCCGCGAGGAGCATGGCCGCCCTGATGATGTGGCTGGCAATGCGCAACTCTGACTGCGCACCTTCCTTAAGAGCTGCGAGACTCATCAGATCCTCTCCCCTCGGTAGAACGAGCCTTGCTCATTGGTGACCCATCCGACGGCCGGCTCCCCGTCCGCGTCCGGCTCAAGGTCGTCACGGTTGTCCTCGGCGTCGTGACCGTCCTCCGGTGGATCGTCCTCTTCGATGTCCGGATCACCGTCCATGTCGTCGAGCGCGGCGAGCAGCGCTTCCACAGCCCGCTCCATCCGGCGCCGGAGAGCCGTCGTCTCGATCAGCTCGAAACGCCGGACAGAGTTCGGGTGTTCGCGAACATGGGTGCCCATGCGCGTGCTCCTATGATAATGTGCCAGAGGCACCATTTGGTGTTCGATGCACATTATATGTCACAGGAACAATATGGTGACAAGCGCCCAAATTCGGATGGCTCGCGCTGCTCTGCAATGGTCTGTCCGCGATCTTGCAGAGCAATCCGGCGTCCACCGGAACACGATCACACGCATTGAGGCTGGCGCTGGGGCGCACGGGCCGACGCTCTCCGCACTACGGCAGGCTTTCGAGGCCGCTGGCGTCATCTTCGTCGCAGAGAACGGGGAGGGGCCTGGCGTCCGCCTGCGGAAGGACTGGAAGTCCGAGGTAGAGCACTCCCTTGGTAAGGGAGAGGGCAACTGATCCGATGTAATCGAGGTCAGGGCCTGCTACCGTCGGCTGATCAGGCTGGGCTATGCGAACAAGCCACGAGTCTGATGGGGCCGGATGCGCGCTTGCTACACAACCACGTCCGGCCCCGATTAGCCTTCATAGGCCCTTCCAACCGGTTAAGTCCTTGTTTTTGAACGGTCGGAAATTCGACCGCCGGAACTCGGCGGGTTCGATTTACACCTGCGCAATTTTGCGCAGGCATCCCGACCGGTTGATATGCCGAACTGACCGCGCTGGAGCGCGACGAGCAGGTGGGGCTGCGGGTGAGGCTAAAGAAGGCGCTTGAATGCAGCGCCTGGCGGTGCATTATCTTGGTGCCCATGATGCTGCGAACCCACCGCAGCGGAGGCACCAGCCCGGCGGACTCACTGACACCCGCCCTTGAGCTGGCAACGCATCGGTCAGCCATCCCATTGGGAAACGATGCGCTATGTCCTCGCTGAAGGTTCGTGAAAACAAGCTCCGCCGCCACCTCGCTAGGCACAACCACCGACTGGAGAAGACACCCTCCCGCCACTGGTCGAAAAGCTTCTATGGCGCGGGATACATGGTGATTGAGAACTACACCAACTCGGTCGCGCTAGGTTGCTTCCATCAGCCTTACGACGCCACACTTGAGCAGGCGGAAGCCTTCCTCACGCGATTCGTGGGCGGTGCGCCTGCGGCGGTCTAGGCTAGCCCTGCTGAATTTTGTGCAGGGGTTCACCTAGCGTTTGCC
Organism: Ancylobacter sp. SL191; assembly: GCF_026625645.1. Lineage (NCBI taxonomy): Bacteria > Pseudomonadati > Pseudomonadota > Alphaproteobacteria > Hyphomicrobiales > Xanthobacteraceae > Ancylobacter > Ancylobacter sp. SL191. The sequence goes on along the minus strand of NZ_CP113056.1, from coordinate 2,637,520 downwards.
CTCTACTCACCCCTCAGGAGGGAACCACAGACTGAAGGGAGGGAAGCGTTACGATATCCGCATGATAATCGCAGGAGAGGAGACATCCTTCGCCGGCACCATGTTAATGGTCCCAAGCGGGACCATTTCGCTACAATGGCCACATGCAGCCCAACTGAGAGGATCCATGTTCATCGAAATTGCAAATACGCACATAAACCTCAATAACGTAAAGACGCTAACAACATATAGCGCAGGCACAAAGCGGTATATTCAGATCGATTTTATCGACGGCAAGAAATCCGAATTTGAAATAAACGAAAATTTTGCGCTGGATGAAGAAATATTTGATATCATTCCTTGCAATGAGGATTTCAAGATAGTCAATTTCATTGGAGGTAAAGACTGCGTCGGCAAAGACTGCGTTTGGGTAATGCCGGTTATCGCTTTCAAATACTATAAATCAAGCCCACCCATACCGATTGCATCTGATGGCGACGCAAGCGGCCGGTATGGAATTATACTTCCTGATGGTCGCGTTGATATACCGAATGATCGGACCGTCGATAGCCTCGACGCTTACATCGAATACTGCTTGAGTAGCATGTAAAGCAAATCACACTTGCACGTGTAGAAATCTAGCTACAACCAATGGCGTGTCGGAGAACATTGGGTGTCCCCAAATCTGGGGAACCCCAGGACGCGTCCGCTACTGCCGCACCTCGTGCAGCATCAGCTCGGCCCACCCCAGGCGGAAGCTGTGCAGCCCGCCAGCCCATTCCAGTTCAACGCGCGCGTTCCGGGCCATCAGGACACCGCGCTTCCGCAAGCAAGGCCACACGATGCGGGGCCCCAGCTTGTCAGCGCCCGTTCCGGATCGATCCGCTCACCCACAATGTCCGGCCAACGGTGAATGATCTTGCCGGCCGAGACGAAGCCCGGCTCCACGATCACGCTGGAAACCCAACCGCCGACGGCATGCCCCATGAACGCCTCGCCCTCGCCGCAAGCCAGGTCAACCTCGAGGCGGCGGGACGCCTCGAAAGCGGGGATGCCGTGCACCATGGGATCGAAGTGATCCGCCGGCGGGACGTCGTCGAGGCTGACGCCAAATGCGGAGCGATCACCGAGCAGGAACCAATTTCCAACCGGCAACCCCTCGTGGATCTGCCGGGTGCTGCGATAGAGCACCTGGCCCGCATCGTACTGTTCCGACCACCCGGCAACGATGATCTCACCTCCCATGCCGGCCGGCAGGCCTGCCTCAAAGACAGCCCATACCTCATCGGATGCGCGCCGAAATGCGTCGAATGTGCCGAAGCCGGCTGACGCCGTCACATCCAGACACGCCCTGAAGAAATGGTTGAAGCAGCCTGCCGCGCCACGGCTTGCGAAGACAGCGTTCGTGTGAGGTATGGGCACGATCTTGTGCGTGAGGGCAGACAGAATGCCCGTAGCGGGATCGTAGATCGCAGCATCGGCCATCACGAGAACGCGGCGGTGCTGGACGATGGCGAGCATCGCGCTCATGACAGTCTCTCCGTGATGATGAAGCTCGACGGCCCGGTCGTGCCGCCGTCAGCGAAGCCCCCGCCACCAAGGCCGATGCTGCCGAGCAGCGAACTAAGAACCCCGCCTCCAGTGGTGCCGGACGCCCCAAGGAGCCCCGTAAGCGAATTCTGCAGGGCGATGTCGATCAGGCGGTCAAGGACCGTATCCAGCGCGCTGGCGAGGGCATCCGACGCATCGACACCGGCGCGGATGTCGTCGACGAAGCCGGAGAGCGCGTCATAGGACGTACCCCGAACTTCATCGAGCCGATCGATGACGGTCGCCTGCGCCTTGGCAGCGCCATCGAGAGCGGCAGCCGCCGCTCCCGAACGCTCGGCGATCTCGCTCAGCTTGGCTGCTTGCTCTGCAGTGAGCGTGATGCCGGCGCGCTGGGCTTCGTTCAGAAGATCCTGCTGCACCCGCAGCCGCTCGGCTTCGGCCGTGGTGAGCCCCAGCGCCTGCTGCTCAACACCCATCTGTGTGATCTCGCTGCTCGGCGGCCGAAACGATCTGCCGATAGGAATCGGCGATCTGCTCCGCCTTCTTGGTGCTCGCAGTCTCAATCTTCGACAGGTCACCAAGCCCCCCGGCCGGGTTGTTCACCGTCACCGACGTTGCCGGTCGGCTATCGAGCTGTCCCTGAAGCTGGTCCCGCTCGGCGAGGCGCGAGGCAATGCCAGCGTCACCGCCGATCGCCATGAAGGCCAGGCTGCTCTTGCGGGCGTTCGCCACGGCCGCGTCAATGAGATCGATCCGGCGCTTCAGCGTGTCGGCACTCTGAGTCTCGGTCCGGTTGAGCAGGTCGGTAAAGTCGCGCATCAGCGCCACCGCCCCGACCAGCGCACCCTTGAGGTTTGAGCCGACCGTGGTCGAGAGCTTCGCGAAAGCGCGGTCTATCTCGATAGCCCGCTGCACCAGCTCGTCGCTAAGCACGTTGCCCGTATCGCGGGCCTCCTGCCGCATCTTGGCGATATAGCCGTTGCCCTGATCCAGCAACCGGACGAACTGCTCGCCACCCGTGCCGCCGAACAGCTCGTCAGCGATGCGGATCTGTGCCGCTTTATCGAGGCGCCCCAGCTTGCCGATGATTTCCTCAAAAAGCGCCGCAGGATCCGCGAGCTTCTCCTTCAGCTCGTCGGCCGTGTAGCCGAGGCGCTGGAAGGCCTCCGCGCCGCTCCCGGCGCCGGTGACGATGAATTCGTCAGCGCGCAGCTGAAGCTCTTTCATGCCGTCCGTGAGGGCATCGATACCGACAAGCGCGCCCTGAGCCGCGTAACTCAGTTCCTGAAAGGTTTCGACGCCCACGCCCGCCTTCTGCGCCTCGGCAGCCACCTGCGCCAGATCGGCGGCGGCTGCCTTGACCCCGGCGAACAGGCCGGCGGCACTCAGGCCGCCGAGCCCAAGCGTCAAGCCGTCGAACGCCCCGCGAAGGGCGCCACTGACGCCCTTGGCAGTGGCGCCGAACTTGGACAGCCGCTCCCCGGCGGCCTTGAGCCCATCGTTGAAGCGGGCTGCATTGAGACCAAGGTCGACATAGAGGCCACCAACGGAGCTGGCCATGGGCTTACTCCGCCATCTCGGCGAAGAGGGCCGCCAGCGCCGCGCCCACATCTCGGGTCGCCACGGTGGTGCCGATCGCCTCGATCGCGTTACCAGCTGCTGACAAATCGACGCCGAGGGGCGCACCGCCCATGCTCGGCATCCGCATCCACATATCCAACTGAGAGCCGGCATGGCCGACAGCGTAGAGCGCCCGCAGGGTCGTGAGGCTGACACCATTCGGCGATTCCAGCTCGTCGATGACCGCTTTCAGGGTCTTGCCCAGCAGGCTTTCGACCACGACCAAGCGGTTGAAGGTGAAGCGCAGCGGCGCCCCCTCCCGCGTATTCTCGATCATTTCTTGGTTCCCTTCTTTGCAGCCCGTGCCGCGGCGCGCGCGGCGGTTTTCGTGATCTCGGTGGCCAGGTCGGCCTTGATCGTCTCCAACGCCGTCGCCTGCCCCCCGCGAAGGGCCGGACCTAGGAACGGCTGCGCTGGGGCGTTGATGGTTCCGAATTCGGCGAAGATGGCGTGAGGTGCGGTCGCTCTCACGCGCACGGTCGCGCTGGCACCTCTGCCCGCCGCCGCCTTGTTCGCTGCCCGTGCCGCTGCGCCGGCCTGATCCATGGAAGCTCCGTCGCGCATGGCTTGCGCATAGGCGGCCTTGCCAGCATTTCGCCGAACCACAACCGTATCGATGCTGTCGCGCAACACGCCGGTCTCGACAGGAGCATTGCGCTTCGCTGAACTCTCAATCGGCGCCGCCGCCTTCTTCAGAACGCGGGTGAGCACGCCCGTCTGTGTCGACTTCTTGAGTTGATCAAGACCAGTCGCGAGCTCTTTAAGGCCTCGCACGTCCATACGACTTTTCATGCCGTCCTCGTCACATGACCATGAGTTCGGGCGACCACTCGTCGCTTTCGTAAATACTGGCTCCGGCCTCAGATGACGCGCGGGCGACCGCCATGGCGCAGGCCACTGCGCCGTCGATGCGGTCCCGGCTCTTGCCTTTGTGGAACATGCGATTACCGGCGCCGTCGGTGTGGACGGCGATGTTGTCGAAGCACCAGCGCAGGACCGGATGACTGCCATGGGCGAGCTGATGGCCGACAATCGCCCGCTCGAGCTCTTTCACGGCCGGTGCCATCGTCACCCAGCCCTGCCGCATCTCCACGGCCGGCAGGCCATCCTCGAGCAGGCTGTTGAGCATGTTGCGGGCAAGGTGCGGATCGAAAGCGATCTCCTGCACCGCGAACCGCTCGCATAGGTCACGGATCGTCGCTTCAACGGCGCGGAAGTCCACCACATTGCCGGGCGTCGGGATGATGAAGCCCTGCTCCGCCCAAGTGGGATAGGGCACGCCGTCCCGATCCGCGCGGAGGCGCAGATTGTCCTCGGGGCAGAAGAACCACGGGTGGACGATGTAGCCGCCGGCCTCATCGCGCCAGGCCGCCACCACACAGGTCAGGTCATGATTGCTCGACAGGTCGACGCCCAGCCAACAGGGCGCGCCCTCGAGCGCGTCCAGATCCACGGGCGCCGCGCCCTCGTCATAGATCTCCATATCCACGAAGGGATCGGCGGAGTGATCGAGCCAGATATTGAGGTTGAGTTGGCGAAACGCCTCCCGGTCGCCGATGCGCCGCTGCCCCTCGCGTGCAAGCTGCCGCAGGCCCTCGATATCGGGATAGCCATGCACGAGGCCGGGGTTCACCCGGTGCCAGACGGCTTCATCCGTCCAGTCGCAATCCCGATCCGCTTCGAACAGGATCGGCAAGATGGACGGGTCATCCACCTCGCCCCGCGCCACGCGCCGGGCATCCTCGATAATGTCCCAGGCGATATTTTCCTGCCCTCGCCCTGCCGTGGTCGCGATGACGAGCAGCGAGCCCTTCTGCTTCACGAGGCCGGAGCGCAGCACGTCCCACAGGTCACGCTTCGGCCAGGCATGTAGTTCGTCGGCGAGCACGAAGGCCGGCGTCCGGCCGTGCTGTGTCCCGGCATCGGCCGAGATCGCTTCATAGAAGGATCCGTCACGGGGAAAGATCAGCCGGTTGCGATAGTCGACGACGCGGGTGTTTGCCGCCGCCTGCGGCACGGTGCGGACGATGCCCAACGCCTCGGCATAGGCAAGTCGTGCCTGCTTGCGATCCGCCGCCGCCGAGATCACCTCGCCACCCGGCACCCGTTCGGGGCCGATGGTGTGAAGCAGAGCAAGGGCCGCAGCGAGCGAGGTTTTGCGATTTCCCCTCGGCAGGAGAAGAGGAACCGACTTGACGATGCGGGTGCCGTCCGGATGGCGCGGGCCATAAATGCGGCGCACGATACGTTCCTGCCAGGGATCGAGCAGGAAGGGCCGGCCGGGCAAGGTGCTCTTGGGATGCTTGAGCATGGCCAGCCAACGGACCGCCCGCTCGCCGCGCCCCATGGGATCGGGGATATCGCTGCCGTCGAAAATCCACTCGGGATAGGTCGAGCGCGCCATGGTCAGTCACCCATACCGAACAGGTCGTCTTGCCCGTCATCCGCCGCGCCGCGTGCGGCCGGTCGGGAACGGGAGACGGGCGTAAGCCCCAGCTCGCCAGCGAGCAGGCGCGCCTGCGTCATCGCATCGGAACGGATCGACACGGCCGGATGCTTCTTCGGCCCGCCTTTGCTGGCATAGGTCATCCCCTCGGCCATGATGATCCGGCTGGCCTCGGCAGCCTGGCCGACGGCAACGCAGTAGTTCACGAGGCTGGCGATGTCGGCGACGGTGAGGGTGCGCCGCTCATTGATCAGAACCGGCGCCACGCGGTCCCATTCGGCGCGCGCGTCCTCACCCAGCCAATCGGGCGGATCGAGGTCGCCGCGCACGGGCGAAGATCCGGGAACGATGCTGTGTGGCTTGGCGCCGCGCATGGGGATCAGAACTCCCATTTCCGGTACGGCCCGATAAGTTCTGTGACACCGAACGGGATGATCTCCAGCGCCTCGGCTTGAGCGGCCTCGCGCCGGGTGTAGAAGTGGCTGGCGAGCTGGCGCAGGGCCTCTTTCACGTCTTCCGGCACCCCACCCTCGAAATCGTCGAGCGGTCCGACATACGCCTCGATATGGGATCGGGCGGCCTCGAGCTTGGCCGTGAGCAAGACATCGTCATCATCGAACTCGACGACGACATGCGCCTTCAGATCCTCAAGGCTCACGATCTCCGCAGTATCGGTCATGCCGGTGTCTCCCGTTCGAATCTGGCGAACCAGTCCCGCGCCGCCTGCTGCATCCGGTCCACATGGCCGGCGCGGCCAGGATCGGCGGCAATCCGTCTCAGGCACTCTTCCAGCGGGGTGGGCATCAACACGACGCGGGCCGTGCCGAGCTTGCGAACCCAAAGGTCGCGCTCTTCACGTTCGGGAGCAGAGACGATGAACCAAGCCCGCTCATGAACATGGTCGGCGGCGAGGCCCTGCAGAATCCGGTTGCGCTCATCGAGGGCTGGCGCCGTCCACTGCGGACCCGCCCCGTAAAGCGACGAACCCGCAAGGCGGGATCGGATCACGTCGAGATCGATGACCAGATCATTCGGGCCCTTGTGCTGGTCGACATAGGTGGACTTGCCGGAGCCCGGCGCGCCACAGACGATCACGACGGGAATGCGCGCCCGCTTCAGGAACGGGTGCGCCCTCGCCAAAGCCGCATCGCCGCCGCCCTTCTCAGCCGCCTGCTTGCTCCGGCTATGATGCGTGACGCAGAGGGCCTGCCAGTTGGAGCGCGACCAGAACAGTTTGCTGTCGCCCCGGTGCGGAATGATGTGGTCAACGACGGTCGCGGGCACCGTGCAGCCGGGATGTGTGCAGGTCGGGTTGGCCCTGAGATAGGCCCCACGTTCCTTGTCCCACTTGCTGTCATAGCCACGCTCACGGGCAGTCGGCCGCTGCGCATCCGCCCTCGCCTTACGCGCTGCGGCACGACGGCGCTCGCACGGGCATTGCACCCCAGAAGCCACCTTGTGACCACACCCGCAGATCCGAGGCGCTCGCTGCGGCATGATTATTCGACCGTCCAGACAACACAGGTGGTGGCGGCTTTGATACGGCGAGGCCGATGATAGGCGGCAAATCCGGCGGTCACTGTCATAGTGACAACCGCCCCGTCCGCGTTGTCCGCGGGTACATAGGACAGCACGCGATCCGTCGCGACGAAGATCGCCTTCGGAACAGGATCGAGATCGACATCCGAGCCGGAGGGCGTGACATTGCGCCCGCACTTCCCAAGGTGGTCGCGGCTGTCCGCCTGGCTCTCATACAGATCGGTCATCTCAAAACTCCCGGTGAAAAGTGGCGGGCGACGCTTTGCCGGCCGTCGCCCGCCTTGTGAGCCCTTCGCCGACATGCGCGGCCGGTGCTCGCGACCTTCCCCGCCTTGCCTCCCATGAACCCGTTCGCAGGGCGGCGCCGGAGAGGCGGGGTTTCCGTTGTTGGGCAGGCCGCTACATGCCCTCAAGGTCTTGGCGCCGAAGTGGGTCAGTCCACCGGGCGCGTGCGCGCGTGGCCCTTGATGACGGTTGCCGAGAGCGGCGACGCGGTGCCGTGCGTGCCGGAAAAGTCGGCGAGCAGCTTGGTGTAGCGCTTGTTTCCGACGTACCCGACGCGAGTGACCGAGGGCGTGGCGTGCTCGGCCGTGAGGGCCTTGACGATGCCGCCCGCGCCGACGCTGGCGATGCCCTGCACATCGTCGATAGTGACGGCGGAATAGGTCACGTCATCGTCGGAGTGCGTGAGCTTGAACTCGATCTTGTTCGTGCCGCTGAAGGTGATGCCACCGGCGCCGACATGGATGGCGAACATGGCAGAATCGAACCCCTTGAGGTCGATGGCGGCCGGGGTGTTGTCGGCGTTGTAGGACGCCGGGGCGATCACCGAGGCAACCGCGATATTGCTGATGATGTCCCGCATTGCAGGATCCTCACTGTCTCTCGTGACGGGGAATGGCGGCCTTACGAGGCCGCCATCTTGAGCTTGCGGAGCGCCTTGGCCTGCACCACGCCCGCGCCGGTGCGGCGGGTCGCGTGAATGCGCGTCATGCCATTGGTCGCGAGCGTGTACGGGTCAACGAGGATCGAAAGCGCCTGCCGGTCGACGATGCGATAGGCGGTGGCGAAATCACCGAACAGGATCGGGAAGGCGCCGGAGGCGACATCGGGCATGTCGACGGCTTCGACCACCGGGCGGCCGAGGATCATCTCGGGCTGACCGGCCTGATAGCTCGGCTGCCAGAGATAGTTGCCCTGGCCATCCTTCTGCTTGCGGATGACGGCGAGCGTGCCGCCATTCATCAGCCAGGAGCCACGGGCGCGGTAGGCCGCCGGCAGCGCGTACATCAGGGTGACGAGCGCGTCCGCCGAGAGGTTGGTCGCATGGCCGTTGACGGTCTCGCCGATACCGCCGGCCGTGAGCAGGCCCTCCGGCTCAATCACGCCGTTGCCGGACACGAAGGCGAGCCCTTCCTTTTGGGCGAAGTCCTCGGCGAGGGCGAGCCGGACTTCCGCCTCGGCGGTGCCGCCGCTGTCGGCCAGAAGCTGATTGCTCACGTCCACATAGGTTGTCACCTCGCGGATGGGGATCTCCACCTGGCCGAAGCTCGGCTCGCTGGCCTCTCGCGTCTGCGTCTCCCCCTTCCACTTGGCGTTCGTGATGCCGGTACGCCGGGGGTAAGTCACCGAAGGCGCCGAGGTCGTGCGCACGGTGGTGAGGGAGCGGACCGGCGAAAACTCCACCAGGTCGCGGACGAACTCGGTCGACATCTCCGCCGGCGCCAGGAAGCCGCCCTGCGGATCGCTGGAGACCGTCAGGGCCTTCAGCTCATCCAGGCCGGCCTCCTTGCCGCGGCGCAGATAGGCCGCAAAAGCCTTGCGTTCGACGCTCGGCTCTTCCGTACCGCCGGAGCCGGCCGGGCGGTTGCCCTTGGCTTCCAGCTTATCGAGACGCTCGGTGAGCTTGGTGACGGCGTCGCCGGGCGCAGCGGACTTCGACTCCAGCGCCTTGAAGCGCTCATCGACGGACTTGGACAGATCCACGATAGCGGCCGTGACGACGGTGGCCGGATCATCATCGCCCTTGAACTCCAGGGCGCCGGGCGCGAGCATCGCGGCGCTGGCGATGACGACATGCTTGAGCGCCAGCACATGGCCGGGATCGGTCACCGCCTCGAACGCCATGGGCACGAGCTGGTGCAGCGGATTGGCGAGCAGGGCAGCCGCAACAGCGAGCGACAGCCCAAAGAACAGAACGTAGAATTTCATCTCAGGCTCCACGGATGACCGCGCTGGCGCGGCGAAGGGTTTCGGCCAGGGCGAATGCCGAGGCCGCGGACTTGGCGCCGGTGATCCGCGCGCCGGGATGCATGGGCAGGGTGACGAGGCTGACTTCGTAAAGATCGAGCGCCTTGATCGAGCGCCCGCCACCGGGGCGGACCGCCGCCTTCTTGGTCACGAACCCGATGGACAGGCCGCCAACGCCACCAGCCTTGACCAGCGCACGCACCTCACGGGCACGGGGAAGATCGTCGACCAGCAAACGGCCCGTGACGTGAAGCCCGTCCGCCTTTTCCTCGGCGCGCTCCCACACACCCACCGGGTCGTTCATGTTGTGGCCGAAGAGCATCGGCAGCGGCAGCTTGAGACCCTTGAAGGCACCGGGCTCGATCATGTCGCCGACGCGATCCGGCGCGCCGAACTTCCACGCAAGGCCGGAAATCGCCCCGGCCTCATCGGCGAGGATCTTGGTCTCGACGAAGACGTGCTCCATCAGGGCGCTCCACTGTCGGCGCTGGCGCCGCCGGGCTGGCTGCTGCCGGTGTTCGGATTGGCGTATTCCTCGCCCCCGGCGCGCGGCGCCAGATCGAGCCAGGACCGGCCCTCATTGGGGTTCAGGACACGCGAGGAGATCAGGCTGGAAATGGCCGTGGCGCGCTCGGTAAGGCTGGCGCGCGTGAGATCGTCACGATCGAACAGGACGACGTACTCGCGCCGATCCTCCGGCGAGAACAGGGCCCGACGCAAGGCGCCTTCAAGGGCGCGCAGCCACGGCTCGAGCGAATAGGTCAGGAACTCCTTGCCCATCTGCTCGGAGTTGGCCCAGGTGGCGCGATCAAGCTCATAGATCATGGAGGGCGGGACGCGGAACGCGCGGGCGATCTCGACGATTTGGAACGTGCGCAGCTCGAGGAATTGGGCATCGGTCGACGCGAGCGTGAGCTGCTGATACTCAGCGCCGCCCTCAACGATGGCCGTGCCACCGGACTTGCCGGCGCCATGGGCCAGCAGCCAGGCCTCACGAATCCGCTTCAGCGCATCCGGCGACGTGCGATCCTTCAGCGACAGGACACCGGACGGACGGGCTCCATCCTTGAAGAGCCGGCCGGCATGCCCCTCCATGTACTTCGCCACCCCGATGGCATCGGCGGCAAGCGACAGGGGGCAGCGGGAGAACGGCGAGCGAAGATGCACCACGTCGTCGGCGGACACCGGAACGTTGTTGATCTTGAAGCTCGGCTCGAGCCGACCGTCGCCGGAATAGTCGACAACGAAGTGCGGCGTGTCATAGCGCACGATCTCGATCACGCGCCCGTCGACCTTGTTCGCCAGCGCCAGCGCGCCCTTGTCGGTGATCAGCGCCGCCGCCACCATGTCGCGGACCAAGCTGAACGTGTCGCACCAGTCGTTCGGGCGATTCCCCAGCAGCTTCGCTACGGGGTGGTCGGGCGCGTCAGTCAGGGTGTCGCCGACGCGGCGCATCACCTTCAGTTCAAGGCACGCCGCCGCTTCGGAAATCAGCCGGATGGCCGACTGCACCGCCGGGACAGTGAGCGCCTGCGCCATCCCCACCGACAAGCCGGACGGCAGCGCGCCGAAGACCGCCTGAAGCTCGGCATCGGGTGCCGAGAGGCTCTTCTTCGTCAGCCCTGCCATCAGGTTGCGGATGCTCCACGACACAGAAGCCGTTCCTTTCCTTAAGTTAACCCACTGATTAAAAAGCCTATTTCGCCTCTATCTCGCGCGTATAGGGGAGCGCCGGTCCCGGCTAAGCTTGGAAAGTTGGCAACCACCCCCGGGTTCACTGCGCCATTTCCTCGCGTTCGCCGCTCGCGATCCGCATCCGGTCAATCGCGGCAGCACCAGGCGGACGAAAGCTCGGCAGGCTGCGACCGCGATAGCGCGCGAAGGATCGGCCCGGCGGCGCGCCGAACACCAAGACAGCGGCAGGCGCACGGCCAATGTGCTTGAGGCAGAAGCGGCGCCACTGCTGCCACTCCAGCGTGTCGGCCTCGACAAACACCCAGTCGGCACTGGGTTCACCGAACACAGCGAGACGCGCCAGCTCGTTATGGGAGAGAGCGGGCGGCGCAATGGCATCACTGTTGATGGCGCGAAGCAGCATAGACGCCACGATGCAGCTGCTATGCTCGCTCGAATAGACGCCTACTAGTCTCAACTAGTCTCACGCCACCTATCACTCACTTCATCGAAGGCCGAGGCGTTAGACGCTAGAACGGCGCCCATCGTCTTGGATATCCCTATACGCTCTACCATCACACCGCGAAGGAGGTTCAGAGGATGTCTCTGTGTTACTCGTGGGGCGCAAATTTTTGCCAATGGTCGGCGTTTTGCGCCCTGTCGGCCGATGCGCTGTAGGGCCTCGCTTCAGCCAAGCCAGCCATTCGGCCGATGTGATCTCGACAAGGTTGGTGAGGTTCTTCGCTCCAGGGCGTGGCCGGGAATTCACCGCCACAAGCCCAAGCCGCCGCGCCTCGGCCAGAGCATTGCGCACCGTCGTCCGGCACACCCCTGCCAGTGCCGCCATGGCGTCAAGGGACAGGTCACACACACCGTGGTGCTTCACCTCTCCGCCGATGATCGCCAGTACCGCGCACTGCCCCTCTGTGAAGGCAGCGGCGAGCTGGGGAGGCATGGGAGATGAACGCGACAGGCACCGGCGGCGACGCAGAGACGCCTCGCGATCCGGCGAGCGTTGGGGGCGCCGGGGAGCGAACCGCTTCAGAATGGACAGCCGTCGCGGCGCGGCCACCATCGCCGGCCTTCGCCCGCGCCGCTGCTCCAGAAGGCTAGAGAGAGCCTCCGCCTCGGTATCCGAAAGGGCGCCCGCTCCATGGAGCACCCATAGTTCCTTGGCTAGGGCGTCCAGGCGATCCGCAGAGGCCCCTTTAATGTCGCAAAGTAGCCGCGCGGAGTCATGGGAAAGTGGGACAAGCTCGGTTGCATCGCTACCGGAAACGCTAGGTTTCTCGGTCGTCCCAAATCGGCCTAAAGCGTTGCCAAGGCTAAGAGCAGCGCGGCCTACCGGGCCCACCACTATGTCCAGCTTTAACTCGGCAGACGCCCGGACGCCGCTCGCCCTAGCTGCGGAGGTTCTCGCGGAAGGTGCGGCCGGTATAGTCCTTGCGGTAGATGCCGCGGCGCTGGAGCTCCGGGACCACCGACTTCACGAACTGGGTGTAGCCGCTCGGCGTGAGTGAGGGCACGATGACGAAGCCGTCACACGCCTCTGACTCGAACAGATCCTGCATCCGGTCGGCGATCATCTGCGGCGTGCCCACCAGTTGCGGCGTCAATTCGCTGATGGCGTAGTGCCGGCCGGCATCGCGCAGGGTGAGGTTCTTGCTCTGGGTGCCGCGCAGGATGACGTCGAACACCCCGCGTGAGCCCTGGGTGATCTCCATGTCCTTCAGCGGCTCGTCGAGCGGAAATCCGGCGAGGTCGACGCCCGCGTGGTTGGAGATCTCGGCCACGCCGAGTTCCGGGCTCACCAGTGAATTGAGATACGCTGCCCGTTCCTGCGCGATGGATTCGGTCTCGCCCACCACGATATCGATGGCCGGCAGCACGGCGCAGTGTTCCGGCGGCCGCCCGTGGCGCTGCATGCGCGACTTGATGTCGGCATAGAAGGCCTGCATGTCCGCCTTGTCGTGCTGGAGAGTGAACAGAACCTCGCCCCAGCGCGCGGCGAAATCGCGCCCGCGCTCGGAGGAACCGGCCTGCATCAGCACCGGGCTGGTCTGCGGCGAACGCGGCGTCTGCAACGGGCCGCGCGTCTTGACCCACCTGCCTTCGAAATTCACATAGTGGACCTTGTCCGGGTCGGCCCATTGCGCATTCTGCCGATCGAGGATGAGAGCGTCCTCGTCCCAGCTGCGCCAAAGCGCCTGGCAGGCCTCGATCACCTCCTCGGCGTGATCGTAGCGCAGGCCCCGCTCCATCAGCTTTTCCATGCCGAAGTTCTGGGCCTCGCGGTCATTGGCGGAGGTCACGACGTTCCACCCGGCGCGCCCGCCGCTGATGTGATCGAGCGTGGCGAAGGCGCGGGATATATGGAAAGGGTGATAGAACGCCGTCGACATGGTGGCGGCGAGCCCGAGATGCTTGGTCACCCGCGCCATGGCGGCGAGAAGTTGCAGCGGCTCCAGCAGGAACATCTGGCCGGGCTGGCGTAGATTGGCGGCGAAGTTGCCGCCGAAGCTGTCGTAGAGCGTCAGGACGTCGACGAAGAACAAGCCATCGAATTTGCCCTCTTCCAGTATGCGGGCAATGTTCTCGTAGCGCTTGGGATCTAGCGCATCCAACGCGTCGCTTTCGTCGTGCCGCCAGCTCCCATTGTGGTGCCAGTTCGGCCCGGCAATGCAGAACCCGATGAAGTGCATCTGCCTCGGCATGTGCGTCGCGCCTCTCTGGGCATGCGTCGACCAATCGTCGAACGGACGCTCCAAGCCCGTCCGTCGCGCGGAGCCGCATGCATGGTGTTGATGACGAGGACGGTACTGGCGGAAAAATCGGTTAGCAATCTGAAAATCACGACGGCGCGAGGCGGCGTGCGACTTTTTTCATCCCGGCTTATCGTTTAGGCATATGCTCCGGAAATCAGCGCCTTTCTTGGCACCCGCGGGCCGTTCATACACGGCGTCAATAGCTCGCATCGGGATGACGCCGCCCAATAGCCGGTTGATGTCCAGGAGCCGTCAGCTAGAAACTCGATATATCCTCGTTAACTTGCGCAGCACGGGGCTCGATATATTCGGGCAGATAGCAGCGCAGATAGGCGGTCACCGCGAGGACGGCCTCTCGGATCGCCTCATCGGTCACACGCCCGTTCTGGCTGTAGGACAACGCCCAGATGCCGTCGGCAATCGCCACCGAGGTCGCCAGCTTGGCGGTCCAGTCGCGCACCGGCGGCATGACGAAATGGCGGTCGAAAAGTTCGGCCCGCGTGCGGGAGACGGCGACGGTGCTGGCCATGTCGCGCTGGCGTACCTCGGCGCTGATGCTGGCCGCGAGGAACAGCCGCATCAAAGGTTTGTGGGCGTTATAGAATTCCGCGAGCATCCGCACGCGCCAGGCGATGAGATCCTGCCAGCGCGTCGGCGTGAAGGGCGGGCTCTCCCGCGAGCGGGCAACGAGGCGATCGAGGTAGTCCTCGGCGAGGGCGACGAGCGCCGCCTCCTTGTTGGGAAAGAAGTGATAGATCGAGGCAGGGGGCACGCCGGCGCGCTCGGCGATCTGGTAGAGCCCGACCTCGCTCACATCGTGCTCGTCCAGCAGGGCATTGGTCGCGTCGATCAACGCCCTTAGGCGCAACTGCCCGCGCCGCCGACGCAGCGGCGCCTTCGCCGCGCTCGCCTCAGGAGCGGGAGACGGTTCGTCATCGCGCGCGATTGGGGCGTGGCGCTTGCTCATCTGTCGTCCATCCTGCCTCGCCCGAACGTTAGACACCGCGCCTCCGGCAGGCAAACAGGACGGCGGCACCATCCGGGATATCGCGCCCTCCTTGCCGCACGCACGCCGCAATAATCCGGTCAGCTTTGCGGGCCAGTGAGGAGCTTTCGACACACAATGCCGCGAAACCCCTATTATCGCGGCCCCGCCAGCGATCATTTCGATGGGATCCGCTTCTTCAATGCCGGCGGCTCCACGGACAGATCCTTGAGCGACGTTCTGCGCTGGCGGCTGTCCTCGCGCTTTGCGCGCTGGCCGGCGCGGGTGGACGTCTCGCCCGCGTTGCCACAGCCGCGCGTCGCCGGCTGCGTGGTCACCATGGTGGGCCATGCGACGGTGCTGATCCAGGTCGCGGGCCTGAACATTCTTACCGACCCGGTCTGGTCAGAGCGGGCGAGCCCGGTGGGCTTTGCCGGGCCGAAGCGCGTCACCCCGCCCGGCATCCGTTTCGACGACCTGCCGCCCATCGACGCGGTGCTGCTCTCGCACAGCCATTACGACCATCTCGACCTCAGGACGCTCAGCCGGCTGCATCGACGCGACAAGCCGCGGCTCGTCACGCCGCTGGGCAATGACACCATCGTGCGTCGCGCTATTCCGGACATCCGTGCCATTGTTGGCGACTGGGGCGGACAGGTGGAGATAGCCGACAATGTCACCGTCTCCCTTGTCCCCGCCAATCACTGGTCGGCGCGCGGGACGCGGGATAGGCGCATGTCGCTCTGGAGCGGCTTCATGCTGCGCACGCCGGAGACGCTGATCTACTTCGCTGGCGACACCGGCTATGGCGATGGCGCGATCTTCCGTCGGATGCGGCATGATCACGGCGCCCCGGACCTCGCCTTGCTGCCGATTGGCGCCTATGCGCCGCGCTGGTTCATGGAGCCGCAGCACGCCGATCCGGCGGAGGCGGTGCGGATCATGCGCGATGTCGAGGCGAGGCAGGCCATCGCCATTCACTGGGGATGCTTCCAGTTGACCGACGAACCGCGCGAGGAGCCGCCTCAGAAGCTTCAGGAAGCTCTCGCCGAACACGGCATCGCGCCGGAACGTTTCCGGGCGCTGGAAGCCGGCGCGATCCTGGAGCTGTCCTGATCGCCAAAAGGACTGAAGCGGTGCCGGGTGTCAGCCGAGCGGCACCGCCACTTGCCCGCCCCTTCCGTCAGGAAGCACATCCATCGGCACGCCATAGATCCGCCCGAGCGTCTGCGGCGTGAGAATGTCGGCGGCAGCTCCGCGCGCCAGCAGCCTGCCGCCATGCAGCGCGACGATGTCGTCACAGAAGCGGGCGGCCATGTTCACATCGTGCAGCACCACGATCACGCCGCTTCCCCGCTCGCGGCAGAGGCGACGGATCAGCGCGAGCACCTCGATCTGGTGGGCAATGTCGAGCGCGGAGATCGGCTCGTCGAGCAGCAGGCAACCCGCATCCTGCGCGACCAGCATGGCGAGCCAGACACGCTGGCGCTCGCCGCCGGAGAGCGTGTCGACCATCCGGTCGGCGAAGGCGCCGGTGTCGGTGAGGGCGATGGCGTCGTCGACCTTCTGGCGGTCCTGCGCGGTGAAGCGGCCAAGGGCGCCGTGCCAGGGATAGCGGCCGAGGGCGACCAGCTCGCGCGTCCTCATGCTGCCGGTCGCCGGGGTAGCTTGCGGGAGGTAGGCGACGCGGCGGGCGAGAGCCCGCGCGCCCCACTGCGCCAGCGGGACACCCTCGAAGCGGATCGCCCCGCCCGTGGGCACCTGCTGGCGGCCGAGCATTTTGAGGAGGGTCGACTTGCCCGATCCATTATGGCCGATGAGCCCGACCACGCGCCCGGCCGGCACCGTGAGGCTAAGCGGATGCAGGAGGGTGCGGCCCTCGACGGCGAAGGCGGCGTCCGTAAGCTCGAACAGAGGCGGCGCGTCCGTCATGCGCGCTCCCGGCCGAAGGCGAAGCGTATGGCGTGGTTCACGCAGGCGGGGATGACGGACATGTGCGTCTCGCCGGGCACGAGGACATAGTCGGCAGCCAGGCCCGGCACCTGCGCGAGGCGCTCGGCCATGAGCCGCGTATTGTCGACGATGCGGCTCTCCTCGAAGGAAGCCAGCCGCTTCGCCTCGTCCACCGCGCCGATCTGGAACGGCGCGAGCGTCTGCTCATACTCGCCGACAATGAGCAGCACGCGCCCGGCGCGCGGCGTCGGTTCGGTTACAAAGGTCTGCGCGGCCTCGACGATGCCGGCGCCCTCCCACCAGATGGCGGGGCTGGCGGAGATCCACCGCTGGAACGCCTGCGGCCGCCGGAACAGGGCGTGCAGCACGAACAGCCCGCCGAAGGAATGACCGAGAATGGCCTGTCGCTGGGGATCGATCGGCAGCCGCCGGGCGATCTCGGGCTTCAGCACCTCCTCGATGAAGGCGAGGAATTCGTCCGCCCCGCCCGTGCGGACCGGCGGACCATCCGGCGTGTGCGGCGGGTAGGTCTCGCCGGGCGGCGGTCCCATATCCCAGGAGCGGCGCACGCTGTCATAGGCGCCCTCGGTCGGGTAGCCGATGCCAACCATCACGCCCCATTCGACCCCCGTGCCGAGCGGATAGGCCGCCTGCACGCGCATCATGTCGGCCGCCGTGCCCGCCACAGCATTGGCGTCGAGATAATACAGCACCGGCCAGCCCTCGGCCGGCGCCTCGCCCGGCGGGCAGTAAAGGAAGATGCGCCAGGGCGCCCCCCGGCGGGCGGCGCGATGTCGAAGATCTGCGTGTCGGGGATAAGAGCGAGGGTCAGCAGGTCGCTGGTCATGCGGCAGGTTGCTTTCGCGACAGGAGCCAGAGGAAGACGGGGGCGCCGATCATCGCGGCAACGAGGCCGGCCGGCATTTGCCAGGGAAAGGCGATGCTGCGGCCGAGGAAGTCCGCCACCACCATGATCAGCGCGCCGATGAACGCGGCGCCGTAGATCTCGGCGAGCGGATGGCGCAGGCCGAGCAGGCGCGCCATATGCGGGGCGACAAGCCCGACAAAGGAGAGCGGGCCAACCAGCAGCGTCGCCAGCGCTGTGGCCAGCGCGGCGATGACAAGCAGCATGAGCCGGCCCAGATTTAACGGCATGCCGAGTGCGCGAGCGGTCGCCTCGCCGAGCGGCAGCAGGG
The DNA here is from genome assembly GCF_026625645.1 of Ancylobacter sp. SL191. Lineage (NCBI taxonomy): Bacteria > Pseudomonadati > Pseudomonadota > Alphaproteobacteria > Hyphomicrobiales > Xanthobacteraceae > Ancylobacter > Ancylobacter sp. SL191. Next base: position 2,619,562 of record NZ_CP113056.1, on the reverse strand, counting down.
TGAGCCAGCGGCTCACCAGCGGCAACAGGGCCAGCAGCACCAGCGCGGCCAGCAGGCTGGCGCCGGCACTCAAAGGCTCCACGCCATAGGTCGAGCCGGTCATCCAGTTGAACAGCAGCATGGCGCGCGGATCGCCGCTCGCCATCAGCACGCTCACCAGCGCGTCGAGCAGGGCGCCGATGGCGATGCCGACAAGGATCACCCGCTCGGGGGCGGCGCGCGAGGCGCGGGCGAACAGCAGGAGCAGCAGCAGGGCGAGAAAGGCACCGCTCGCCGCCGCCAGCGTCTGGCCGAGCCGGCCGATATCCGCGAGCAGGAAGATCGCCAAGGTAAGGCCGCCGGCAGCCCCCGCGCTGACACCCATCACTTCCGGGCTCGCCATCGGGTTGCCGGTCAGGCGCTGGAGCACGCTGCCGGCGATGGCAAGCAGCATACCGCCGGCCAGCGCCGCCACGGCGCGCGGCAGCCGCAGCGCCCAGAGCGAGGCCGGATCGCCGGGAACGGAAAGGCTCCAGCCATCGAGACCGGGCCCGAGCAGGGCCGAGAGGGCGAGGACCACCACCAGACCAATCCCCAGCAGCGCCAGCCGCCGCAGCGGATGGACGGCTCCCGAAAGGCGCCGCACCGCCATCTCCGCGCCGACGCTCGGCGGCAGGCGCAAACGCGGGATGATCCACAGCAGCAGCGGCGCGCCGAACAAGGCGGTGACCGCGCCGGTCGGGACGGTATCGGCGAAGCTCCCAGCGGCGAGTTGCACCGCCTGATCCGTCGCCCAGAGCAGAGCCGCCCCCGTGGCGGCGGAGGCCACGAGCCACACACCGAGGCGCCGGGCGCCGCTGAGCCGCGCCAGAGCCGGTGCCGCGAGGCCGACGAAACCGATGCAGCCGACGCTGGCGACGACAAAGCCGGTCAGCGCCACCGCGACCAGCAGGGCGCCGAGACGGGCGGCAGCGACCGAGAGGCCGAGGCCGCGGGTCTGCGCGTCATCCAGCCCAAGAAGCGTCAGCGGCCGCAGGAGCAGCAGGGTCGCCAGTGCCGCGCCGGCAAGGCGCGGGGCGAGGAAGAGCGGCGCCTCCCAGCCCTGCTGGCTCAGCGAGCCGGCGCCCCACAGGAACAGACCGGCGAGGTAGTGACTGTCGAACAGCGCCAGCAGCGCGGCGAGCGAAGCGCAGTAAAGCCCCGCCACCATGCCGGCGAGGATGACCACAAGCGGCGCGAAGCCGCTGCGGCGTGACAGCAGCAGCACGGCACCGATGGCGACAAGGCCACCCGCCAGCGTCACCCATTCCCGGCCGAAGCCGAGCAGATGCGGCGCCCAGATGAGGCAAGCCGACAAGGCGAGGTTGGCGCCCGCCTCGATACCGAGCGTCGTCGGCGAGGCGATGGGGTTGCGCAGCACCTGTTGCAGGATAGCGCCGGCAAGACCGAGCGCGGCGCCCGCCAGCAGGCTCATCACCAGACGCGGGGCGAAGCTGTAGGCCGCCAGAAGCTCCGCCGTGCGGGAGAGGTCCGGCGCGGTGATGGCGCGCCACCACCCCCCTTGCGGCAAGAGCGCCGCGAGATTGCCCCAGGTGCCGATCAGACCGATGGCGCCGAGCAGAAACAGCAGGGCCAGCGGCCCGAGACCGCGGGGAACGGCATGGCGTGCCCGGGAAATGGCGATTTCAGCCATTGGGGCGCGCCTCCGCCAGATGCCGGGTGAGTTGCCCGGCGAAACGCATGGCCGAGGGCAGCATGCCGAACATGAGAACGGGCGGAATCCGCACGAGCCGGCCGGCCTGCACGAAGGGCAGGCTTCGCCAGAGCGGGCTGGCATCGAGGCTGGCCAGCGTGTCGGCGGAGATCGGTTCGAGATAGAGCAGCGTGCCCGCACCGCTGCCGGCCAGAGCCTCGATACCCACCGTATTGAAGCCCCAGTAATTGCTCGGCTGCGTCCAGCCATTGATCAGGCCGACGCGCTCCATCACGTCGCCGAACAGGCTGCCGCCGCCATAGACACGCACATGACGGGCATCGAGGAAGTTCACGGCGAGCACCGGGCGTTCGGCAAGTCCCGCCGCAGCCAGCGCCGCGCGGGCTTCCTCCATCGTCGCCTCGGTGCGGGCGATCAGCGCCTCGCCCTGCACCTGCCGTCCGACGGCGCTGGCAAGAGCGCGCGTCGCCACGACGCTGCGGGCATAGGCGCTACCGACCGGTGGCGCATAGACCGAAAAGGTCAGCGTCGGCGCGAAGCGCTCGAGCAGCGGCTTGATGGCGTCGAGATAGGGCGTGGAAACGATCAGTTCCGGCTTCAGGGCCGTCAGCAGTTCGAGATTTGGCTCCCGGTCGGTGCCGAGATTGACCACGCCGGGCGGCAGCGCCGGCTCCACCACCCATTGGCTCCAACTGTCGGGGTTGGGGATCGCGACAGGGGCCAGACCCATCTCGATGAGCGTTTCGGCGAGGCCGAAATCCATCGCGACGATCCGTGTGGGAGGTGAAGCCGGCGCGTCCCGTCCCGCCTGCCCCGCCGCATGCGCTGCGGGGAAGGCGGCAAGTGCGGCGAGCCCGCCAAAGGTCGCTGCCCGCCGGGAAAGCATCAATCCGCTCACCAGCGATACTTCAGGCCCGCAATGACCGTGCGCGGCGCGCCGAGGTAGCAGTAGCCGACATCGCAGGTCGTATATTCCTCGTCGAGCAGGTTCTGGGCGTTGACCTGGAAGCTCCAACCCTTGAGCTTCGGATCGAGGTAGCTGAAATCATAGCTCAGCTTGGCATCAACCAGCGTGTAGGCGTCGTTCTCGAAGGTGTTGAGCGAATCACCCCAGGTCGCGCCGACATAGCGCACGCCCGCGCCCACCCCGAGGCCGACCAACTTGGTGCCCGGCTGGAACTGGTAATCCGCCCAGAAGGAGAAGCTGTTTTCCGGCTGGCCCGAGGGCGTCAGGCCGATGGTTTCGGCGGTGCCGGACACATTCTCCATGTCGAGATAGGTGTAGGCGCCGCGCACCTTCAAGCCGGCGCCGAGATTGGCCACCGCTTCGAGTTCAAAGCCGCGGGCCCGCACCTCGCCAGTCTGCACCTGATAGAGTGGGTTTTCGTCGTCGGTGACCAGACCGTTATTTTGATTGATCTGGAACACCGAGGCGGCGAAGAAGCCGTCGAAGCCGACCGGCTGGTACTTCACGCCGCCTTCGATCTGCTTCGCCGTTGTCGGCGAGAAGGCGTCGCCATTAATGTCGACGCCGAGATTGGGCGCGAACGAGGTCGAGTAGCTCACATAGGGCGCGATGCCGTTGTCGAAGACATAGGTCAGGCCCGCGCGATAGGTGAACTCGCTGTCGTCAATATTCTGCTCGGTATCGTTAATGAGATCGAGGGCATCCGTATCCACCCAGTCCTGCCGTCCGCTCAGCGTGAGGATAAAGCGGTCGAACTCTGCCTGCTCCTGCACGTAGACGCCGACCTGGTTCTGGCGCTGGCGATAACTGGAGGCTGTCAGCTCGGGATCCTCGATAGGGCCGAGCGGCTGGTTGGTGTTGAGGTCGTAATCGGACGCCACGCCGTAGCCGATGCCGCCGCTGAGGGCGAGATAGGAATAGTCGACACCGATCAGCAGCTTGTGCCCGACGGCGCCGGTCGCGAAATTCGCTTCCAGCTGATTATCGACGACGAAGGAGTCCAGATAGTCCTGCACATAAGCGGAGTAGCGGCTGGCGACATTCGTGGTGGTGTCGAGTCCGGTCTGGCCGGTATAGCGCACGCCCGTATTGGTGCTGCCATAGCGCAGGTTCTGGCGGACGGTGAAGACATTGTCGATGTCGTGCTCGGCCAGATAGCCGATCCGCCACTGCTCCTGATTCAGCGAGTTATAGTCGCCGAAATTCTTGCTGAACTGCTCGCCACTAGTGCCCGTCCAGCCATAATAGGGCATGGACGACGGTGTCTCGGACTTCTGGTACTCGCCGAGGAAGGTGATGCGGGTATCGTCGCTCGGCTTCCAGGTCAGGGCCGGGGCGATGAAGGTCATGTCGTTGGTGCCGCCGCCATAGACGTTCGGCGAACCGGCATCGCGCAGCACGCCGGTGAGGCGGTAGAGCCACTCACCGTTCTTGTCGATGGGGCCGCCAATGTCGAACTGGCCCTGCCACCAATCGTAATTGCCGCCCTGCACCTCGACCTCGCCAAACGCCTCCTCGGTCGGGCGCTTCGAGGTGATGTCGACGAGACCACCGGGCGAACCGAGGCCATAGAGAGCCGAGCTCGGCCCGCGCAGAACGGTGATGCTGTCGACGCCATAGGGCTCGACCTTGAAGATCGACATGTTGGCGCCCGGCAGGCGCAGCCCGTCGCGGTAGATGCCGTTATAGGTCACGTCGAAGCCGCGGACCGAAAAGGAGTCGAAGCGCGGGTCGTAGCCGCTCTGCTGGGTGCGCACGCCGGGCGTGTAAGCGACGGCCTCGGTCAGTGTCTGCACGTTGCGGTCGTCGAGCTCCTGCCGCGTAACGACGGTGACGGACTGGGGCGTCTCGATCAGCGGCGTATCGGTCTTGGTTCCGGCGGTGCTGGCGGTGGCGACATAACCGACCGTGCCATTGCCGTCGGCCTGCACGTCGATCGTATCGAGCTCGACGCCGACCGTGGTGCCATTGGCGGCGGTATTGGCGGTGGGATCGACGATGGTGACCCGGTTCGGCGCGGTGAAGCGATAGGTCAGCCCGGTGCCCTTAAGCAGCCGATCGAGCGCCTCATTGGTGCTGAAGCTGCCCTGCACCGCGCTGGAGCGGCGGCCGCCAAGGCGCTGCGTGTCGAAGAAAACGCGTACCCCCGCCTTCTGCGCGAAGGACAGGATGGCGCCGTTGAGATCCTGCGCCGGAATATCGAAAGCGAGGCGCGCCGGAGCGGGCGCCGTGGCGGTCTGGCCCTGCGCCGAGGCGCCGCCGCTCATACCGACCGTCAGCACGCCCGAGGCCACAAGACCCAGCAGGAGAGCACGGCCAGCGACACCGCCGAGATGATGCTGGCGCAGGCGCTGCGTGCGGTGACGTGCCGGGTTCGTCATGGAGCCTCGTTCCTTCCTGTCAGAGCGCGCACTTGCGCGTCAGCCAGCCCCCACGCTGCCTGCAGGAAGGAAGACAAACGGCGGAGGCGAGTCCGTAAAAGAAAATCGCCCTATCTGCGGTTTTTCAATAAAGCACTGTTACAAAAGGATAAATCGACCTGGAGCCGATGCCGAGCTCGGCCGTGATGGTCTCGATCGCGTCATCGAGATCGTTGGTGGCGAACACGCCGCTCACCCGCCGGTCGGCAAGCCCGCCGTCCAGAATAACGATACGCCCGCGCCGGTAGCGGTTGAGCGTCTCCACCACCTCGCCGAGGCGCGAGCCGCTGAACACCAGCATTCCGCGCCGCCAGGCCGTGGCGGTGGCGACGTCGCGCGTGCGCACCCGTCCGAGGCCGAGGCCACGGCGGTAGCGCACTTCCTGGCCGGGCGAGAGCACCACGTCCTGCCGCGCGCCGGCATGATCGAGGGCGACCTCGATCTGGTGCTCGATGGCGAGCACGTCGGCCCCCTCGCCTTCATCCTCGACGACGAACTGCGTGCCGAGAGCCATCGTCCGCCCCACGCCCGCCTCGACGACGAAGGGACGTGTCTCATCGCCCGCACGGGGCGCCGCCGTGAAGAACACCTCGCCCGCGAGCAGGCGCACGCGGCGTTCAGCGCTGTCGAAATCAACGGCAATGGCGCTCGCGGGACCGAGCTCCGCCACGCTGCCATCCGGCAGGGTCACGCTGCGCAGCTCTCCCGGCGCGGTTCGATGGTCGGCGCTCGCAAGAAGCCAGGGATCGCCGAACTGGTAGCGCGCCATCCCGCCGGCAAGGACCAGCAAAGCGACGATAGCCCCGACGCGAACCGCGCGGCGTACCGGCGAGGCCGGTCGTGTTCTCGGCACGAGGTCGCGCAGCGGGCCGGGATCACGGCGCAGCAGCGACAGCTCGCGCCAGGTGGCGGCAGCCTCCTCAAAGGCCGCCCGGTGCTCGGGCTCTTCCTCCAGCCACTCGCGCAGGCACGCGCTTTCGGCCGGGCTCAGCGGACCGCCATCAAGACGCGCCACCCATTCGGCCGCGCGCAGCTCGATCTCATGCGCGCGATTGTCGATGCTGCCCACGTCCCTGCCCCACGCTCGCGTTCCCCTTCAGTAGACAACCGACGAGGAGAACACCGTAAAAACCGGGAGCTAGCGCCCCCGGAGGCGCCGCGTCATATGAGCGATCGCCATAGCGAGGTGCTTCTGCACCGAGCTGTCGGAGATCTGCAAATGGCGGGCGACCTCGGCATGGGTGAGGCCATGGATGCGGTTCAGCACGAAGATTTCCTGCGTGCGTCGGGGAAGTTCGAGCACCAGCGCGTGCACCCGTTCGAGCTGCAGGCGGGAATCCACGATGTCCTCGGGGGACGGCTCGTCGGCCGCGAGGTCCGAGAGCGCGTCCGGCGCCACGCTGTCGGTGCGCCGGCGCACCTCCTGCTTGACGTGATTGATCAGCAGGTTGCGGGCAATGGTATAGAGGTAGGCACGGATGTCCTGAATACGCGTCTCCGGCCCCTCGATCAGGTTCAAGAACGTATCCTGCACCAGATCGCTGGCCATATGACCATCACCGAGCCGCCGCTGCAGATAGCGCCGCAGCTCGGTTCCATAGGTCGAAAAGACGAGTGACAGGTCAGGCTGCATGCACCGGCCCACAACGACATCACGAATTTGTGTGAGAGACGACTAACATGCGTGACGCGGCCAAGTAACCCGGCCAACACTAGATTAGCATGGCTCAAAGCTACCGTTTAGACTGGTTCCATACTGGAACCGTACGTGGGGCGATTCGGCTCTCGACCTGTACCAACACGCCTCTCTCGTTGAACAGTGGCAATGCGGCGGCTGGCGAGCGCCCGCGGCCCTATGGTATCCACCTCCGCCAAGGTGACGCCGCTGTCCAGCCCTGAGCCGTGATGCCCTCTCTCTTCTCCCGCTTCAGCGTTGAACCGGACGCCCTGCCCTGGCTTGAACAGCGGTCCTGGCACCCCTGGCTGGTCATCGGGCTTGTCTGCATCGGCGCCTTTGTTGGCCAGCTCGACGCGACCATCGTCCAGCTCGCCTTGCCCACCCTCAGCCATGCCTTCGAGGTGCCGATCCAGAAGGTAAGCTGGGTGGCGCTGTCCTATCTCCTCGCCTTCGCCTCTTTCCTGCCGATCTTCGGCCGGCTGTGCGAGATGGTGGGGCGTAAAAGCCTCTATCTCGTCGGGTATGCTCTCTTCATTGTCGCCACCGCGCTCTGCGGTCTCGCGGCGACGTTCGAGCAGTTGCTCGTTTTCCGCTTCCTGCAGGGCATGGGCGGCGCGCTGCTTGGCGCCAACAGCATCTCCATCCTGGTCGCAACCATCCCCGCCGCCTCGCGCGGGCGGGCGCTCGGCTTCTTCGCAGCGGCTCAGGCCGTCGGGATGAGCGCCGGGCCGGCGCTGGGCGGGCTCATTCTGGTGGGCCTCGGCTGGCGCTGGGTGTTCTGGGTCACCGTCCCCTTCGGGGCGCTGGCGATGGTCGTCGGCTGGCTGGCCCTGCCGCGCTCGCGCATCGCCGGGCCGCGCAAGAGCTTCGACTGGACCGGCGCGCTGCTCATCGGCCCGGCGCTGATCCTTCTGGTGGCGACGCTGAACCATGCCTCGCATTGGGGCTTGCTGTCGGCTCCCACATTGGGCGGCTTCGCGATCTCCGCCGTGCTGCTGGGGCTACTGGTGCGTCACGAACGCCGCTGCACGTCCCCGCTGATCGACCCCCGCCTGTTGCAGAGCGCGGGTTTCCGCTTCGGCGCCATGGCCGTAACCCTCGCCTATGGCCTGCTCTACGGGACGTTCTTCCTCATGTCCTTCGCGCTGGAGCATGGCTATGGGCAGGGACCGGCACAGGCCGGCTTCCGGCTCGCCATCATTCCCGTCGCCATCGGCCTCTCCGCCCCGTTCAGCCAGGACATCCGGCAATGGCTGGGACGCACGCGCATCGGCGGCGCGGCCATGCTGCTCTGCCTGCTCGCAATCATGATGATGCGGATGAGCGTCGGCCTGTCGCCCTATCACAAGGCCATCGACACGGTGGCCTTCACGCTGATCGGCATTGGTCTCGGCCTGTTCATCGCGCCGAACAATAATGCGACCCTGGCGGCCGTGCCCGCCGAACTCTCCGGCGCGGCGGGCGCGCTGCTGAACCTCATGCGCGTGCTCGGCACCAGCCTTGGCGTCGCCCTTGGGGCGAGCAGCTTGACGTGGCGGCTCGAGGAGGTCGCGGGCACAGACCGGGGCTGGAACGCGGCGGGCAGCGCCAACCTGCTCACGGCCGTCCGCGACAGCGTCCCCTTGCTCGGGCTGATCGCGGTTGCCGCCGCCATCGCGGCGTGGGCCGCAGCGCGCTCGACCCCGCCGGAGCCGAAATCCTAGGTTCTAGCGATCACAATAACAGGCAGCAAAGTCCTCTCGCCTGAGGAAACCGATGGCGCAGGCATAGGCGGGAAGATCGGCGGCGCCCAGTTCGCCATGGCTGACCGGGTAGAGCCGCCGAAAGGTCGAGGCGACCGGCTCGGTCGGGGGCAGAAGCTGCTTCCACATCGCCTCGGCGCTCGACGGCGAGAAGCCCGTGGCGCCATAGGCGGCGGAGAACACATATTCCTCGCGCCATTGCCCGTCCGACGCCCTCTGCGCCGTGCCGAGATTGGCGAGGTAGCGGGTCGCGAAATCGGTGACCGCGCCGCTTGTCCGGTCATAGCTGAAGATGTGAAAGCCCGGATTCTGCCCGAAGATCGGGCTGATCGCCGGCACGATCTTGTCAACGCCGACCACCGCGCCGGCGGTATCGCGCAACAGGCGATAATCGTCATGGTGGTCATGGCCGCTGAAACTGGCGGCGATCGTGCTGGAATAGCGCGCCAGCAGATCCGTGAAGCCGGTCGCATAGGGCTCCGCCAGCATCGGCACGATGCGCGCGCGGCAGGTTGCTTCCTTGGCACGAAGGGTCGCATAGGCATCGATACCGGGCGGGATGTGATGCAGCAGCCAGACCCGCCGACCGGCCGCCTGCGCCTCGGCAAGCTGGCGCCCCAGCCACTCCAGCATGGCCGCGCCCGCCTCACCGCCCGCGCTGCCGCAGGGATCGCTGTATTCCGGCGACCAGAGGGCATCGTCGATCACCAGCATGGTGACGTTGGCGAGCGTCGGGTGGGCCGCCGCATAGTAGCCGCCGGCGCGATAGGTGGCATCGAAATCGGCGGCGAGACGGTCCGCACCCGCCAACTGGCGCACCGCCGCGCGCGTGGCGTCGAGATAAGGTCCATCGGGATCGATACGGTAGTCGCCGCAGCCGGAATCGGTATTGCCCAGCGTGAGAAAGACCGGCTTGCCGCCCGCCGCTTCGCGCACGCGCTCAATGACATAGAGCGTCGTCTTCGCCGCGAAAGCGCGGCTCTCGGCGGTGCCCGGCGCGAAGCCGAGCGCTTTCTGCGTCAGCTCGGGGAAATCGTGGGCGATGAGGTCGCCTGTCAGCAGCACGAAGTCTGCGGTGGTGGCCGCGCGAGCGATTTCGGCGAGCGCGCTCTCAAGCAGGGGGAAATTGGTGTCGTGTCCCCAGCCTGCCGGGCGCGGGCTGGCTTGGGACGCCAAATGCGCTGTCCATGACGACACATCGAGCTCGGACAGCGCCGCCGCGCCTGAGGGTGGATCGAACGGGTCGAAATGGATGTCGGATATCTGCAGGAAGACGCTGTCCGCCGCCGTGCCGCGTGCGGGTGCAAGCGCAACGAAGGCAAGGAACAGAAGGGTGAAGATCTGGCGGCGCATGGACGGAGTGTAGCGAGGCGCCACGCTGGTGAGAACGTGGTTCATTCTCACATTGGCTCAGCGGATGCGCACGCCGGGCCCGTGCTCGCCGGCGGCCAGCAGGATGACGCCCGCGCCCTCAAGGGTGCGGATGATCTGGGACTCGGTACCCCGATGCAGCACATGCCGATGGCACTCGAAGTCCCGCACTGTGCTGCGCGAGACACCCGCCTCCTCGGCCAGCCGCTCCTGGCTCCAATTCAGCAGCCCACGAGCGGCACGACATTGTTCCGGCGCCAGTTCCATGGCTTTTGCCTTGCGTGACGACGTCCAAATCAACCATAATGGGCGAAATCACGCAAGACGGGTACAACGCAGGAGGGCAGGCGCGCAGATGTTGAATGGCTGGCTGCTCCTTGCCGCGCTTGTCCTGCCCTTCACCGGCGCCCTGCTGGCGGGTTTCCTGCCGACCAATGCCCGCAACACGGCTGCCAGTCTCGCCGGCGCGATCGCTGTTGCCGGCTGCGTCATCGTCGTCGCCCTCTACCCGGCGGTCGCCGCGCAGGAGCCGGTTCGGCTCCATCTCGACTGGCTGCCCATGCTGGGGCTCGACTTCACCCTGCGGCTCGACGGCCTCGCCTGGCTCTTTGCCCTGCTGATCTTCGGCATTGGGGCGCTGGTGGCGCTCTATGCCCGCTACTACATGTCGCCCGACGATCCCGTGCCGCGCTTCTTCTCCTTCCTGCTCGCCTTCATGGGGGCGATGGTCGGTGTGGTTGTCTCCGGCAACCTCGTCCAGATCGTCTTCTTCTGGGAGCTGACCAGCCTCTTCTCTTTCCTGCTGATCGGTTACTGGCACCACAGCGCGACGGCGCGTGACGGCGCGCGCATGGCGCTCATCATCACCGCAGCGGGTGGGCTGTGCCTGCTGGTCGGCGTGCTGCTGATCGGGCGGATCGTCGGCAGCTACGATCTCGACGAGGTTCTGGCCTCGCGCCAGCTCATCATCGACAGCGACCTCTATATGCCCGCTCTGGTGCTGATCCTGCTCGGTGCCTTCACCAAGAGCGCACAGTTCCCCTTCCATTTCTGGCTGCCGCACGCCATGGCGGCGCCGACACCGGTCTCGGCCTATCTCCACTCTGCCACCATGGTGAAGGCCGGCATCTTCCTGATGATCCGCCTCTGGCCGGTGCTGTCGGGCACCGACGCCTGGTTCTACATCGTCGTGCCGGCCGGGCTGATCACCCTGCTGCTCGGCGCCTTCGCGGCGATCTACCAGCAGGATCTCAAGGGGCTGCTGGCCTATTCGACCATCAGCCATCTCGGCCTCATCACCCTCCTGCTCGGCCTCGGCAGCCCGCTGGCGGCGGTAGCGGCAATCTTCCACACGCTGAACCACGCCATCTTCAAGGCGTCGCTGTTCATGGCGGCGGGCATCATCGACCACGAGACCGGCACGCGCGACCTGCGCAAGCTCAGCGGGCTCTATCGCTACATGCCGTTCACCGGCACGCTGGCCATGGTCGCCGCCGCCTCGATGGCCGGCGTGCCGCTTCTGAACGGCTTCATCTCGAAGGAGATGTTCTTCGCCGAAGCGGTCGCCGACCATACCGGCTCGCTGCTCGACGACAGCCTGCCCTATTGGGCGACGCTGGCCGGTGTGTTCAGCGTCACCTATTCGATGCGCTTCATCCTCGGCGTGTTCTTCGGCCCTCCCCCGGTGGACCTGCCGAAGATCCCGCACGAGCCGGCGCACTGGATGCGATTTCCAATCGAGCTGTTGGTTCTGATCTGCCTGCTCATCGGCATCGTCCCGACGCTCATCGTCGGCCCCATCCTTGGGACGGCGGTGGAATCCGTGCTCGGTGGCTCCACGCCCTATTACAGCCTGGCCGTCTGGCACGGCTTCAACCTGCCGCTGCTGATGAGCTTCATCGCGCTCGCCGGCGGCATCCTGCTCTATTTCGCGCTGCGCGATGATCTCGACAGCGGCATTGAGGGACCGCCAGTCATTCGCGGGCTCAAGGGCCAGCGCATCTTCGAGAAGGCGCTAGCCACCCTCGCTCTGCAATGGGCCCCGGCCGCCGAGGCGGCATTCGGCACGCGGCGCCTGCAACCGCAGATGCGGCTGGTGATGGGACTCGCCATCCTTGCGGCCCTCTCGCCCCTGCTGGTCGGCGGCGTGGCGGGGGCCGGATCGCTGATCGGCACGCCGGTGGAGCCGGCCTTCGCGCTAATGTGGGCGGTGGGGGCGACCTGCGGCCTCGCGGCGGCCTATCAGGCCAAGTATCACCGCCTTGCCGCGCTGGTGCTGATGGGCGGCGCCGGGCTGGTGACGTGCCTGACCTTCGTCTGGCTCTCGGCGCCCGACCTCGCTGTGACGCAGCTTCTGGTCGAGATCGTCACCACGGTGCTGCTGCTGCTCGGCCTGCGCTGGCTGCCCAAGCGCATCGAGAATGTGTACCCGACCCGTCCGCCTCTCTCCGTGCTGGTGCGGCGCTACACCGATTTCGCCATCGCCGCCGCCTTTGGCGGGACGCTGGCCTTCCTCTCCTACTGCATGATGACGCGGCCGCTGCCGGAGAGCGTCTCCCGCTTCTTCGTCGAGCGCGCCTATACCGAGGGCGGCGGCACCAACATCGTCAACGTGATTCTGGTCGATTTCCGCGGCTTCGACACGATGGGCGAGATCGTCGTGCTGTGCCTCGCCGGCCTGACCGTCTTCGCGCTCCTGCGCCGCTTCCGCCCGGCGCCGGAAAGCGAGGAGGTGCCGGAGCAGCAGCGGCTGCAGAACGCCTATGACCATGCCGAGCCCGACCGCACGCCCGGCGACACGGTGAGCGACTATCTGCTCATCCCGCGCCTCATCATGAACTGGATGTTCCCGGTGGTGGCGGTGCTCGCGGTCTATCTCTTCATGCGCGGGCACGACCTGCCGGGCGGCGGCTTCGCGGCCGGCATTACCCTCTCCATCGCCTTCGTCATCCAGTACATGGCCAATGGCACGCGCTGGGTGGAGGACCATCTGCGCGTCCTGCCGCTGCGCTGGATGGGCCTCGGCCTTCTTACAGTGGTGGGCACGGGCGTCGGCTCCTGGGTGTTCGGTTATCCCTTCCTGACCTCGCATTTCCAGTATCTGGACCTGCCGGTGCTCGGCAAAATCCCGCTCGCCAGCGCGCTGCTGTTCGATCTCGGCGTGTTCGCCCTGGTGGTCGGCGCGACCGTGCTGATCCTCATCGCCCTCGCCCACCAGTCGCTGCGCTCCTCGCGCGCGGCGCAGGTCTCGGAAGGAGGTGAGAGATGGAGATGATCCTCGCCCTCGGCATCGGCATCTTCGCCGCCTCCGGCGTCTGGTTGATCCTGCGCCCGCGCACCTATCAGGTCATTATCGGCCTCTCGCTGATCTCCTATGGCGTGAACCTGTTCATCTTCTCCATGGGCCGGGTGAAGCTCGACGCCCCGCCGATCCTCACCAAAGGCGGGGTCGGTGATCCCGCGGCCCTAGCCGACCCGCTGCCGCAGGCGCTGGTGCTGACCGCCATCGTCATCGGCTTCGCCATGACGGCACTCTTCCTCGTCGTGTTGCTGGCCGCGCGCGGGCGCACCGGCACTGATCATGTCGACGGGCGGGAGACCGAGTGATGCGCAGCCCGCTCGACCATCTCGTCATCGCACCGATTCTGCTGCCACTGGCGGTGGGCGCCTTCATGCTGCTGCTGGGCGAGCGCCGGCGTACCATCAAGATGGCGCTGAGCCTGGGCACCGCCGCGGCGCTCCTGGTCATTGCGGCGGTGCTGGTGGTGATCGCCAGCACGCCGGTTGGCGATCGCGGCTCATCGATGATCGTCTACCCGCTCGGCAACTGGCCACCACCTTTCGGCATCGTACTGGTGGCCGACCGGCTGTCGGCACTGATGCTGCTGGTCACCGCGGTGCTGGGCAGTTGCACGCTGCTCTTCTCGCTCGCGCGCTGGCACCGGGCGGGGCCGCGCTTCTACACGCTGTTCCTGTTCCTGCTGACGGGCCTGAACGGAGCCTTCCTCACTGGCGACCTGTTCAACCTGTTCGTTTTCTTCGAGATTCTGCTCGCGGCCTCCTATGGCCTCGTGCTGCACGGCTCGGGCACGGCGCGGGTGCGCGCGGGGCTGCACTACATCCCCATCAACCTCGTCGCCTCCTCGCTGTTTCTGGTCGGCGTCAGCCTGATCTATGGCGTCACCGGCACGCTCAACATGGCCGATATCGGCCGCATGGTGCCGGCGCTGACCAGCCAGTCGCGCGTGCTGTTCGAGATCGGCGCGGGCATTCTCGGCGTTGCCTTCCTGGTGAAGGCCGGCATGTGGCCGCTCAGCTTCTGGCTGCCCACCACCTATGCCGCCGCGAGCACGCCGGTCGCGGCGATGTTCGCCATCATGACCAAGGTCGGCGTCTATGTGATCCTGCGGCTCTTCCTGCTCACCTTCGGCGATGAGGGCGGCCCCTCGGCCGGGTTCGGCGAGGGATGGCTGTATTTCGGCGGCATGGCCACCATGGCCTTCGGTGCCATTGGCGTGCTCGGCTCGCAGTCGCTGCAGCGTATGGGCGGTTACAGCGTGCTGGTGTCCTCCGGCACATTGCTGGCCGCCATCGGCACCGGCAACAGCGCCGCTGTCTCCGGTGCGCTGTTCTATCTGGTGACATCGACACTGGCGATTTGCGCCTATTTCCTGCTGGTGGAACTGGTCGAGCGCGGGCAACAGGCGGGCGCGGATGTGCTTGCGGTGTCTCAGGAAGTGTTCGGCGACCCGGAGGACGACCTCGACGATGAGGAGGAGGAAGTGGGCGTCGCCATTCCCGCCACCATCGCCGTGCTGGGCGGCGGCTTCGTCGCCTGCACCGTGCTGCTGGCCGGCCTCCCCCCTCTCTCCGGTTTCATCGCCAAATTCGCCATGCTTTCCGCGGTGTTGAACGAGGCGGGGCGGATCAGGGTGGATGACTGGGCGTTTGTCGCGCTGCTGATCCTCTCCGGCTTCACCACGCTGGTGGCGATGAGCCGCTCGGGCATCCGGGCGCTCTGGGTGCCTTCGGCCGGCAGCATTCCGCGCGTGCGGGCGATCGAGGCGGTGCCGGTGGCGGCGCTGCTGTTCATCTGCGTCGGCCTCACCATCCTCGGCGGGCCGGCCATGCGCTATATGGAAGCCACGGCGCAGGTGCTCTACTGGCCGCAGATCTACGCCCAGGACGTGCTCGGCACCGGCGCGCCGATCCGGCTGCCGGCGGGAGGCGCGCCATGAGCATGATCCGCCGCGTCCTGCCGTTTCCTCTGCTTTTTCTGGCACTTACGGTGATGTGGCTGCTGCTCAAGCAGAGCCTCGCGCCGGCCACCGTACTGTTCGGCATGCTGGTGGCCTTCGGCGGCACCTGGGCCATGGTCGCGCTCGATCCGCCGCCCGTGCGGCTGAAACGCCCGCGCGCGGCGTTGCACCTTGCGGGGCGCGTGTTCATCGACGTGTTCCGCTCCAATCTGGCGGTCGGGCGGATCATCCTCGGGGGGGCGGAGCGGCGGACGCATGCCGGCTTCATGACCCTGAAGCTCGACATGACCGACCGCTACGGCCTCGCCATCCTCGCCATCATCATGACCTGCACGCCCGGCACGCAATGGGTCCACTATGACCCGACGCGCGGCACGCTGCTGCTGCATGTGCTTGATCTCGTTGACGAACTCGAATGGGCTGATCTCATCAAGCTGCGCTATGAGGCGCTGCTGCGGGAGATTTTCGAATGAGCGTCCTCATCCTCAGCTGGTCGCTGACCATCGCGCAGGTGCTGCTGGCGATCTCCATGGGCCTGTGCCTGCTGCGCTTCATGCGGGGCCCACGGGCGCAGGACCGCATCCTCGGGCTCGACACGCTCTATGTGAACGCCATGCTGATGCTCATTACCATCGGCATCGGCTCGGGCACGACGCTGTATTTCGAGGCCGCGCTGCTCATCGGCACGCTCGGCTTCGTGGCCACCGTCGCCATGGCTAAGTTCTTGATGCGTGGGGAAGTTATCGAATGAGCGACGCCCCCGACCTGCCGCTCTGGGCGGCGCTGATCGTCTCTTTCCTGGTCCTCGCCGGGGCGGTGATCGCCCTGATCGGCTCCATCGGGCTGCTGCGGCTGCCGGATTTCTATTCCCGCGTTCACGCCCCGTCCCTTGGTGCGACACTTGGGGCGGGATGCCTGCTGATTGGCTCGATGGTCTGCTTTTCCGTCCTGCAAGGCCGGATGCTTGTGCATGAACTGCTTATCGCGCTGTTCCTGACCATCACCACCCCGGTCACGCTGATGCTTCTGGCGCGCGCCTCGCTCTACCGCGACCGGGTGGAAGGCAACGGGGCCGCGCCGGAGCGCGACCCGGATCCTATTGATATTGCTTGATTATCAGCGGCGAGGATCGGTCGCTTCCTGCGGCGTGCCGTCTTTCGAACCGTCCACGGTCTGGATGGTCTCGGCCTCGAAGCGCCCGCCGGTGCGCTCATTGCGGGGGCCGTCCTTGGGGTCGTTGTCGTTGCGGATTTCGCCCATGGGCGGGGTCTTCGGGTCGCTGACATCGGTCGGGCGATCATCGAGGACCGCGTCGATATTGGCGGGATCGATGACGACCGGGTTCTGGTCGAGGGTGCGCGGGTCACGGGCCATGTGCTTGCCTTCCTTGGTGTTTTTGCACCATGGCAACGGATGGCCGGCCGGGTTGTTCCCCGCCCCTCAGGCGTTGAGCAGGCGGCGATAGAGCGTCGAGCGGTTGACGCCGAGGCGGCGGGCGGCCTGCGAGACATTGCCACCGCAGGCTTCCAGCGTGCGCCGCATCGCCTCGACGGTGAGGTCGCCCAGGCTCTCGGACGCCGTGGCGTGTGAGTGCAGTGTGGTGGGCGATGTGTCCAAACCGGTGGACGATGAGGCCAGTGTGTCCAGGCTGCGAATGTCCGGCGGCAGCATCTCCGGCCCGACCGGACGGAACGGATCGGCGAGCGCGGCGAGCGCGCGCAGCGTACCGGCGAGCTGGCGGAAATTTCCCGGCCAGCCATAGGCGGCGAGGCGGGCGAGGCAGGCCGGCGACAGGGTGAGCCGCTCATCCGGCACTAGCCGGGCCCACAGCTCGCCAATGATCCCCGCGCGGTCGTCGAAGGCACGCAGCGGGGAGAGCTCGACGGTGTAGTGGGCGATGCGGAAATAAAGGTCCGAGCGGAAGCCGCCGGCCGCCACCAGCGCGCGCAGGTCGCGATGGGTGGCGCAGAGCAGGGCGAAGTCCACCCGCACCGGGCGGCCGCCACCGAGCGGGGCGATCTCGCGCTCCTGCAGCACGCGCAGCAGGCGGGACTGGAGGGCGAGCGGCATGTCGCCGATCTCGTCGAGAAACAGCACGCCGCCATCGGCCTCGCGCAGCAGGCCCTTGCGGCCCTGCCGGCGGGCACCGGTGAAGGCGCCGTCCTCATAGCCGAACAGCTCGGATTCGATCAGCGTCTCCGGGATCGCCGCGCAATTGACCGCGACGAAGGGCCCATTGGCGCGCGAGCTGCGGCGATGGATGTCGTGCGCCACCATTTCCTTGCCGGTGCCGGTCTCGCCGACCACCAGCACGGGCACGTCCGCCTCGACCATGCGCACGGCGCGGGCGAGCATTTCGCGGTCGCCGGGGCGCAGCAGCGGCCCGGTCTCGCGCGGGGTCGCCCGCGGCCCCGGCGCGGGGCGGGAGGTGGCCCCGGTGGCGGGGGCATCGAGCCGGGCATAGAGCGGGCGCCCATCCGCGCCGCGCAAGAGATGCGCCCCGCCATCGGCGCGCGGCATCTGCTCGAAGAACTCGCTGGCGCGGCGGGCGCCGAGCGCCGACCAGTCGGCACCGATGAGGTCCAGCCCGGCGCGGCTCGCCGCCACCAGCCGGTCATCCTCGAACACCAGCACGCCCTCGCGGGCGGTGCCGAGCAAAGCGCGGTCCGCCTGGAAGCGCAGCACGCGGCGGCCGCCAAAATCCTCGTCGAAGAAACGGTGCTCGATCTGCTCCACCGCCATGCGCACCAGCCCGAGCGCGTGGCGATGGTCCACCGCCGCCGGGCCGGAGAGGTCGAGCGCCCCGACCATCTGGCCATAGGGATCGACGATCGGCGCGGCGGAACAGCTGAGGATGCCGTGCGGGTCGTAATAATGCTCGCCGCCATGCACCGAGATCGGCCGGCCCTCGACCAGCGCCGTGCCCACCGCATTGGTGCCGGTCGAGCTTTCGCCCCAGAACACGCCGGGCCGCAGCGCCACCTGCGCGGCGCGGGCGGCGAAATCGGCATGGCCGAGCGCGTCGAGGATCAGGCCCTCGGCATCGGTGAGGATGACCACGCAGCCGGTCTGCATGGCGTCGGCATAGAGGCTTTCGATCTCTGGCCGGCAGAGGCGGCGCAGCTTCTCGTGCCGCTCGCCCACCTCGCGAAGCTCGCGCATGGTCATGGGTTCGAGACGCGGCAGGGCGGCATTGTCGAGCCCGCGCGCGGCGCAGCGCTGCCAGGAGCGCAGGATCGGCTCGGGCAACGCCGAGGCCACCAGCGGCCCCTCGGCCCGGCCCTGAAGAAAGAACTGCTTGCGGGCCGCCAGGACGGCCCGAGGCGTCGGCTCCGAGCGCATGCGATCCTCCCGTGTGTTGCATTTTGCAACACGTGTCGCAGGCATTGTTGTTCTATACGACAGCTTCTAGCAAGTTTTCGGCGCCCGTCCAGCGGTATCGCGATGGCACGTCTGCGTGAACATTGCTTGTGCCTTGCATTTCAATATTTTCCCGCCCTGCAATAACGATTTTGTGCGACGCGGGATGACGCTGGCACGGCGGGTGCAAACTTGGTGGTCCCAGCCTGGGAGGAACAAATGAACAAGCCAGAAATCGCCATCACCAAGCAGTCCCCGTTCAAGGCCCGTTACGGCAACTTCATCGGCGGCCAGTTCGTCGAGCCGGTCAATGGCCGCTATTTTGAGAACACCTCCCCCATCACCGGCGGCAAGATCTGCGAGGTCGCCCGTTCCGACTCCGCCGATATCGAGAAGGCGCTGGACGCCGCTCACGCCGCCAAGGACGCCTGGGGCCGCACATCGGCCGCCGAGCGCGCGCAGATCCTCAACAAGATCGCCGACCGCATGGAGGACAATCTCGACCTTCTCGCGCTCGCCGAGACCTGGGACAACGGCAAGCCGATCCGCGAGACGACCGCGGCCGACATGCCGCTCGCCATCGACCATTTCCGCTATTTCGCCGGCGCCGTGCGGGCGCAGGAAGGCGGCATCAGCGAGATCGACCACGACACCATCGCCTATCACTTCCATGAGCCGCTGGGCGTGGTCGGCCAGATCATCCCGTGGAACTTCCCGATCCTGATGGCGGTGTGGAAGCTCGCCCCGGCGCTTGCCGCCGGCAATTGCGTGGTGCTGAAGCCGGCCGAGCAGACCCCGGCCAGCATTCTCGTGCTGGTCGAGCTGATCGCCGACCTGCTGCCGCCGGGCGTGCTGAACATCGTCAACGGCTTCGGCCTCGAGGCCGGCAAGCCGCTCGCCAGCTCCAACCGCATCGCCAAGATCGCCTTCACCGGCGAGACGACGACGGGCCGGCTGATCATGCAGTATGCCAGCCAGAACCTGATCCCGGTGACGCTGGAGTTGGGCGGCAAGTCGCCGAACATCTTCTTCAGCGACGTGGTGGCCGAGGATGACGACTTCTTCGACAAGGCGATCGAAGGCTTCGTCATGTTCGCGCTCAACCAGGGCGAGGTCTGCACCTGCCCGAGCCGCGCGCTGATCCAGGAAAGCATCTATGACCGCTTCATGGAGAAGGCGCTGAAGCGGGTGGAAGCCATCGTGCAGGGCTCGCCGCTCGACCCGGCGACCATGATCGGCGCGCAGGCCTCCTCCGAGCAGCTCGAGAAGATCCTGTCCTATATCGACATCGGCAAGCAGGAGGGCGCGCAGGTGCTCACCGGCGGCGCGCGCAACGAGTTCGGCGGCGAGCTGGCCGGCGGCTATTACGTGAAGCCGACGGTCTTCAAGGGCCACAACAAGATGCGCATCTTCCAGGAGGAGATCTTCGGGCCGGTCGTGTCCGTGACCACCTTCAAGGACGACGCCGAGGCGCTCGCCATCGCCAATGACACGCTCTACGGCCTCGGCGCCGGCGTGTGGACCCGCGACGGCAACCGCGCCTACCGCTTCGGCCGCGCCATCCAGGCCGGCCGCGTGTGGACCAACTGCTACCACGCCTACCCCGCCCATGCGGCGTTCGGCGGCTACAAGCAGTCCGGCATCGGGCGCGAGAACCACAAGATGATGCTCGACCACTACCAGCAGACCAAGAACATGCTGGTCAGCTACTCGCCCAAGAAACTCGGCTTCTTCTGAGCCCGGCTTCTTCCGAGCCCAAGGTTGCCAGTCCCCGCGCGCAGCAGCCGGCGCGCGAGGACCGGCACGGCGCCCATGCGGGCGCCTTTTGCGCCAGAATGGCGTGACAGACTGACGCCGTCCCGGTTGCCCTTCACCGGGACGGCGGCTCTTTATCGGAGGTAAGGTGGACACGATGACGACGGATGCACCGACGTTTCCCGCCGCAACCGAGGCCGGCGGCACCGTGCCGCGCGTGCTGGCGACGCCGGCGGCGCTGGAACTGATCGCCACCCTCACCGCCCAGCACGGCCCGGTGCTTTTCCACCAGTCCGGCGGGTGCTGCGACGGGTCATCGCCCATGTGCTACGCCGTCGGCGACTATATTGTCGGCGACCGCGACGTGCGGCTCGGGGCGATCGGCGGCGCGCCGTTCTATATGAGCCCGTCGCAATTCGACTACTGGCAGCACACCCAGCTCATCATCGACGTGGTGCCCGGCCGTGGCGGCATGTTCAGCCTGGAGAACGGGCGCGACATGCGCTTCCTCACCCGTTCGCGGCTGTTCGCCGATGACGAGGTGGACCGCCTCGCCCCGCTCAGCCACGGCGTGGCGGAGGGGTGAGCCCCGTGAGGCGCGCTAAAGCAAAGGGCGCCGCCCTCGCGGACGACGCCCTTTGGGGCTTCCCCAGCCCGAATTGTGTCGATACCCCTGCCCCGCTTGCGGCGGGGCTCACTGGCAGAGCAGGATGTCCTGCTCGCGGGTGAGGCGGTAATCGTCGCTCAGCTTCACCACATAGCGCACATCGCCGCCGCTGTTCAGGCAGTAATCGATGAGCCGGCCATCGCCCCAGGCGATGCGCACGGCGCGCGGGTTGAAGCAGATGTTCTGCAGCTGGATGCGCTCGCCATTGCCACCGGAGCGCAGCTCGATGACGCAGGTGCGGTCGACCGCGTCCTGCAGCCCGAGACCGGGCGTGCGCGGCTGGGCCTCGGCCACTGGGCCGGCGACCATGACGGCGGTAAGGGCAGCGCTACCGACAGCGCAGAGCCATGGCTTCACGTTTCCCTCCCGGTAATACCCGGTGTTTGCACAGAGGTTACACGTCATTAGGCATCAAGCAAGAAATTAGTTCTAATTTCGATGTAAATTTCATCAAAATTTCAAATTTCCAGCCCGCGATTTGATCGCGCACGCGGCAACCTGCCCGCCGAAACGGCAGCAAAACGCCCCGCAGCGGCCCTTTCGGGGCGCCGGAAGCGGGTCATAAACCGTTGAGATCGATGTCTATTTCGGCGCCAGCGCGGTGACCGCAAGGGCCGTGGCGGCGGCCCGATTCTCCACCCCGATCTTGGAGTAGATCTGTTCGAGGTGCTTGTTCACCGTGCGCGGCGAGAGGCCGAGAATTTCGCCGATATCGCGGTTGGCCTTGCCGCGGGCGAGCCAGACCAGCACCTCCGCCTCGCGCACGGTAAGGTTCAGCTTGGCCTTGAGCACCAGCTCGGGCGAGCGGCTCTCATCTTCCAGGATGCGCAGCAGCAGCTCCTCCGGGCCGATCTGCCCGACATAGGAGAGCTTCAGCCGCCGGCTGCCGTCGAGCGGCAGGTCGATCGCGTCCGGCGCCGCGCCCGCCTCGTCGCCGCGCCGGCCGGCGAGCCAGCGGCACACCGGCTCGGGCAGCATCAGGCTGTCGCCCGGCGGCGAGGTGGTGATGGCGGCGAGCAGCGCCGTCGCCTGCGGCGTGCTCCACAAAACCCGCCCCGCGCGGGTGGCGGACAGCAGGAAGCGGCCGGAGGCGTCGAGCGCGGCGCGGGCGCTCAGCGTCTGGCGGGCATTGGACAGATGCACGCGGATGCGGGCGATCAGCTCATCCGGCGAGATCGGCTTGGTGACATAGTCGACGCCGCCGGCCTCGAGCCCCTTCACGATCTGCTCGGTCTCCGACAGGCCGGTCATGAAGATCACCGGCACATGCGCCACCGCCTTGTTGCGCTTGAGCTGGCGGCAGGTCTCGAAGCCGTCCATGCCCGGCATCACCGCGTCCATCAGGATGACGTCGGGGGTGATGCGCTCGACGAGGGCGAGCGCGTTGGCGCCTTCCACCGCCACCAGCACGGTCGCGCCCGACGCTTCCAGCGCGTCGGTCAAAAGGCTCAGCGTCTCGGGGGAATCGTCCACCACGAGAATGATGTCGCGACGCTCCACGCTATGCATCATCGCTGCGCATCGCCTCCAGAACGGCCATGTATTGCTTGAGGTCGAAGGTTTCCATGAGATCGCGCAGATGCGCGACGAAGGCGCCATGCTCGGGCCCGGCGCTCTCGATCTCGGTGAGCTTGGCCTTGATGCCGCGCACATAGCCGATCTCGCCGAGCTTCATGAGATCGTCGAGATGGCGCGCCGAGGGCGGGCGCAGCGGCGCCGAGGGCCGCGCCGGCACGGCATCGGGCGCGACTTCGCCCTCGCCGATCCATTGCAGCTCGAGCAGTTTTTCCAGCTTCTCCAGCAGGCCGCGCAGATGCACGGGCTTCACCACCTGCTCGTCATGCTGGCGCGCCGCCAGCCCTTCGCGGATCTCGCCGGCATTGGCGGAAATCATGACGATCTTCAGCCGGGCGAAGCCCTCGTCGCGTACGAGGCGCACCACCTCCCAGCCATTCAGACCGGGCATGGCGATGTCGAGCAGCAGCACGTCGGGATCCCACTGGCGCACCATGTCGAGCGCGGCGATGCCGTCGCCCGCCGACAGCACGGTGAAGCCGAGTGGCAGCAGCAATTCGTGCATCAGCTCGCGATGCGCCGCGTCGTCATCGGCGACCAGAACGGTCCGGCGCGGGCCGGCATAGCCAATGATGCGCCGGTGCTGGATCGGGCCGAGGCGCGAGGGATTGGTGACTTCCGACAGCATGAGCTTGACGCGGAAGGTGCTGCCCTCGCCCGGCACGGAGGTGAGGCCGATCTCGCCGCCCATGATCTCGGTGAGCAGCTTGGTGATGGTGAGGCCGAGGCCGATGCCGGCGGTGGAATAGGTGCCGGCTCTTTCCCCGCGCTCGAACGGCTCGAAGATGCGCTTGTGGTCGGCGGCGGGGATGCCGATGCCGGTATCCTCCACCTCGAACTCCGCCACCTGGTTGCGATAGGCGACGCGCAGCGCCACCCGCCCGCTGGCGGTGAACTTGATGGCGTTGGACAGGAGGTTGATGAGAATCTGCCGCAGCCGCTTCTCGTCGGTGAACACCACCGGCGGCAGGCGCTCGGGGCGGACATAGACGAAGTCGATGCCCTTGGCGGTCGCCTGCAGGCGGAACATGTCCACCACCTGGTCGAGGAACTCGCCGATGCGCACCTCGTCGCGCGAGAGATGCAGGCGCCCGGCCTCGATCTTGGAGATGTCGAGCAGCCCGTCGATCAGCCCCGACAGATGCTCGGCCGAGCGGCGCACCACGCGCACCGCGTCGCGCCGGTGGGTGGGGATGGCGGCGTCGCGCTCCAGAAGCTGGGCGTAGCCGAGAATGGCGTTGAGCGGCGTGCGCAGCTCATGGCTGATGCCGACGACATAGCGGCTCTTGGCGAGGTTGGCGGCCTCGGCCACCTCCTTGGCCTTTTGCAGCTTGGCGTCGGTGCGCTTGTGCGCCTCGATCTCGCGCATCAGCAGCGCGGTCTGGCGGTGGCTCTCTTCCTGCGCCACGCGCCGGCTTTCCTGCGCCAGCACGAACAGCCAGGCGGCGACGCCGGCGATGATAAGCAGGATGAAATAGAGGGTGAACAGCACGCTGCCCACCGCCGCCCGCTCGTCCGGCGGGGCGAAGCTCGCCTGTAGGTAGATGACGCCGAGAATCGCCGCGATGACCGCGGCGAGCAGCGACAGCACCCCGATATAATGGCCGATGCGCGAATTGATCTGCGCCACCGCCCAGCTCGGCAGCGTCGCGCGCAGCACGGCGAGGATCTGGTCGGGGAAGCGCGCATCCTCCTTGCAGCGGTCATGGCAGCGCGCGTCGAGCGAGCAGCACAGCGAGCAGATCGGCCCGGCATAGACCGGGCAATGCGCCATGTCCTCCGGCTCGAATTTGTGCTCGCAGATGCAGCACTTCAGCGTGGTGCGCGACTGCCAGTTCTTGGTGGTGCGGCGGGCGATGTAGTAGCGCCCCTTGGTGCTGAAGGCGATCGCCGGCGCGGTGACGAAGGACACCGCCAGCGCCAGGAAGGGAGCGAAGGCCTGCGCGACCACCCCGAGCAGCCCGGCAAAGGCGACGCTGCCGACCACCGTGCCGGCCAGCACCGCGCCGAGGCCGACGGGGTTGATGTCGTAAAGATGCGCCCGCTTGAACTCGATGCCCGGCGGGCTCCAGCCCATCGGCTTGTTGACCACGAGATCGGCCACCAGCGCCGCCACCCAGGCGACCGCCACGATGGCGTAGAGACCGAGGATCTGCTCCAGCACCTTGTAGATGCCGAGCGCCATCAGCAGCAGCGCGATGGTGACGTTGAACACCAGCCACACCACCCGGCCGGGATGGCTATGGGTGAGGCGGGAGAAGAAGTTCGACCAGGCGATCGACCCCGCATAGGAGTTGGTCACATTGATCTTGAGCTGGGCGAGGATGACGAAGACGCCAGTGAAGGCCAGCGCCACCGGCGGCGAGAACACCGTCTCGAAGGCCACCAGATACATCTGGGTCGGCTCGGCCGCGTGCAGCAGCGGCACGCCGTGGGTGAGCGCGAAATAGGCAAGGAAGGAGCCGGCAATCATCTTTATGGCGCCGGGCACAATCCACCCCGGCCCGGCCGAGAGCAGCGCCAGCCACCACACGCCGTTGCGCACCAGCGCGGAACGCCCCGGCGCGCGGCGCGGCAGGAAGCGCAGGAAGTCCACCTGCTCGCCGATCTGCGCCACCAGCGCGAAGACCACCATGGTCGCCGAGCCGAACAGCAGCGGATCGAACGACCCGTCCGACGCGCCGAGCCGGCCGGTATAGGCCGCCCATTCGCCGAAAGCGTCGCCGTGATAGGCGAAGATGAAGACGAAGGGGATGAGATTCAGCAGCAGCCAGAAGGGCTGGGTCCAGAGCTGGAACCGGCTGATGAAGGTGATGCCGTGCGTCACCAGCGGAATGACCACCAGCGCGCTGATGAAATAGCCGACCATCAGCGGCACGCCGAAGCACATCTCCAGCGCCAGTGCCATGATCGCCGCCTCGATGGCGAAGAACAGATAGGTGAAGGAGGCGTAGATCAGCGAGGTAATGGTGGAGCCGATATAGCCGAAGCCGGCACCGCGGGTCAGCAGGTCGATGTCGACGCCGAACTTGGCGGCGTAATAGCTGATGGGCAGGCCGGCGGCGAAGATGATGAGGCTGACCACGAGGATCGCCGCCACCGCATTGGGGAAGCCATAGGCCAGCGTGATGGCGCCGCCGATCGCCTCCAGCGCCAGGAAGGACACGGCGCCGAGCGCGGTGTTCGCCACGCGCAACGCCGACCAACGGCGCGCGCTCTTCGCGGTGAAGCGAAGCGCATAGTCCTCCAGCGTCTCGTTGACGACCCACTGGTTATAGCGGCGCCGCACGCGAACGATCTTCTGTTCTGCCGCCATGGGGGTTTGCCTCGCCGTCCCGACGCTTGACATGCCCGCGCGATGAACCTCCCGGCACTGAATTTTCTTGTTGCACCACAATGATGGACTGGTGTTTCAGCCCACCGCACCACTTGAAGCACGAAACGTTCCAGTTTCCCTGCCGCCTGCAAAAAGCCTTGCACAGAACGGACAAAGCCCTCGCCGGCGCCGGATCCTGTGAATATCCTTTACGTCACCCGAGGCAGATTAGCGACAAACTGCCAACAAATTAATCAATTTAACTAGAATCTACTTCGCGCGCGCGCGCGAAAAACTTCAACGCCACGGAAACAATCGCCACCGCAGCGTAGCACCTACTGTGAGGGCGGGGCGTCAATTCACCTATACGTCAATCGACGTATTGCTGCGACGCCGCATCGACCGCCACGATCCACACAATGCAAGCACATCGAGAAGCTTGTTGAGGCCACGTCAAACCCGTGGAGGGGATCGTATGTCTTCCGAGAACGACAATCCGTCGAAGTTTTCCAGTATGCGCCGCAAGCTTCTGATGGGAATGGCCGCGCTTCCGGCCGCCCCTTTGCTTGCCCAGAGCGGTCTTTTTTCGACGCCGGCCATGGCCCAGGCGCCTGCGACCTCCGCCGTCAACACGACGGGACTTGCCGTGACTGACACGGAAGTGACGGTGGGCATCCTGCATTCGGTCACCGGCACGATGGCCATCTCCGAGACCGGCTCGGTGCAGGCCGAGAAGCTCGCCATCGAGCAGATCAACGCCATGGGCGGCGTGCTCGGCCGCAAGATCAAGTTCATCCAGGAAGACGGCGCCTCCGACTGGCCGACCTTCGCCGAGAAGGCCAAGAAGCTGCTCGTCAACGACAAGGTCGCGGCCGTCATGGGCTGCTGGACCTCGGCCTCGCGCAAGGCGGTGCTGCCGGTGTTCGAGCAGTATAACGGCATGCTGTACTACCCGACCTTCTATGAAGGCCTCGAGCAGTCGAAGAACGTCATCTATACCGGCCAGGAAGCCACGCAGCAGATCCTCGCCGGCCTCGACTGGGTCAACAAGACCAAGAGCGCCAAGAGCTTCTACCTCATCGGCTCGGACTACATCTGGCCGCGCACCTCGATGAAGATCGCGCGCAAGCACATCGAGGCGCATCTGGGCGGCAAGGTCGCCGGCGAGGAATATTTCCCGCTCGGCCACACCCAGTTCAACTCGGTAATCAACAAGATCAAGCTGACCAAGCCGGACGTGATCTACGCCGCCGTGGTCGGTGGCTCGAACGTCGCCTTCTACAAGCAGCTCAAGGCCGCCGGCATCGACCTCTCGAAGCAGACGCTGCTCACCATCTCGGTGACCGAGGACGAGATCGACGGTATCGGCGGCGAGAACTTCGCCGGCGCCTATAGCTGCATGAAGTACTTCCAGTCGCTCGACAACCCGAACAACAAGGACTTTGTCGCCGCCTTCAAGAAGATGTGGGGCGAGAAGACCGTGATCGGCGACGTCACCCAGGCCGCCTATCTCGGCCCCTGGCTGTGGAAGCTCACCGTCGAGAAGGCCGGCTCCTTCGACATCGACAAGATCGCCGCGGCATCGGCCGGCATCGAGTTCGCCAAGGCGCCGGAAGGCTACGTCAAGATCCACCCGAACCACCATCTCTGGTCCAAGACCCGCGTCGGCCAGGCGCAGCTCGACGGCCAGTTCAAGGTGGTGTTCGAGACCCCCGAGCTGATCGAGCCCGATCCGTTCCCGAAGGGCTACCAGTGATCGGCTGACGCTCCCACCCGGAGAGGGCCCACGTCCTCTCCGGGGCACTTTCCGTTGACGGAGACGACCGCGCCACGCGCGCGCACGCCGGGGGATTTCCGATGTTTTCCGAATATTCGCTGACGGAGCTCAGCTCCATCTTCCTCATGCAGGGCTTTGCCGGGCTGATCCTCTTCTCGGTCTTCCTGCTGATGGCGCTGGGGCTGGCGATTATCTTCGGCCAGATGGGCGTCATCAATATGGCCCATGGCGAGTTCATGATCCTCGGCGCCTATGTCACCTATTTCACCTCGCAGTTCTTCCTGAACTTCATCCCCGGCCTGTTCGGAATCTACTTTTTCATCGCGATGATACTAGCCTTCTTCGTCACCGGCGCGCTCGGCATGGCGGTGGAATGGCTGATGATCCGCCGCCTCTACAAGCGCCCGCTCGACACGCTGCTCGCCACCTGGGGCCTCAGCCTCATTCTCCAGCAGCTCTACCGCTCGGTGTTTGGCCCGCGCGAGGTCGGCGTCGAGCTGCCGAGCTGGATGATGGGCTCGCTCCCGGTCACCGAGGTGGTCGAGGTGCAGATCAACGGCCTGTTCGTCATGGGCCTGACCATCGCCATCACCGTCGCCGTCGCCGTGCTCATGTACAAGTCGAACTGGGGCAAGCAGGTGCGCGCCGTGGTGCAGAACCGCGTCATGGCGGGCGCGGTCGGCATCAATACCGAGAAGGTGGACCGCTACACCTTCGGCCTCGGCTGCGGCATCGCCGGCGTCGCGGGCTCCGCCTTCACCATGATCGGCTCGACCGGCCCGACCTCCGGCCAGCTCTACATCGTCGACACCTTCCTGGTCGTCGTCTTCGGCGGCGCGCAAAGCCTGCTCGGCACCATCGCCTCCGCCTTCACCATCTCCCAGGCCCAATCGACCATGGAGTTCTTCCTCTCCGGCTCGATGGCCAAGGTTCTGACGCTGCTCGGGGTGGTCATCATCCTGATGCTGCGACCGCAGGGCCTGTTCGTCATCAAGGTCCGTCGTTGAGGAGGCGTTCATGACCATTCCTGCCCCCAAATCCGCACGCACCTTCTTCCTGCGCCCGCAGGACATGATCGGGATCGCGCTGCTCGCCCTCCTCCTGCTCGTCGTGCTGCCGCTGGCGCTGGACAATTTCCGCCTGCAGTTCGTCGGCAAGTACCTGACCTACGCCTTCGTCGCGCTCGGCCTCGTGCTGTGCTGGGGCTATGCCGGCATTCTCTCGCTCGGCCAGGGCGTGTTCTTCGGCCTCGGCGGCTACTGCATGGCGATGTATCTCAAGCTGGAAGCCTCCAGCGTCGAGAACACCAAGATCCAGTCCACGCCGGGCATCCCCGACTTCATGGACTGGAACCAGATCACCTCCCTGCCCTGGTTCTGGGAG
Organism: Ancylobacter sp. SL191; assembly: GCF_026625645.1. Lineage (NCBI taxonomy): Bacteria > Pseudomonadati > Pseudomonadota > Alphaproteobacteria > Hyphomicrobiales > Xanthobacteraceae > Ancylobacter > Ancylobacter sp. SL191. The sequence goes on along the minus strand of NZ_CP113056.1, from coordinate 2,590,600 downwards.
CCGTTCCGCAGCTTCGGCTTCACCACGCTGGCGGTGGTCCTGGTGCCGGCGCTGTTCGCCCTCATCGTCGGCTACGCCATGTTCAAGCGGCGGGTGGGCGGCGTCTACTTCGCCATCATCACCCAGGCGCTCGCCGCCATCCTCACCATCCTGATCATCGGCCAGCAGGGCTATACCGGCGGCATTAACGGCATCACCGATCTGCGCACCCTGCACGGCTGGGACATCCGCACCGACAGCGCCAAGACCATCCTCTACTTCATCTGCGTCGGCCTGCTGCTCGCCTGCATCCTGCTCGCCTATTTCGTGAAGTCCTCCAAGCTCGGCCGCATCCTCGTCGCCATGCGCGACAAGGAGGACCGCGTCCGCTTCTCCGGCTACGACGTCTCGAGCTTCAAGATCTTCGTGTTCTGCTTGGCGGCGTCGCTCTCGGCGATCGGCGGGGCGATGTTCACCCTGCAGGTGGGCTTCATGTCGCCCTCCTTCGTCGGCATCGTGCCCTCGATCGAGATGGTCATCTACACGGCTGTCGGCGGGCGCCTCTCCATCCTCGGCGCCATCTACGGCACGCTGCTGGTGAACTGGGCCAAGACCTCGTTCTCCGAGAGCTTCCCCGAGCTCTGGCTGTTCGGCCTCGGCGGCCTGTTCATCGCCGTGGTGCTGATCTTCCCGAACGGCATTGCCGGCCTCTGGCAGAGCTATGTCGCCCCGCGCCTCGGGCCGCTGTTCGGCGGCGCGCCGAAGCGCCGCACCGCGCCGCCTTCCGCCAGCCCGCCGGCCTCCGGGCCGGTCGCCCCCGCCGCCGCCGAGTGAGGAGGCTCGCGCCATGAACACCCAACTCATCACCGACACCATGAACAAGGACTTCGTTCTGGCGGTGGAAGGGCTCACCGTCTCCTTCGACGGCTTCAAGGCGGTCAACGACCTGTCCTTCTATGTCGACGAGAACGAGATCCGCGTCATCATCGGCCCGAACGGCGCCGGCAAGACCACCGTGCTCGACCTCATCTGCGGCCGCACCAAGGCCACCACCGGCTCGATCCGCTTCAAGGACCGCGAGCTGACCAAGATGAAGGAGCACGAGATCGTCCGCGCCGGCGTCGGCCGCAAGTTCCAGAACCCGTCGATCTATGAAGACCTGACCGTCTTCGAGAATCTGGAAATCTCCTACCCCAAGGGGCGCAACGTGGTGGGCGCCCTCACCTTCCGCCGCGACACCGCGGTGAAGGAGCGGGTGCAGGAGATCGCCGAGACCATCTTCCTCGCCGACCAGCTCGACCAGCGCGCCGAATATCTCTCGCACGGCCAGAAGCAGTGGCTGGAGATCGGCATGCTGCTCATTCAAGACCCGGAACTGCTGATGCTCGACGAGCCGGTGGCCGGCATGAGTGTCTCCGAGCGCAAGAAGACGGCGGAACTGCTCAACACCATCATCAAGAACCGCTCGGTGATCGTGATCGAGCACGACATGAAGTTCGTCGAGGACATCGCCCACAAGGTGACGGTGCTGCACCAGGGCAAGATCCTCTCCGAAGGCTCGATGGCCAAGGTCCAGGCGGACCCCAAGGTCATCGAAGTCTATCTCGGCCATTGAGGGACGCCCCATGCTGAACGTCTCCAACCTCCATGTCTCCTATGGCGAGAGCGAAGTCCTGCACGGGCTGAACTTCAACGTCGCGCCCAATGAGATCATCGCCATCATGGGCCGCAACGGCATGGGCAAGACCACGCTCATGAAGTCGCTGATGGGCATCGTGCCGACCAAGAGCGGCACGGTGAGCGTCGGTGCGACCGACGTGACCAAGCTCAAGAGCTATGAGCGCGTGGCCAATGGCGTCGCCTATGTGCCGCAGGGCCGCATGATCTTTTCCACCATGACGGTGCAGGAGAACATCGAGACCGGGCTCATCCCGCGCGGCGAGAGCAAGGTGCCGCCGGACATCTATGAGCTGTTCCCGGTGCTGCTCGAAATGAAGGGCCGGCGCGGGGGCAACCTCTCCGGCGGCCAGCAGCAGCAGCTCGCCATCGCCCGCGCGCTCGCCACCGACCCCAAGGTGCTGCTGCTCGACGAGCCGACCGAGGGCATCCAGCCCTCGATCATCCGCGAGATGGCCCGCACGCTGAAGCGCATCCGCGACGAGCGTGGCCTGTCCATCGTCGTGTCCGAACAGGTGCTGTCCTTCGCCCTCGACATCGCCGACCGCGTGCTCGTCATCGAGAATGGCGAGATCGTCCACGAGGACAAGCGCGCGGACATCGACGAGGCGAAGGTCGCCAAGTTCCTGTCGGTGTGAGTTTTTCCGGTCCGAGCCCCCGCCGGACCGTTCCGCCCAGCTTGCCCAGAATCCCAGCTTGTCCACGGGGAGTGAGACGCATGACCGAGACCCTGATCAAGATCGACCTGAACCAGTCGGCCTATGAGAACGACATGGTTCACAACCGCTGGCACCCGGACATTCCGATGGTGGCCTGGGTGAAGCCGGGCGACGACTTCATCGTCGAGACCTATGACTGGACCGGCGGCTTCATCAAGAACAACGAGTCCGCTGACGATGTGCGCGACATCGACCTGACCATCGTGCACTTCCTGTCCGGCCCGATCGGCGTCAAGGGCGCCGAGCCCGGCGATCTGCTCGTGGTCGACCTTCTCGACATCGGCGCCATGCCGGACAGCCAGTGGGGCTTCAACGGCTTCTTCTCCAAGAAGAATGGCGGCGGCTTCCTGACCGACCATTTCCCGCTCGCCCAGAAGTCGATCTGGGACTTCAAGGGCATGTTCACCTCCTCGCGCCATGTGCCGGGCGTGAACTTCGCCGGGCTCATCCACCCCGGCCTCATCGGCTGCCTGCCCGACCCGAAGCTGCTCGACACCTGGAACACCCGCGAGCAGGCGCTGATCGACACCAACCCGACCCGCGTGCCCCCGCTCGCCGCCCCGCCCTTCGCCGCCACCGCCCATATGGGCCGACTGACCGGCGACGCGAAGACCGCGGCGGCCGCCACCGGCGCGCGCACCGTTCCTCCGCGCGAGCATGGCGGCAATTGCGACATCAAGGATCTGTCGCGCGGCTCGAAGATCTATTTCCCGGTCTATGTCGAGGGCGGCGGCCTCTCCATGGGCGACCTGCACTTCAGCCAAGGCGACGGCGAGATCACCTTCTGCGGCGCCATCGAGATGGCCGGCTGGGTGCACCTCAAGGTCGAGGTGCTGAAGGGCGGCATGGCCAAGTACGGGATCAAGAACCCGATCTTCAAGCCGTCGCCGATCACCCCGAACTACAAGGACTACCTGATCTTCGAGGGCATCTCGGTCGATGAGCAGGGCGGCCAGCACTATCTCGACGTCCACATCGCCTACCGCCAGGCCTGCCTCAACGCCATCGAGTACCTGAAGAAGTTCGGCTATTCCGGCGCGCAGGCCTATTCGATCCTCGGCACCGCGCCGGTGCAGGGCCACATCTCCGGCGTCGTCGACATTCCCAATGCCTGCGCCACGCTCTGGCTGCCGACCGAGATCTTCGAGTTCGACATCAACCCGACCGCCGCGGGACCGACCCAGTTCCTCGACGGCTCGATCCAGATGCCGCTTTCACCGGACCTATGACCCCCGCTGACGTCCGGTGACGGCGGGGCGGTGCAAAAGCGCCGCCCCGCCCTCTCTTCAGTACGAGGAAACGCCCAGGGAGCGGCCATGCCCGTCTATGAATATCTCTGCGAGAGCTGCGGCGACTTCACCGCGATGCGGCCGATGAGCGAGTACAAGGATCCGCAGCCCTGCCCCGATTGCGGCGCCAGCGCCCCGCGCGTGATGCTCACCGCCCCGCATTTCTCCGGCATGGCGCGCGAGAACCTGATCGCCCACGCCACCAATGAGCGGGCCGCCAACGCCCCGATGTCGGTGGGCGAGTTCGCGGCGAAGAAGCACCCGTCGAGCTGCTCCTGCTGCTCCGGCGGGATGAAGAGCCGCTCCAAGAAGTCCAAGACCGCCACCGCCGCCAGCGGCGCCAAGAGCTTCCCCTCGGCCCGGCCGTGGATGATCAGCCATTGAGGTGAGGCTTGCCCAAGCAAGCGTCATCCCCGAGCGGATAACGCCGTCATCCCCGGGCTTGACCCGGCCATCCACGCCTTGGTCGCGGGCCCAAGTCATGGATCCCCGGGTCAAGCCCGGGGATGACGATATGTATGTGTTCAAGCTCCGGGTTGACGATCCGTCTTGAACTGATCGCCTCCCCTCACTCCCCGATCGCCACGCCCTCGCGGCGCGGGTCGGCGGCGCCGATGAGGCCGTCGGGGGTGATCGCCACCGCCTGCACGCCCGAGGTCATCGGCGCGGTCTTCACCTCGAAGCCGAGCGCCTTCAGCTCCGGCGCCAGCGCCTCCGCCGGCGTGCCGGCCTCGATCTCCACCGCATCGAAACGCGCCAGCACGTTCGGCGCGGCGATGGCCTCGTCCAGCTTCATCCCCCAGTCGAGATGGGCGATCAGCGTCTTGGCGACATAGCCGATGATCTGGCTGCCGCCGGGCGAGCCCAACGCCAGAACCGGCTTGCGATCCTTCATGACGATGGTCGGTGTCATCGAGGAACGCGGGCGCTTGCCCGGCTCCACCCGGTTCGCCACCGGCACGCCGTTCTTGTGCGAGCGGAAGGAGAAGTCGGTCAGCTCGTTGTTGAGCAGGAAGCCGCCCACCATCAGCCGGGAGCCGAAACCGGCCTCGATGGTCGAGGTCATGGAGGCGACATTACCGGCGGCATCGACAATGGTGATCTGCGTCGTCGAGGGCATTTCCGGCGCCGCGCCATCCGCGCGCGGCTCGGCGCGGGCGTGGTCCCAGCCCGGCTCGCCGGCGGTGACGGCGGGCAGCGCGTCGTCACCCTTGAGCAGTGCCGCCCGGCCCTTGAGATAATCCGGCGCCAGCAGGCCCTTGGTTGGCATGGGCACGAAGTCGCTGTCGGCCATGTAGCGTTCGCGGTCGGCGAAGGCGAGGCGCGAGGCATCGGCGATCACCCGCCAGGCTTCCGGCGAGGTCGGCCCGAGCGCCTTGAGATCGAACGGCGCGACGAGGCCGAGGATCTGGCCGAGGGTGAGCGCGCCCGAGCTCGGCGGGCCCATGCCGCAGACATCGAAGCCGCGATAGGGCGCGCAGACCGCCGCGCGCTCCTTCACCTGATAATCGCGCAGATCCTCCCGCGCCAGCAGCCCGGCATTCGCCCCGCTCTGCACGGCGCGCACCATGTCGTCGGCCAGCGCGCCGGTATAGAACGCATCCGCCCCGCTGGTGGCGAGCACCTGCAGCGTCGCCGCATAGGCCGGGTTGCGCAGCCGCGTGCCCTCCTTGCGGGGCAGGTCGTCGCCATCGAGGAAATAGGCGCGGGCGGTCTGGTCGCGCTTCAGCGTCTCGACATCGCCGGCGATCAGCGCCGCGAGGCGCGGCGAGACGGTGAAGCCATGGGTGGCAAGCTCGCGCGCCGGCTCGAACAGCTCGGCCCAGGGGCGCTTGCCATAACGGCGATGCACGGTTTCCAGAAGGCGCGGCGTGCCGGGCGTGCCGACCGAGCGCCCGCCGATCACCGCCTGCATGAAGGGCAGCGGCTCGCCCTTGGCGTCGAGGAACAGGGTCGGCGTCGCCGCGCGCGGCGCGGTCTCGCGGCCATCGAAGGTGGTGAGCGTGCGGCGCGCCGCATCCCAATAGACCAGGAAGGCGCCGCCCCCGAGGCCGGAGGATTGCGGCTCGACGAGGCCGAGCACGAGCTGCGTCGCCACCAAGGCGTCGATCGCGCTGCCGCCGGCGCGCAGCTGCGCGGCACCCGCCTCGACCGCGAGCGGGTGGGCGGCGGTGACCATCCAGCTCTTGCCGGTGGCGAGCTTCGCCCCGGCCTGTGCCGCCCCGGCGCCCTCGGGCGCCTGCGCATCGGAGGCCTGCTGGGCACCCGCCGGGGTCAGCGCCAGCATCCCCATCAACAGCCCCGCACCGAGGGGGCGGACGATTGCTCGGAGCCCGTGAACCATCCCTGTCGTCTCCGTCTGTCGCATCCCTCACGGCCCCTCAACAGGGCGTAACGCTATGTGAACGTAGCCGATCGCGGCGGGGATGACGAATGGGCGAATCGGTATAAGCTTCAAGCGTCGTCAACAATTGAAAGGAGGTGATCCAGTGTCTGATCGTCTTGATCCGCGGTCGTCGGTATCCGTGACCTGGACGCTTGCCTCTTGCGAGGTCCGTGCCGCGTGATGCGACACAATGCACCGCCTTCGCGGCGGTTACCGGGCCGGACCGCGGTCTGACATGGGAAGGGCTGTCCTCGCGGGCAGCCCTTCTTTCTTGAACTCACGCCATTTGGTGGCGGTAATACTGTGCTGAAGCCGATCTTCATCTATATCGACGCGGATGCCTGCCCGGTGAAGGACGAGACCTACCGGGTCGCCGCCCGCCACGGCATCAAGGTCTTTCTCGTCTCCAACAGCTACATCGCCACGCCGCGCGACGTGGAGGTGGAGCGCGTTATCGTGCCGTCCGGGCTCGACGTCGCCGATGACTGGATCGCCGAGCGGGCGGAAGAGGGCGATCTCGTCATCACCGCCGACGTGCCGCTTGCCGCCCGCGTGGTGGCGAAGGGGGCGGAAGCCATCGCGCCCAATGGCCGGCCCTTCACCGCCTCCAGCATTGGCATGCAGCTTGCGACCCGCAATTTGATGGCCGATCTGCGCGAGGCCGGCGAGATGACGCGCGGCCCGCGCGCCTTTTCCCCGCGCGACCGCTCGGAATTCCTGCAGGCGCTCGACCGCGCGGTCATGCGGCTGAAACGAAAGGGCCACCCATCGGGTTGATGGGTAACGGCGCCAAGGAGAGTGCGATGCTGCAGGCCTGCCTCAACGGTTCGCGGACCAAGGACTTTCACGCGTTCACCCCGCTCAGCGCGTCGGAACTCGCGACCGATGCGGCGCTCGCCATCGCGGCGGGCGCGAGCGAACTTCACGTCCATCCGCGCGGCGAGGACGGCGCGGAGACGCTGGAACCGGCCGCGGTCGCGGCGGCGATCCGCGCCATTCGCGCCCGCCTGCCGCAGACGCCGATCGGCCTCTCCACCCATGCCGGCATCGCCCCCGGCGGCGCCGGCCGGCTCGAGGCGGTGAAGGCGTGGGAGGTGCTGCCGGACTATGTCTCGATCAACCTGATCGAAACGGACGCGCCGGAAATGATCCGCCTGTGCCTGTCGCGCGGCATCGGCGTCGAGGCCGGACTGTGGTCGGTGGCGGATGCCGAGCGCTTCGTCGCCTTGCCCGAGGCGCGCCAAACCCTGCGCATCCTCATTGAGATCAATGAGCAGGACACGGCGGAAGGCCTCGCCGCCGCCGCCGGCATCCGCACGGTGCTGGCCCGCGCCAGCCTCGACGTGCCCATCCTCCAGCACGGCTTCGACGCCACCAAATGGCCGCTCTACCAGGACGCGCTGATGCGCGGGCTGGATACACGGATCGGCCTTGAGGATGGCAAGCTGATGCCGGATGGCAGCGAGGCCGAGGGCAACGCGGCGCTGATCAAGGCCGCCTTCCACATGGCCCGCGTACCGCCGAAGATCGTCCCGGAGATGCCGGCGGCGGGGTAACGATCAGTCACGCCGGGCGGCGAGCGAGGCTCAGTCCAAGGCCGAGCGCGATCATAGCGCCACCGGAGGTCTGGCGCAGGCGGCGCATGAGGAGCGGACGGGCGGCGGCCCGCTCGCGCAGGCTGCCAGCGGCCATGGCGACGGCGATGTCGGCCAGCGTGTTCAGCGCCACCGCGATAAAGCCGAGCAGCACGAATTGCAGCGCCACCGCGCCGGCGGGATCGATGAATTGCGGGATGAAGGCGAGGAAGAAGGCCGCCGTCTTCGGGTTGAGCGCCTCGACCAGCACGCCCTCGCGGAAGGCACGTCGCGCGCCAATGGGTGGCACAGCCGCCTGCCCCGCCAGAGCGGCCGCCGCGTCGCGCCCGGCGGCGCGGATGGTGCGCCAGCCGATCCAGACGAGATAGGCGGCGCCGATGAGCTTCAGCGCGGTGAACAGTTCCGCGCTTGCCAGCACCAAGGCCGAGACGCCGAGGCTTCCCGCGACCACATGCACCATGCCGCCAAGGCCGGTGCCGAAGGAGGAAGCAATGCCCTCCGCCCGCCCGCCGGCCAGCGTGCGCGCCGCGACATAGAAGATGCCGGGGCCGGGCGTGACCGCCAGCAGCAGGGCGGCGGCGACATAGAGAGAGAGAGTTGCGACAGCTCAGGCAGGACGCTCATGTGCGGGGGCTCGCAGAGATCAGGGGCCAGAGGTCGGGATCATCGCCGCGACGGCGTGGTCGCGCGGGCTTTCGCTCTCGGCCAGCCCGCGCGCGACACCCTCGCGGTCGGCCTCGGAGCGGTTCTGGCTCATCTTGCGCTTGCCTTCCAGCCGGGTGATCGGCAGGCGCAGCCCGACAATGCCCTTGAGCTGGCTGGCGATGAAGGGCTCCGGTGCGTCGGTGACGGCCCAGGGCTCGGCGCGCGGCTGCTCATAAAGCTGGGTGAGCCGCGTCACCGCCTCCAGGAGGCGCGCACCATCCTCAAAGAACTCGGCCGGGCCATAGGCGTGGACCGCCTCATAGTTCCAGGTCGGCACCACCTTGCCGTGGTCCTGCTTGGCCGCGTACCAGCTCGGCGTGATGTAGGCGTCGGCGCCGGAGAACAGCACCAGCGCCTCGCCGAGCGAGGCGGCCTTCCATTGCGGGTTGGCCTTGGCGAGATGGCCATAGAGCACGCCATGCGCGCCCTCGCTCTCATCGAGATAGAGCGGCAGCGGCGTTGCCATCAGCCCCTCGGCCGTCGCCGTCACCAGCGTGGCAAGCCGCGCCGCGCGGATGATCTGGCGGAGCGTGGCGGGATCGTCTTCGCGGAAGGCGGGCGGCGTGTACATGGCGAACCGGCAACGGGGATAAGGGTGACCGCCAGTATAGAGGATGGCGGGGACGGATGAAGGCCCCCGCCCCCCGGCCCTACTTCATCTCCACCTCGACGAAGCTCATCGGGGCTTCGCCGGCGTTGCGCACGTCGTGGCGGATGCCGGCGGGGCGGGAATAGGCGGCGCCGGCCGCCATGGCGACCTGCGTCACCGTCCCGTCCACGTCGATCTCCATCAGCCCGTCGGTGACGAAGACGATGGCATAGTCCATCGCGTGCTCGTGCCAGCCGGTGGTCGCGCCGGGCTCGAAATCCCAGCGCGTGATGCGCACACGCTCATCATCGGCCAGCGTCGTCGGCCGGGCCGGTATCGTGCAGGCGAACACCATGACCGCGCCTCAGCCGGAGTTCCGCAGGCCGGCGGAGATGCCGTTGATGGTCAGCTGGATGCCCTGCAGCACCTTCTCGTCCGTGTCGCTCGCCCGGTACTTGCGGAGCAGACCGACCTGCACATGGTTGAGCGGGTCGATATAGGGGAAGCGGTTGCGGATCGAGCGGTCGAGCAGCGGGTTGGAGCCGAGCAGCTTGGTCTGCTGCGAGATGGTCAGCAGCGAGTCGATGGCGGCCTGATATTCGGTGCGGATGCGCCCGAAAATACTCTCGCGCAGTTCCACATCCTCCACCAGCTGCGCGTAGCGCGAGGCGATGGCGATGGAGCTCTTGGAGAGCACCATGTCCATATTGGAGAGCTGGGTGCGGAAGAACGGCCACTCGCGGTACATCTCCTGCAGCAGCGGCAGGCCGTCCGGGTGCTTCTCCAGCCACGCCGTCACCGCCGAGCCGAAGCCGTACCAGCCCGGCAGCATGAGCCGGCACTGCGCCCAGGAGAACACCCAGGGAATGGCGCGCAGATCCTCGATCCGCCGCGTCTTCTTGCGCGAGGCCGGGCGCGAGCCGATGTTGAGCGTCGCGATTTCGTTGATGACCGTCGACTCCCAGAAATAGTCCTCGAAGCGCGGGGTCTCGTAGACCAGCGAGCGATAGGCGCGGAAGGCCGCGTCGGACAGCTCCTCCATCACGGTGAGATATTCCTCGCGCGGCGCCTTGGCATCGCCCGAGAGCAGCGTCGCCTCCAGCGTGGCGGCAGCGAGGATTTCCAGATTGCCGCGCCCGACCGCCGGGTTGGCGAACTTGGACGAGATGATCTCGCCCTGCTCGGTGATGCGGATCTCGCCCTGCACCGCCCCGCCCGGCTGGGCGAGGATGGCGTCGTAGCTCGGCCCGCCGCCGCGGCCGACCGAACCGCCGCGGCCATGGAACAGGCGCAGCTTCACGCCATGGCGCTTGAACACCTCGATCAGCTCGATCTCGGCCTTGTAGAGCTCCCAGCCGGAGGTGACGAAGCCACCATCCTTGTTGGAGTCGGAATAGCCGAGCATCACTTCCTGCATGCCGCCGCGGCTGTCGACCAGCTTGCGATATTCCGGCAGGCGGAACATCTGCTCCATCACCTTGGCGGCGTTGCGCAGATCCTCGATGGTCTCGAACAGCGGCACGATGTTCACCGCCGCTGCGCCGGCGGGATCGACGAGACCGACCTCCTTGAGCAGCAGCGCCAGCTCCAGCATGTCCGAGACGCCCTCGGCCTTGGAGATGATGCAGGTCTGGATCGCCTCGCGGCCATAGATCTCGTGGATGCGGGCACAGGTGCGCAGCATCGCCAGCTCGCCCACCGTCTCCTCGGAATAGGCCGCGAAGGGCGAGGTGAGCGGGCGCGCCGTGGTCAGCTCGCGCAGCAGCAGCGAGGTACGCGTGCCCTCGGGCAGCGCCTTGTAATTGGTGCCGGGCGCGGCGACCTCGAACAGCTCGGCGACGCAGCGCTCATGCACGTCGGAGTTCTGGCGCGAATCCAGAATGGCGAGGTGGAAGCCGAAGCAGTCCACCGCCCGGCGCAGCGCCCGCAGCTTGCCGCGCGCGATAGCGGCCGAGCGGTGCGCCTTGAGCGAGGCGTCGATGATGTCGAGATCGGCGCGGAACTCCCTGGCCGAGGCATAGGGCGCGACCGACGGCTTGACGGTGAGGCCGATGAGATCGGCGATCTCCAGCCGGAAGGCGGTGGCGCGCAGCCGGGCGGCGATGGCGGAGGCGGCGAGGCGGTACGGCTCGTTGCGCCGGTGCGGCGAGGAATCGGCGGCCGAATCCACCAGCGCCAGCAATTCGCCGGACACCTTGACGCGAATGGTGGAGATGGAAAGCTCGGCGCCGAGCGCATCAAGTTCGCCGAGATAGAAGCGCACCGCCTGCGCGCTCTGCATCCGCATGGTCTCGCGGGTGACTTCGGCGGTGACGAAGGGGTTGCCGTCGCGGTCACCGCCGATCCAGCTTCCCATGCGCAGGAAGGAGCCGACCTCGGGGGCGCTTTCCGGCGGCACGCCCTCGACCACGGCGAGGCGATCCTCCAGCGCCGCATAGAGCTTCGGCAGTTCGCGCAGGAAGGTGTAGTCGTAATAGGCAAGCCCGTTCGCCACCTCGTCCAGCACGGTCAGCTTGGTGCGGCGCAGCAGGTTGGTCTGCCAGAGCATCAACACGCGCCGGCGCAGCTCGTCCTCGGCCTCCCCGACTTCCTCCGGCGTCGGCTCGAGGCCGGCGCGCCCGGCCAGCAGCTCGGCGATGCGCATCTCATGCGTCTGGGTGGAACGGCGGCGCACCTCGGTCGGGTGGGCGGTCAGCACCGGGCTCGCCAGCGCGGTGGCGAAGAACTTGCGCAGCTCCGCCAGCGGGATGCCGGCCGTACGGGCGCGCTCCAGCGCATGGGCGATCGAGGCCGGCGTCGCGCCGCGCCCGCTCGCCGCGACGGCGCGGCGGCGACGGATCACGTTCTGGTCCTCGGCGATGTTGGCGAGGTGCGAGAAATAGCTGAAGGCGCGGACGATGGAGATGGTCTGGTCCGGCCCGAGATCCGAGAGCATCGCCTCCAGCTCGCGCCGGGCGCTCTGGTCGTCCGCGCGGTGGAAGCGGGTGGAGACGCGGCGGATGCTCTCCACTAGCTCATAGGTCGCCTCGCCCTCCTGATCGCGCACCGTCTCGCCGAGCACGCGGCCGAGCATGCGGATGTCGTCGCGCAGCGACAGGTCGAACTCGGTATCGACGTCGGATTCGCTGTCCGACACGGCGATGGTCAGAGCGAGGGACATGAGGCGACTCCCGACATGGCGATACTCCTTTAGGCGTAAGACAACTTAGCAATTAGCATGCCGGGCATGACAGCCATGCCTGAAGATTAGGTTGTCGCAGGTGCGACCCACGCCTATCTCAGCGCCCTGACCGTGAGGCATCCGCGCAACAGGGTTCGGATTCTTTCGTTCTGCCTTATAGGCGCCCCGTTTCTGAACGGAATCGCGCCCAATATGAACGTCAGGCTCAGGCAAGGTTAACCGTTAAACCTTCATAGTCAGTCTCGTTGAGCCGGCATCGTCCAGTGGCGGTGTCTTTTGTGGTCAATCCGGCGCGTGAATCGCCGGCTGCGTATGCGTAACAGAAGGACGTCGAAATGCCCCCCGTCATGAACCGTTCCGAGGTTCAGACCCAAGCCGCCCTGCCGCCCAAGGCCCTCCAGTCGAAGGCTCTGCCCGGTCAGATTGCCGCTCCGGCCTCCGCCGACAAGAAGTCCGGCAGCCTCGTATCCGCGCCCGTGGGCTCCATCGCCTCGCTCGAATCGCGCCTCGGTTTCTGAGGCCGTCGGGAATCGGCGCCGTCCCCTCCCTCGCCGCCCGACGGGTCACAGATGACCCTCGTCGCAGCGACGTGATGGCGACGAGGTGGAAATCACCGCGCTTCTTCCCCATATGTGACGCAGCGGCAGGCCCGATCTTCGGGCCGCCGGATCGCCGTCGTGTTGGGAGAACCCGCCTCGTGAAGTCTCCGCGTTCCCGTTCCGCCATGCTGCGTCTCGCCGTGGCGACCCTGTTTCTCGGTGCCGGCCTGATGGTCGCCACCGATTTCGCCGAGGCGCGCGTCGGCCGTAGCGGCAGCTTCGGCAGCCGTGGCTCCAAGACCTGGTCGACCCCGGCCCCGACCCCCACCGCGCCTTCCGCCCAGCCGATGCAGCGTTCCGCGACGCCGCAGGGCCAGACCGCGCCCAGCGCGGCGGCCCGCGCGCCCGGCGCCCAGCCCGGCGGCTTCTTCAACCGCGGCGGCTTCATGGGTGGCCTGATGGGCGGCCTGCTCGGCGCCGGCCTGTTCGGCCTGCTCATGGGCTCCGGCTTCTTCTCTGGCCTCGGCAGCCTCTCCGGCATTCTCGGCCTGCTGCTTCAGGTGGCGCTCATCTTCATCGTCGTCCGTCTGGTGATGGGCTGGCTGCGCAGCCGCAACCAGCCGTCCTATGCCGGCGGTGCCCGCCCCGATCCGGCTGCGCCGCTGCAGCGCGACGCGCTGAACGGCGCCGGCGGCACGGGTGCGCCGCAGGGCGCGCCGGCAGCGGCCGCCACGGGCCCCGCCCGATTCGGCTTCGGCACCGGCCCGCGCGGCCGCCCGATCAAGCTGGACGGTGGCGATTTCGACAGCTTCGAGCGCCTGCTCGGCGAGGTCCAGACGGCCTATGGCCGTGACGACCGCGCCGCGCTGACGGAGCGCCTGACGCCGGAAATGATGGGCTATATCGGCGAGGAACTGGACGATCTCGCCAAGAACGGCCTTGAGAACCGCCTCACCGACGTGAAGCTGCTGCAGGGCGACCTGTCGGAAGCCTGGAACGAGGATGGCCGCGACTACGCCACCGTCGCCATGCGCTACCAGCTCAAGGACGTGACGCTCGACAAGGCCACCGGCCGCGTGGTGCAGAGCGACGCTGACCGTCTGGAGCAGGCAGTGGAGTTCTGGACCTTCACCCGCACGCCGGGCGGCGCCTGGCAGCTCAGCGCCATCCAGCAGGGCTGAACCTTCGCCTCCTGACCGATTGAACGGGCGCCCTTGCGGCGCCCGTTTTCGTTGGAGCTTCAGCTCAGCGGGATCAGCTCAGCGGGTCGTAGCCGAAGCGGTTCGGGCCCAGCGTGCCGCGCCGCATGAACCAGAAGAAGATAACAAACGCGCCGATGCCGGTGAGCCCGATCAGCAGCCACCAGCCGGTGTGATCCATGTCGTGGAAGCGGCGCACGGCCAGCGCGAGCGAGGGGATGAGCAGCGCGAGCCCGACAAGCGTGCTGATCGGCGTCAGCGCGTGCATATCGCCATAGGCCAGCAGCGACACCGCGCCGAACAGCGCCGTATCGAGCAGGCCGGTGACGATGTTGACGAGGATCGAGAACAGCACCCACCACCAATATTCCGACCGCGTGGCCCGGCCGGTGAAGGTGGCGTACTGGCTGAGACCGCTCGATACGGCTTGCGTGAAACCCATGACATTCCCCCATGCCTCATTGGCATTGCCACGCATTGTTGCCACGAAGGGCGGCAAAGACCACCTCGCGCAAATACGAGGCCGTGGAGAGCAGCCCATGAGACTAGACGTGGAGGCCAATCCGGTAGCCGAGGTGCGGGAGCTGATCGACCGGGGGCTCGATGTTTACAACGAAGCCAAGGGCGGCCCACTGCACGCCTCGAACTTCTGGGTCATCGCCCGCGATGGCGACGGCGGGGTCCAGGCCGGGCTCAAGGCGCACTGCTACTTCGGCTGGATGTTCGTCGATTGGCTATGGGTTTCGCCCGAGGCGCGGGGTGGCGGCGTGGGCAGCGCCCTGCTCGGTGCCGCCGAGACGGAGGCGCGGGCGCGTGGCTGCATCGGCGCCCATCTGCAGACCTACAGCTTCCAGGCGCCGGATTTCTACGCCAAGCACGGTTACCAGCGCTTCGGCCAGATCGACGATTACCCGCCCGGCCATTCCTGCATCTGGCTGAAGAAGCGGTTCTGACGCGCTCTCCGCGCCGCGTCATCGTCCCTTGCGGCGTCCGCCGGGCCGGTAGCCCTTGGTCATCGGGTCCGGCCGCTCCGGCCGCACCCAGTCCTCGACGCGCAGCGGCTCCACCCGGTCGGTCCCGGGGCCCATATCGTCGAGCGAAGGCACGACGATGCGCGAGCGCGGCAGCGGGGCGTCGTCGCCGGAATCATAGACCGCCTGCGCCTCGTCGGCCCGCGCGGCATGGCCGGAGGAGACATGGCCGGGCGAGGAACGCGGGCCCGCCTTGGCGCCCCCCTTGCCCCGCCCCGCCTTTTTCTCCGGCATATTGGCGGCGCGGCCATATTTACGCTCGCCGCGATAGCCGCCGGTCTGGTCATCGACGCTGGCCTGCCGGGCGAGCGGATCGTCGGAGATGGCGAGTTCCGTCGCCTGCAGCCGCTTGATCTCGTCGCGCAGCCGGGCGGCCTGCTCGAAATCGAGATCGGCGGCGGCGGCGCGCATGCGCTTTTCCAGATCCGCCATCACCGCGGCGAGGTTGTTGCCATAGGTGGCGGCGCCCTCGGCCATGCCGGCATCCACGGTCACATGGTCGCGCTCATAGACGCTGTTGAGGATGTCGCCGATCGCCTTGCGCACGCTTTCAGGCGTGATGCCATGCTCGGTGTTCCAGGCGACCTGCTTGGCGCGGCGGCGCTCGGTTTCCGCCATCGCCCGTTCCATCGAGCCGGTGATGTTGTCGGCATAGAGGATGACCCGGCCGTCGACATTGCGCGCGGCGCGGCCGATGGTCTGCACCAGCGAGGTTTCCGAGCGCAGGAAGCCTTCCTTGTCGGCGTCGAGGATGGTCACCAGCCCGCATTCGGGAATGTCGAGGCCCTCACGCAGCAGATTGATGCCGATCAGCACGTCGAAGGCGCCGAGGCGCAGGTCGCGGATGATCTCGATGCGCTCGATCGTGTCGATGTCCGAGTGCATGTAGCGCACGCGGATGCCGTTCTCGTGCAGATATTCGGTGAGGTCTTCCGCCATGCGCTTGGTGAGCACCGTCACCAGCGTGCGGTAGCCCTGCGCGGCGGTGGCGCGCACCTCGCCCAGCAGGTCGTCGACCTGCGTGCGGGCGGGGCGGACCTCGACCTCTGGGTCGACCAGACCCGTCGGGCGGATGACCTGCTCGACGAACACGCCGCCGGTCTTCTCCATCTCCCATTTGCCGGGGGTGGCGGAGACGTGAACGGTCTGCGGCCGCATCGCCTCCCATTCCTCGAAGCGCAGCGGCCGGTTGTCCATGCAGCTCGGCAGGCGGAAACCATATTCCGCCAGCGTCGCCTTGCGGCGGAAGTCGCCGCGATACATGGCGCCGATCTGCGGCACGGTGACGTGGCTCTCGTCGCAGAAGATCAGGGCGTTGTCAGGCACATACTCGAACAGCGTCGGCGGCGGCTCGCCGGGCTGGCGGCCGGTGAGCCAGCGCGAATAGTTCTCGATGCCGGCGCAGCTTCCCGTCGCTTCCATCATTTCGAGATCGAAGGTGCAGCGCTGCTCCAGCCGTTGCGCTTCGAGAAAGCGGCCCATGGCGTTGAGCTCGTCCAGCCGCATCTTCAGCTCGGCCTTGATGCCCTGGGTCGCCTGGATCAGCGTCGGGCGCGGCGTCACATAGTGCGAATTGGCGTAGAGCTTGACGAATTTGAGATCCTGCGACTTCTGCCCGGTGAGCGGGTCGAACTCCTGGATGCTCTCCACCTCGTCGCCGAACAGCGAGATGCGCCAGGCGCGGTCCTCGTAATGCGCCGGGAACACCTCGATCACATCGCCGCGCACGCGAAAGGTGCCGCGACCGAAATCGGCCTGGGTGCGCTTATATTGCAGGGCCACGAGGTCGGCGAGGAGCTGGCGCTGATCGATGCGCTCGCCCACCGCGACCTTGAAGGTCATCGAGGCATAGGTCTCGACCGAGCCGATACCGTAGATGCAGGAGACAGAGGCGACGATGATGACGTCGTCGCGCTCCAGCAGCGCGCGCGTCGCCGAGTGGCGCATCCGGTCGATCTGCTCGTTGATCGACGATTCCTTCTCGATGAAGGTGTCGGTGCGCGGCACATAGGCTTCCGGCTGGTAGTAGTCGTAATAGGAGACGAAATACTCCACCGCATTGTCGGGGAAGAAGCTCTTGAACTCGCCATAGAGCTGCGCCGCCAGCGTCTTGTTCGGCGCCAGAACCAGCGCCGGGCGCTGCAGGCGCTGAATGACATTGGCCATGGTGAAGGTCTTGCCCGAGCCGGTGACGCCGAGCAGAACCTGATCGCGCTCGCCCTCCTGCGCCGCCTTGCAGAGCTCATCGATCGCGTGGGGCTGGTCGCCATTGGGCGTGTAGTCGGACTTCAGCACGAACTCGACGCCGCCCTCGGACTTTTCCGGGCGGGCGGGCCGATGCGGCACCCAGAGCTGGCCGTCCACTTCCGGCCGGCCGGTCTCGATCAGCGCGGTGAGCGCCGCCACGGTGGCGGAGGCGCCCGAGGTCGGCGCCACGCCGAGCTTCTCGGCGAGAGCGGGGTCGAGAGTCGCGGATTGGGCGGGCTCGAAGGCGCGCTGGGAGCGCTCGGAGAATCCGCCGGGACGTGCTGCTTTGGCCATGGCGGGAATATGGGCGCTCGGGCGCGATCCGAAAAGGGGGCGCGCCGGCCGGCCCGGCCTCAGAAAAAGTCGAACGGGCCGGGAAAGCGGCCGATCGGGACATGGTGGGTGACGAGCCCGGTGCCCGGCCGCCACTGATGCAGCAGCAGCGCCGGCGGCTCGACGAAAGAGGCCGCCTCCGCCTCCGGCACGAGGCGCAGGGCGATGGCGGTGGTCGTGCTGGGCGCGGTGAGCAGCAGCGTCCCGCCGAAGCGGAGTTGCATGGAGCGGTGGATATGGCCGCAGAGCAGCCGCTCGACTTGGGGATGGCGCGCCAGCACGGCGGCAAGCCGGTCACCACCGCGGCAGTTATAGTCGTCAATGCAGGCGATGCCGCTCTCGAACGGCGGCTGGTGCATCATCACCAGCGTCGGCCGCTCCGGCTCGGCGGCCAGCCTCGCCTCCAGCCAGTCTTCCGCCGCCGCGTCGAAGTCGCCGTGATGATCGCCGGGCACGGTGACATCGACAGCGACAATCCGCACCGGGCCGTGATCGCCCACCGCGAAATGCAACGGCCCAGTGTCGGGCAGATGCGGGTGATCGGCGAAGGCGGCGCGAAACGCCTCGCGCTCATCGTGATTGCCGGGAATGGCCAGCAGTGGCAGCCCGATCCCCGCCAGCAGAACGCGGGCATGGGCGTATTCCTCGGGCGTTCCGTCATCCACCAGATCGCCGCTCAGCAGCACCAGATCGGGGCGCGGCTCGAGCCGGGCGAGATGATCCAGCGCCGCGACGAACATGGCGTTGGAATCGACCAGCCCCTGATAGAGCACGCCCGGCGGGCGCAGATGCGGGTCGGAGAGATGGGCGATGAGCATGGCGACTCCCGAGACGCCCTATCCTTCACCGGGCGGACCCGTGCAACAACCACCCGCACGTCGCGATGCCCAATTCATTCACGCCTCTATAAATGCATATAATTTAATCAATATGCCATCATAAAGACCGCAGCGCGTCGACCAGATCACAAAAATATATCTATTATCATCAGTTACTTATATCCAATAAAGGCTTGGCACGCCTCCTGCATACATCAATGTATGCACGAACCGACGCCCTCCGCCGAGGTGCCGTGCTTCCTGATTGCGGAGCCGCCCCATGCCCGACAGCCTTCTCGCCGCCGAGCCTGCCGCCCTTGCCTTTGATCCGGCGCGCGCGGCGCTGGTCATCATTGATATGCAGCGGGACTTTCTGGAGCCGGGCGGCTTCGGCGAGACGCTGGGCAATGACGTGTCGCTGCTGCAGGCGGCGGTCGGTCCCTGTCAGGTGGCGCTGGCGGCGGCGCGCGCGGCGGGGATGCTGGTCATCCACACCCGCGAAGGCCACCGCCCGGACATGATGGACGCGCCGCCCGCCAAGGTCGAGCGCGGCGAGCCCACCACACGCATCGGCTGCGCCGGCCCGATGGGCCGCATCCTTATTCGCGGCGAGCCCGGCCACGACATCATCGCCGCGCTTTATCCCGCACCCGGCGAGCCGGTCCTCGACAAGCCCGGCAAGGGCGCCTTCTACCAGACCGACCTCGAGCTCATGCTGAAGAACCGCGGCATCGACACGCTGCTGGTGGCCGGCGTCACCACCGAGGTCTGCGTCCACACCACGATCCGCGAGGGCAATGACCGCGGCTATCGCTGCGTCGCGCTCAGCGATTGCTGCGCCTCCTATTTCCCGGAGTTCCACCGCATTGGCCTCGAGATGATCAAGGCGCAGGGCGGGATCTTCGGCTGGGTCTCCGATTCCGCGGCGCTCACCGCCGCGCTCGGCAACAAGCCCGCCGCCCAGAGCGACGCGGCGTGAGTTTCAGCGTGCGCCTGCCGCCTTTCGCCTGAGCGACCACCGATCAACCTGAGGGGACGAACCACCATGTCCGCCACCGAAATGACGCCGATATCCTCCTCCCGCATCGGCATGAGGCCGACGTTGTGGACGCGGGGCGACTGGAATGCCCTGTTCGGCTTCGGCACCAACATCCTCGTCAACATGCTGGTGCTGACCGGCCTGCTGCAATTCGTGCTGAAGATGCCGCCGGAAATCGTCTTCGGCCGCATCCTGCCCGCCGTCGGGCTGATGATGTTCCTGTCCACGAGCTATTACGCCTGGCTCGGCTACCAGCTCGCCAAGAAGACCGGGCGCGATGATGTGTGCGCCCTGCCCTCGGGCATCTCGGTGCCGCATATGTTCGTCGTCACCTTCGTCATCATGCTGCCGATCGGCGCGGCGACGGGCGACCCGATCAAGGGCTGGGAAGCCGGCCTCGTCTGGGTGTTCTTCCAGAGCTTCATCCTGATGATCGGTGGCTTCATCGCCCCCTATATCCGCAGGATCACCCCCCGCGCGGCCCTGCTCGGCACACTGGCGGGCGTCTCCATCGCCTTCATCTCGATGCGCCCCGCCTTCGAGATCTTCACCACGCCGGTCATCGGCCTCACCTGCTTCGCCATCATCCTGGTGAGCTGGTTTGGCGGGGTGAAATACCCCAAGGGCATTCCCGCCGGCCTCGTCGCCATCGCCGTCGGCATGATCATCGCCTGGGGCTCCACCGCGCTCGGCCTGAATTATGGCGGCATGAGCGTCGCCAATGTGGGCGCGGCGCTCTCCAGCTTCGGCTTCTCCGTGCCGCTGCCGGCCTTCGATCACGTCTTCTCCGGCTTCCAGTATCTCGGCATCATCCTGGTGACCGCCATTCCCTTCGGCATCTACGACCTCGTGGAAGCCATGGACAATGTAGAGAGCGCGGAAGCGGCGGGCGACCATTACCCAACCACGCGGGTGCTGACCGCCGACGGCGTGGTGAGCCTCATCGGCTGCCTGATGGGCAACCCCTTCATCAACGCGGTCTATATCGGCCACCCCGGCTGGAAGTCGATGGGCGGGCGCATCGGCTACTCGGCCGCAACCGGGCTGATGGTCATCATCCTCTCCTGGTTCGGCATCATCGCCCTGCTTCTGGCGCTGATCCCGGTCGTCGCCATCTCGCCGATCCTGCTCTACATCGGCATGCTCATTGGCGCGCAGGCGTTCCAGACCACGCCCGCCAAGCACGCCCCGGCCGTGGTGCTGGCGCTCACCCCGCATCTGGCGGCCTGGGCCAAGCTGCTGATCGACAATTCGCTGGCGGTCGCCGGCACCTCGGCGGCGGCGCTCGGCCTCGACAAGCTCGGCTCGGTCGGCGTGCTCTACCATGGGCTCGAGGTGATGGGCGGGGGCGCGATCCTGGTCGGCCTCGTGCTCGGCGCCATCGGCGTGTTCGTGGTGGAGCGCAAATTCGTGCCGGCCGCGGCCTTCGCGCTCGCCGGCGCCGTCCTCACCTTCTTCGGCTTCATGCATGGCGAAGCGGTGGGGATCGGCGTCACGCCCGGCGTGGCGCTGGCCTATGTGATCGTCGCCGGCTTCCTCTTCGCCTGCTCGAAGCTCGCGGTAACGGAGACGGAGACGGCGAGCCTGCCCACCTCGGTGCAGGCGGCGCCGGCCGAATAGGCGGCATCGGAATAACGCCTCGATCCTCCGGGGGGCGGATCGAAGCGGCTTGAGGCGGCGCGGCGCATCGCACAGGATGGGCCGCGCCGTTTCTGTCGCCGGCGCCATTCCCTTGAGGTCTCCATGTCCTTCCTGCTCCGCTTCGACCCCGACAATCTCGGTACGCCGGAGGAAACCGCGCCGCTGCCGGAACGCATCGTCGCCGGCGATCCGCGGCACCTGACCTGGAATCTCGAAACCCTGCCGGACAACGCATTGTTCGCCGGCGTGTGGGAATCGAGCGTCGGCTCGTGGCGAGTGGATTATGAGGAGTGGGAGTTCTGCTCCCTGCTCTCCGGCGTCTCCATCCTGCACGAGGACGGCGCGCCGCCCGTGCGGCTCACCGCCGGCGACAGCTTCGTCATCCGGCCGGGCTTCAAGGGCGTGTGGGAGGTGGTGGAGACCACGCGCAAGCTCTACGTGATCCGCCTCATCTGACGCAGGGTGCGGATTCTCAGGGGGTGTGGCCTTGCCGTTATTGACCGGCCCTCGCCCCCGACGCATCTTCGCGCCAAGAGGGGCTGGGACCACACGGGTCTGGGAGACGTGCCATGCGTACCGAAGAAAACCATGCCGCCACGACGTCGCGCCGCACGATGACGCGCGCCACGCGCCGGCTCGGCATCGGCCTCGCGGCCGCCGGCCTGCTGGCGGCGTCGCTCTCCGGGGCGCAGGCGGCGAACTTCTTCGAGAAGAATTTCTGGCTGTCCGGCCCGAACTACAGCGGCAAGGTGCCGGCCTGCGACACGCCGGAGGCGCTGAAGCGCATCCGCAGCGAGTTCGCGACGACCGAGAAGCGGTTCTGGAACTCCAAGCTGAGCATCGACAGCGTCGGCCCGGTACGCGAGATCGCCTTCCGCCCCTGGGGCGAGGACTACATTCCCCGCCGCTACTGCCAGGCAGATGTTGTCATCTCCGGCCTTGAGGGCACGCCGGCCTTCACCAGCGAAGGTGCTTATGGCAGCGGCGCCTATGACGGCAAGGCGGTTACCAAGGTCGCGCAGGGCGGCCATCACCGCACCGTCTGGTACTCGCTGGTCGAGGATGGCGGCTTCCTCGGCTATTCCTGGGGCGTGGAATGGTGCGTCGAGGGGCTCGACCGCTCCTGGACCTATGCCCCGAACTGCCGCATGGCGCGCCCATGACCCTCGGCATCGGCGCACGGGGGCTTCTGGCCGTCGGCGCCCTGCTGGGTGTGTTCGCGGCCGCGCCCGCCGTCGCGCGCGATCGGCCGGGTGACTTCGATTTCTACGTGCTGTCGCTTTCCTGGTCGCCGAGCTACTGCGCCGGCGAGGGTGACGACGCCGATCCCATGCAATGCGCCGCCACCGCCCGCCCCTATGCCTTCGTGGTGCATGGGCTATGGCCGCAATATGAGAAGCGCGGCTGGCCGCAATTCTGCCAGAAGCCCCCGCCCTTCGTCGCGGAATCCATCGTGCGCTCGATGCTCGACATCATGCCGGGCCGCAAGCTTGTGCTGCACCAATGGCGCAAGCACGGCACCTGCTCGGGTCTCGATTCGGCGACCTATTTCGAGAAGGTCCGGCTGGCGCAGAGCCGCGTCACCATTCCCGATGAGTTCCGCAAGCTCGACGACTACCGCATGGTGTCGCCTAGCGAGGTGGCGGACGCCTTCCGGGCCGCCAATCCGGGGCTGGGGGCGGACATGATCTCGGTCCAGTGCAGCGACAAGCGCCTCAGCGAAGTGCGGGTCTGCATGAGCCGCACCTTCCAATTCACCGCATGTCCCGAGGTGGCGGCCAAGGCCTGCACCACGGATCGCGTCGCCATGCCCCCGATGCGGGGCGGCTGAACCCGCCGGAACCCCGCATGAATTATCGCCACGCCTTCCACGCCGGCAATTTTGCCGATGTCGTCAAGCATGTCGTGCTCGCCCGCATCCTCGCCTATCTCGGGCAGAAAGACGCGGCGTACCGCGTGCTCGACACCCATGCCGGCGCCGGCCTCTATGACCTCGCCGGCGAGGAAGCCCAGCGCACTGGGGAGTGGGAGGGCGGCATCGGCGCCGTGCTGCGCGCGGAGTTCACGCCTGAAGTCGCCGCCCTGCTGAAGCCGTGGTTCGATGTGGTGCGCGCGATCAATCCCGGCGTTGACGGCGACACGCCCGCCGCGCTCGCCGCCCGGCTGCGCCATTATCCCGGCTCGCCGCTGATCGCGCAGACGCTGACCCGCCCGCAGGACCGCCTGCTGTTCTGCGAGACGGTTGGCGGCGTGCGCGAGTCGCTCACCGACGCCATCGGCCGCGACGGACGGACGAAGGTGCTGCCCACCGATGCCTGGCAGGCGCTCACCGCCTATCTGCCGCCCAAGGAGCGGCGCGGGCTGGTGCTGGTCGATCCGCCCTTCGAGGAACCGGGCGAGTTCCACCGCATGGCGCAGGGGCTCATCGAGGCGCATAAGCGCTGGCCCACGGGGGTCTATGCGCTGTGGTACCCGATCAAGGATGTGCGCGCGGTGGACGGCTTCCGCCGCGAGATCGAGCGCGCCCGAATCCCGAAGGTGCTCAACATCCAGTTCGACCTGCGCGCCGTCCGTCAGGCGGACGCACTGTCGGGCTGCGGGCTCATCATCGTCAACCCACCCTTCGTCCTCGCGGAGGAACTGCGCCTCGTGCTCAACGCCCTCGTGCGCGTGCTCGCCACCGACGGCACCGGCCGGGTCCGTATCGGCTGGATCACCGCCGAACGTTGAAGGCCTGTCACATCCATCCGGCATTGGTCTTGCTTCCACGCTCCGCAGGTTGATCCGACCGGGCCTTGCGGCCTCGGGGGATGAGGAGAGCAGGCGTATGGCGACGACGGGTACCGTCAAATTCTTCAACACGGAAAAGGGCTACGGCTTCATTCGCCCGGATGACGGCGGGCGCGACGTCTTCGTGCATGTGTCGGCCGTCACCCGCTCAGGCATGGGCACGCTCGCCGAAGGGCAGCGGGTGAGTTTCGAGGTCGAGCCGGACAAGCGGGGCAAGGGCCCCAAGGCCATCGACCTCCAGCGGGCCGACTGATAAGGCAGGTGTGAAGCCGAGATATCCCGTCCACGGCCGGGACCGGCCGCGGGCGGGTTCTGCCACGTTCGCGCCGCCGGCCCGAACTGAGCGAAGTGTCCCATGAAGCTGCGTTCCTCGCCCGCCTCCCCGTTCGGCCGCAAGGTCAAGATCGCCGCCGTCGTCTGCGGCATCCACCTCGACATTGAGCCGGCCGACACCACCAACCCTGCCGATACGCTGCGCGGGCAGAACCCGCTGGGCAAGATTCCGGTGCTGCTGCGCGAGGACGGGCCGGCGCTGTTCGATTCCCGGGTGATCGTGGAATATGTGGACGCACAGGCGGGCGGCGGCGTGGTGCTGCCGGTCGGCGGCGAGGCGCGCTTTACCGCCCTCACCCAGCAGGCGCTGGCCGACGGGCTGATGGATGCGGCGCTGCTTCAGGTCTATGAGACCCGCTTCCGTCCGGAGGAGCAGCGCTCGGCCAGTTGGGTGGACAATCAGGCCGGAAAGGTCGCGCGCGCGCTCAAGGTTCTCGAATCCGCCCCGCCCGCCCCGCTGGAAGTGACCGGTGCGGCGCATATCGGCGAGATCGCCCTCGCCTGCGCGCTCGGCTATCTCGATCTGCGCTTCCACGGCGTCTGGCGCGAAGATCACCTCGCCCTCGTCGACTGGCTGGACAGCTTCGCCGCGCGCGTGCCCGCTTTCGAGGCAACCCGCCCGAGCTGATCGCCCTCGACCGCGCGGCACAAAGGAAAAGGCCCCGAACGTTGCCGTCCGGGGCCTTTCTCATTCAGCGTCCGGGCCGGAGCCCGCGGCATCAGAACTTGTAGTTGATGCCCGCGCGGACGACGTTGGCCGTCAGGCCGCTGTCGGCGCCGATGCTGTCATAGTAGTCCTCGCCGAGATCCATGTAGAGGTACTCGGCCTTGACGGTCCAGTTGTTGGTGAAGGCGTACTCGACGCCGCCGCCGATGGTCCAGCCGGACAGGGTGCCGTTGGCGCTGCTGCCGGTGAGGTCGTTGGTGACCTCATTGTGGCCCCACGCCCAACCGCCCGTCACGTAGGGCATGATGTGATCGAAGGCATAGCCGACGCGGGCGCGCACGGTGCCGAAATAGTCCATCTTCTGCTCGACGCCGAAGGCAGTGTCCTTCAGGCTGCTGCCCTGGATGTCGGCCTCGACGCCAAGGACGATGTTGTTGTCGAGCTGGATATTGTAGCCGATCTGGCCACCGCCGATGAACCCATCGGGGTTCAGGCCGAGCGTGTCGGCGGCGCCTTCACCCGAGCCCCAGCCGTAGCCGGCGTTGGCACCGATGTAGAAGCCGGTCCAGGAGAACACCGGCGCGGGAGCGATGACCGGCGCCTTGGTGGGATAGGGCTGCTGCAGGTCGGCGGCGAAAGCGGGCGCCGCGACGAGCAGGGCGGCGACGGCAACGCCCGAGCTGATGATCTTCTTCATGGATACTCTCCGAGAAACAATAGGCAGGAACGGCACGATGGTCTTTCACGTCACGTTCGATAGGTGAGATAGGAGGGCAGATAGGCGTGTCAAAGGCCGGATTGCGGCAGAATTCGCCATTATTGCCTCCAAACCCGCTGTCACATGCTTGTGAAATGGGCATGGCAGCCCGCATGGCGGCTCGATTCGTGGAGGTAATTTCGCCCCAACGCGGCAACCCGGCGCCGCAACAATTCCGCCATGATCGCCGGTGGAATGCCGGTGGCCTGTTGCACGAGAACAACAGATTCCTGACCCCGCGGCATATCGAGCGCCTTGAAACGCAACGAGCGCCAGCACTTTCGCGCTGGCGCTCGCCGCAAGTGGAGGCAGGATCGGGCCGTTGGACCGCGGCGGACCCGCCTCGAAGCCAGGATCAGAACTTGTAGTTCACGCCCGCGCGCAGGATGTTGGCGGTGGTGCCGACATCGATCGGCCCGACGGCGGTGTCGTAGGTCTCCTTGCCGAGGTCGAGATAGAGATACTCGGCCTTGACCGTCCAGTTGGGCGCGAAGGCGTATTCGCCACCGGCGCCGATGGTCCAGCCGGTCTGGGTCTGGTCGTTCGACAGTCCGTTCAGCTGATAGGTGCCGCGGCCATAGGCGAAGCCGCCCGTGCCGTAGATCATCGCCTGATCGAAGGCGAAGCCGGCGCGGGCGCGGACCGTGCCGAAGTAATCGAGCTGGTAGGTCGGGCTCTCAATGTTGCTGGCCTGGAGGTCCGCCTCGATACCCAGCACGAAATTGCCGGCGGTCTGCCAGTTATAGCCGGCCTGGATGCCGCCGAGGAACCCGTTGGTGTCGTCCGAGGCATCGGCCGCACCCCAGCCATAACCGGCATTGGCGCCGATATAGAAGCCGGTCCAGCTGAACACCGGCGCCGGAGCCGCATAGGCGGCCGGCGCGGGGTAGGAAAGGTCGGCGGCCGCCGCGGGGGTTGCCACCTGAACGGCCATGAGAGCCGCCGCCAGGCCGGCGCCGGCCAGAATCTTGCTGTACATTTTCGTCTCCTGCGTCGCGAGGCGTCGCCCCTCGGCTCCACCTGAATTCAGTAACGCTGACGCTCGCATAAATGTATGAGCAGAATCTTAGTGTCGGACGTAACGATATATTATGTTTAACAGGCGGTTTACTATCAATCACGCGCCTGTCATTAACCATGATCGCATTACCACACGCTCTGAACGGGTTGATATCCTTGAGTTGCGCAACCCGTTTGCGATGCATGGTGAATGAAGAACTAACGCGGTGGAATGATCCGCTTCCGGGGGTAATCGCGTAAGAGGCTGGCCTGAAGCAACCCACACGGTTTCCATGACTGCGACCGACAATGCCTCCCCGCCGGTTCCGGCGCCCCACCGCCCCATCGCCCTGGTGACGGGCGGCGGTGTGCGCATTGGCCGGGCGATCAGCCTTGCTCTGGCGGGGGCGGGCTATGACGTGGCGGTCCACGCCCGTACCGCGCGCCCGGCTGTCGAGGCGACCTTGGAGGAATTGCGGGCCCTTGGCGCCCGCGCGGCACTGGTGACGGGTGACCTTGCCGATCCGGCGGCGGTGGCCGCGCTGCTGCCGGCCGCGACGCAGGCACTCGGCGCGCCGGTGCTGCTGGTCAACAACGCCTCGGAATTCAGCCCGGACGGCGTGGGCCGTCTCGACCTCGTGCTGTGGGAGCGCCACATGGCGGCCAATCTGCGCGCGCCGGTCTTCCTCACCGAGGCCTTCGCCGCTGCGCTGCCGGCGGGCGCGACGGGCGCCGTGGTCAACATCATCGACCAGCGTGTGTGGAAGCCGACGCCAGCCTATCTCTCCTACAGCATCTCGAAGAACGGGCTGTGGGCGGCGACACGGATGATGGCGCAGGCCCTCGCCCCGCGAATCCGCGTCAATGCCGTGGGGCCGGGCCCGACGCTCGCCAATGACCGGCAGGATGGCGACGCCTTCGCCTATCAGAGCCGCGCCGTGCCGATGGGGCGTGGCCCGACGCCCGGCGAGATCGCGCAGGCGGTGCTGTTCCTCGCCACCGCCGCCAGCGTCACCGGCCAGATGATCGCGGTCGATGGCGGCCAGCACCTTGCCTGGCAGACGCCGGACACCGAGACGGATTGATCGCCGCGCTCAGGCGCCACGCCCGCTCTTGCGGTCGCTCAACGTGAACCAGCCGATGCTGAAGGTGACCAGCAGCGCGCCGAACACGTCGAGCGCCGTCGTCGGCTCCCCAAGGATGAGCACCGCCAGCACCATGGTGGCGACCGGGCTCATCGTGCTGATCATCGCATTGGCCTGCGCCGAGATCCGGCTCAGCGCCGCGTTCATCAGGAAGGTCGGCAGCACGGTGGCGCCGATGGCCAGCATGACCGACAGCCAGAATACATGCGGGGTAACGATCAGCTTCTCCAGCGGATGCGTCACCGCAAACTGGCCGAGCGCAGCGGCCGAGGCGGCGATCATGGCGATGCAGGTGAACAGCGCCGAACCAATATGCTTCAGGAGCCGGCTCGCCAGCACCTGATAGAGCGCGAAGCTCATCGCCGTCAGCGCCACCAGCCCGGTGCCCAGCACCGCGTCATGGCCGAGATGGGAAAAGTTCTGCGCGAAGATCAGCGCCAGCCCGCTATAGGCCACCGCGAAAGCCCACAGTGCCTTACCCTTCACCGGCAGCTTGAACAGCAGCGCGCCGAACAGCACGACGAAGAGCGGGTAGGTGAACAGGATCAGCCGCGCATAGGAGGCCGAGATGTACTGCAGGCCGAGAAAGTCGGTGTAGCTGGCGAACCAATAGCCGAGCGCGCCGACCAGCGCCGAGAACAGCACGATGCGCGCGCTGGGCAACGGCTCGGCCTGACCGCGCATCCGAAACAGCGCCAGCGCGCCGATCACCACATAGAAGGGCAGCGAGAACAGCATGCGCAGCGCCAGCAGCGTCTCGGGATCGACGCCTTCCGCATAGGCGAGCTTGATGATGATGCCCTTGGAGGCGAACAGGATCGCCCCGCCCGCCGCGAAGGCGTAGCCGGAGAGCGGGATGGTCGGCTTCGCGCCGGGAGTGACGGCGGAGCTGGGCGCGCGGGCGGCGGCGGCATCGGTGACGCTGGACATTGTCCCTGCATAAACCCATTGCCGGCGCGACGCAGCATCGCGCTGCGCGCAGGTGGCAACCGCCGCGCGCAAAGCTCGCTTGTGCCGTAACGTCAGGCCTGCGGCAGCGCCACGCCCGGCCGCCAGCCGGCGAGCCGCGCATTCACATCGGGCCGGGCGATGAAGAGGAAGTTGTTGATGTAGGTGAAGGGTGCGCGGGCCGCCGTGCCGGCCTCGTTGAGGCTGGCGAGGCTCTGGTCGCGCGCGGCATCGAAAGTCTCGATCGGGTGCAGACCGTCGGCACGGGCGAAGAAGCCCTTATAGCCGAGCGGCTCCAGGCTCGCCCGCAGGCTGGCGACCGCGCCCGGCCGGTGGCGCTCCTCCGCCTCGATCAACAGGCTCGGACGGAAGGAGGCGATGAGGTCGCGCGCGCCGTCAAAGACCCGCTGCTCATGGCCTTCCACGTCGATCTTTATGAAGGCGATCGCCTCATCGAGGCAGTCGCTGAGGCGGAAGCAGCGCACCGTCACCTCGTCGACCGCCACGCCCTCGCCCACCGCATGACCGTCAATGGTGGCGAGCGGTGAGTAGCCGCGCGGGATATGCAGATCGACCAGCCCGCTCGAATCGCTCACCGCCCCGTCGAACAAGTCGAGCCGGCCATCGGCCAGCGCGTCGGGGAAACGCCGGCGCAGGATGCGCCCCATGTATGGATTGGGCTCGAAGGTGGCGACGCGCGCGCCGAGCCGCAGCAGCCAGTAGGTAAACACACCGCGATTGGCGCCGATGTCGCACGCCAGCTCCCCCGGCCGCACCAGCAGCGGCAGGAATTGCAGCTCGCTCGCCGGATTACGCGCGGCGCGCTGATCCGCCAGACGGCTCAGAAACGCGAAGACACCGGGCAGCCGCGTCTCCGCTGCCGTTCTCAGACCTGTCAGCAAAATGGCGCCTCCGGCGCTCCTCCCGAATTTTCGCCAAGGAGTACCATGGCGCTGCCGCCAAGGTAAGAAGCTCCGCACCGGCGCCCTGCCCCTGTTCGAGCCGGCCGGGAATTCGTATCTAGGCGTCATGAGTAGCCGCCCGCTTCAGGATCTGCCCGACCTCGACGATGCCGCCGACGATCTCGGTGCGGAAAGCGAGGACGATCTTCTTCTCGTCGCCCCGGAAGGCGAGGAGGCCGAGCCCGCGCCCGGCTCGGTGGCCACCGGCCGCGCCGCCATCCAGCGCGCCATCAAGCACGCGCCGAACGGGCCGGGCGTCTACCGCATGATCGGCGCGGAAGGCGCGGTGCTTTATGTCGGCAAGGCCAAGAGCATCAAGAAGCGCATCGTCGCCTATACCCGCCCGACGGGGCTGACCGCGCGCATCATGCGCATGGTGGCGGCGACGGTGGAGATGGAGTTCGTCTCCACCGGCACCGAGACCGAGGCGCTGCTGCTGGAAGCCAACCTCATCAAGCAGCTGCGGCCGCGCTTCAACGTGCTGCTGCGCGACGACAAGTCGTTTCCCTACATCCTCATCACCAAGGACCACGCCGCGCCGCAGATCACCAAGCATCGCGGCGCGCGCAACCGGCCGGGCGATTATTACGGGCCCTTCGCCTCGGTCTGGGCGGTGAACCGCACCATCAATGCGCTGCAGAAGGCGTTCCTCGTCCGCTCCTGCTCGGACAGCTTCTATGAGGCGCGCACCCGGCCCTGCCTGCTGTTCCAGATCAAGCGCTGCGCCGGCCCCTGCACGGGCGAGGTGAACCACACCGACTATGCCGAGTACGTCACCGAGGCGCGCGACTTCCTGTCCGGCAAGAGCCGGGCGGTGAAGGAGCAGCTCGCCCGCGAGATGGAGCACGCCGCCGAGGAGCTGGAATTCGAGCGCGCCGCCGCGCTGCGCGACCGCCTCGCCGCGCTCTCCGCCGTGCAGGGCACGCAGGGCATCAACCCGCGCTCGGTGGAGGAGGCGGATGTGTTCGCCATCCATCAGGAAGGCGGGGCGACCTGCGTGCAGGTGTTCTTCTTCCGCACCGGGCAGAACTGGGGCAACCACGCGCTCTACCCGCGCGCCGACCGCAGCCTGGACCCCGGCGAGGTGCTCGGCGCCTTTCTCGCGCAGTTCTACGAGGACAAGCCCTGCCCGCGCCTCATCCTGCTCAGCGACGACATCGCCGAGCGGGAGTTGCTGGAGGAGGCGCTGTCCGCCCGCAGCGGCTACCGCGTCGAGATCGCCAGTCCCAAGCGCGGCGAGAAGCGCGAGCTGGTCGAGCACGCCCTGCAGAATGCGCGCGAGGCGCTCGGCCGCAAGCTCGCCGAGAGCGCCAGCCAAGCCCGCCTGCTCGACGAGCTGCGCCGCACCTTCGCGCTGCCGGACGTGCCGAAGCGCATCGAGGTCTACGACAACAGCCACATCATGGGCTCGAACGCCGTCGGCGGCATGATCGTCGCCGGGCCCGAGGGCTTCGCCAAGAGCCAGTACCGCAAATTCAACATCCGTTCGGAGAACCTCACGCCGGGCGACGATTACGGCATGATGCGCGAGGTGCTGACCCGGCGTTTCTCCCGCCTGATGAAGGAAGCGCCGCGCGCGGCGCGCGCTCTCCCCGAGGGGGAGGCGGCTCCCTCGCTCACCGGGGAAGACGGTTCGGCTGAGGGGAATGCCCCGCCGGAGATGCCGGATGCCCTCCCCCTCGACACGGAGAGGGAAGGCGCTGAGGAGGAAACCTCCGCCGCCACCAGCGCCTGGCCCGACCTCGTGCTGATCGACGGCGGCCCCGGCCAGCTCAAGGCGGCGTCGGAGACGCTGGCGGGCCTCGGTATCACCGATGTGCCGCTGATCGGCGTCGCCAAGGGCCCGGATCGCGACGCCGGCCGCGAGACTTTCTACCGCGAGGGCCAGACACCGTTCCGGCTCGAGCCACGCGACCCGGTGCTCTATTTCGTCCAGCGGCTGCGCGACGAGGCCCATCGCTTCGCCATCGGCTCGCACCGGGCGCGGCGCAAGAAGGACATCACCCAGGCCGGCCTTCAGGAGATTCCCGGCGTTGGCCCAACGCGCAAGCGCGCCCTGCTTCGGCATTTCGGCACGCTGAAAGCCATTGAGCGCGCCTCGCTGGCCGATCTGGAAGGCGTGCCGGGGGTCAATGCGGCCACCGCGCGCGCCGTCTACGACTTCTTTCACGCCCGGCCGTCATGAGGCGCCCCATGGTCACGCGATGGCCACAGCCCGACCGCACTATGGGTTTTCGCACGGCGGGAGGGCGTGGCGGCAGGGCAGTGTCCCTATCGCCTGATCGTGCCAATGCGATTGACGCGGCGGACGGGCGCCTTTACGTCCGTTCCAAGGGAGCCGGCACGCCATGGTCGATGTCACAAGCAGCCAGCAGACGGTACGGGAGCCGACCATGAAGCGCGGCCATGCCTTCTCGCTGCCTAACATGCTCACTTACGGCCGCTGCGTCGCTGTCCCGGTGGTCGCCGCCTGCCTGTTCTGGGCGGATATTCTCGCCGGCGGCCTCTGGCTGCGCTGGCTCGCGCTGGCGATCTACATCGTCGCCGCCATCACCGATTTCTTCGACGGCTATCTCGCCCGCGCCTGGTCGCAGCAATCCGCCATCGGTCGGATGCTCGACCCGATCGCCGACAAGCTGCTGGTCTCGACCTCGCTGCTGATGCTGGCCTCGGACGGCACCATTCGCGGCTGGTCGCTCTGGGCGGCCGCGGTCATCCTGTGCCGCGAGATCCTGGTCTCGGGCCTGCGCGAATTCCTTGCCGAGCTGCGCGTGAGCGTGCCGGTGACGCGGCTCGCCAAGTGGAAGACCACCGCCCAGCTCGTCGCGGTCGGCGTGCTGCTCGCTGGCCCGGCGGCGGACCTGCTGGTGCCCGGCATCACGCTGGTCGGCATCATGCTGCTCTGGATCGCGGCCGTGCTCACGCTCTATACCGGCTGGGATTATTTCCGCGCCGGCGCCCGCCATCTGATCGAGGACGCCGCGTGAAGGTGCTCTATTTCGCCTGGGTGCGCGAGCGCATCGGCCGTGAGGCCGAGGAGATCGAGGTGCCCGCCGAGGTGCGCACCGTCGCCGAGCTGGCCGGCTTTCTCGCCGGGCGCGGCGAGGGCTATGCCCGCGCCTTCGAGAACCCGAAGGTCGTGCGCGCTGCGCTCGACCGCAAGCACGCCAAGCCGGACGCGCCGCTCGCCGGGGCGCGCGAGATCGCCTTCTTCCCGCCCATGACGGGCGGCTGATAGAGGAGCGCGGCATGGCGACGGCATCCTTGTTCACCGTTCGCATTCAGGCCGAGGATTTCGACGCCGCGCTTGAGGCGAAGGCGCTGACGCGCGGTCGCAGCGATGTCGGCGCCGTCGTCACCTTCGCCGGCCTGTGCCGCGCCGACGATGCGCCCGGCGGCGCCCCGCTGATCGCGCTGACGCTGGAGCATTATCCCGGCATGGCCGAGGAGGAGATGCAGCGCCTCGTCGAGGAGGCCCGCGCGCGCTGGCCACTCACCGGCGCCACCGTCATCCACCGCTATGGCCGCATGGAGCCCGGCGATAACATCGTGCTGGTCGTCACCGCCTCCAGCCACCGCGCCGCCGCCTTCGAGGCCGCGACCTTCCTGATGGACTGGCTGAAGACCCGCGCGCCGTTCTGGAAACTGGAAGAGCGCGAGGAAGACCGCAACTGGATCGCCGCCAAGGACAGCGACGACGAGGCCGCCGGTCGCTGGGGCTGACAGCGGATTTTTCCGGCCGCCACCGCCCGGCGTCATCCCGGAACGGCCAGAGGCCGTATACGGGATCGCGTGCCGTGACATCCAACCCGATCCCGAACCCCCCGACGATCCCGGCTCTCCGCCTGCGGCTCCGGCCGAGATGACGCGCGAAGGCACGCCCTTCCCCACCACCGCGTCGTCATGGCCGGGCTTGGCCCGGCCATCCACGACTTCGGCGGCCTCAGGAACCCAGAAACAAACATGCCCGGCACGAGGCCGGGCATGACGTTATCTTGTCGGGCGACGAGGCGCGGCCGATGGACTCAGGCCGCCGCTTTCTTGGGCTGCACTTCGGCCATGTAGTCGTCCATCAGCGTGCGCGTGACCGGGCCGGGCTGATAGTGGAAGCGGCCGGCGACCTCGGAAACCGGCGTCACCTCGGCGGCGGTGCCGGTGATGAAGCATTCGTCGAAGCTGCCGAGTTCCTCCGGCATGATCGCCCGCTCATTCACCACGATGCCGCGGCGCTTGGCGAGCTCGATCACCGTCTGACGGGTGATGCCGTTCAGGAATGCGTCGGCTTCCGGCGTGTGGATGACGCCGTCCTTGACGAAGAACACATTGGCGCCGGTGCATTCGGCGACACGGCCGCGCCAGTCCAGCATCAGCGCGTCGGCATAGCCGTTCCGCTCCGCCGCGTGCTTGGAGATGGTGCAGATCATGTACAGGCCGGCCGCCTTCGAGGTCGAGGGCGCGGTCTGCGGGTCCGGGCGGCGGTATTTCGCCTCGTCGATGCGGATGCCCTTGAGGCGCTGCGCCGGGTCGAAATAGCTCGGCCATTCCCACGCCGCGATGGCGAGGTGGATCTGGTTGTGCTGCGCCGAAACGCCCATCATGTCCGAACCGCGCCAGGCGACGGGGCGCAGATAGGCGTCCTTGAGGTTCATCCGGGTCAGCAGCTCGCGCGAGGCGGCGTTGATCTCGGCGTCGCTATAGGGCAGCTCGAAATCGAGGATGCGGGCGCTTTCACGCAGGCGGGCGGTGTGCTCTTCCAGCTTGAAGATGTCGCCACCATAGGCCCGCTCGCCTTCGAATACGCAGCTGCCATAGTGCAGCCCGTGAGTCAGCACATGGACCTGGGCATCCTGCCACGGCACGAAGGCGCCGTCGTACCAGATCCAGCCGCTACGTTTGTCGAAAGGCTCGCTAGCCATGGTGCATCTCCCAAATGGAACCGGAAAGCGCCCTCGCGGCGCCGGCCCCTCTCGTCCTTTGGCCGTTCAGGCTTCGGCGTTGTCGCGAAAGCGCAATCTTTTGCCTCGCGGCCGAAGTCCCGTTATCGTTCGCCGCCCATAGGGCAGCTCGTCCTCCCGTTCCGAACAGGTTGCCGGCAACGCCGAACGATCCTTTCGTTGAACGGGACATCTCGGTAACGATCATAACGAAAAAAGTCAACATGGCTGACATAAATGTCTCGGCGCCGTCCCGCTCCGCCAAGGGCGAACCCAGCACGCCCGCGCGCCCTGCCGGCGGCGGCGAGGGCGAGCCGCTGATCGATCTGATCGAGCTTTTCTTCTTTGCCTACAGGAACTTCGTCAGCGATCCCGACGAGATTCTGCAGGGCATCGGCTTCGGCCGGGCGCATCACCGGGTGCTGCATTTTGTCAGCCGCCACCCAGGTATGCGCGTCACCGACCTGCTCGACATCCTGCGCATCACCAAGCAGAGCCTCGGGCGGGTGCTGCGCGAGCTGGTGGATCAGGGCTTCATCGACAGCCGGGCTGGCGCCTCGGACCGGCGCCAGCGCCTGCTCTACCTCACGCCCAAGGGCGAGTCGCTGGCGCAGGAATTCGTCTCCATCCAGTCGCACCGCATCCGCCGGGCGCTGGCCGAATGCGGCGTGGACACGCGCGAGAATGCCCGCCGCTTTCTTGTCGCCATGATCGACCCGGAAGATCGCGGCCCGATCGAGAAGCTGATCGCCCGCGCCGACCAGCAGGCCGAGGCCCGCGCCACCAAGGGCTCCGGCGAGAAGGCGGCGGACAAGCGCGCCCTCGCGCGTCCGGTCGGCTGAAGGAATGCGCCATGCTCAACGCCGCCACCGGCACTGCGACGGTAAGGACGATGCCCGCCGACGACGCCATCCACCTGCTCATCGTCGATGACGACCGCCGCATCCGCGACCTGCTCTCCCGTTTTCTCACCGAGCATGGCTACCGCGTGACCACCGCCGAATCGGCGGCTGACGCCCGCGCCCGCCTCGGCGGCCTGACCTTCGACCTGCTTATCCTCGACGTGATGATGCCCGGCGAGAACGGCTTCGACCTCGCCCGCCATGTGCGCACCGAGTCCAGCGTGCCGATCCTTATGCTCACCGCCCGCTCGGAGATCGGCGACCGCATCCAGGGGCTGGAGATCGGCGCCGACGACTACCTCGCCAAGCCCTTCGAGCCGCGCGAGCTGCTGCTGCGCATCGGCAACATCATCAAGCGCTCCACCACCCCGCCGGCGCAGGTGATCGAGACCGTGCGCTTCGGGCCCTTCGCCTTCCATCTGGAGCGCGGCGAGCTGACCCGCGACGGCGAGCCCGTGCGGCTCACCGACCGCGAGCGCGACATGCTGCGCGTGCTCGGCGAGCGGCCGGGCGAGACCGTGCCACGCCAGGCCCTCGTCGCGCCGGGCGTCGCCGCCGGTGACCGCGCGGTGGACGTGCAGGTGAACCGCCTGCGCCGCAAGATCGAGCGCGACCCCGCCAATCCCGCTTATGTGCAGACCGTCCGGGGCGTCGGCTACCGGCTGGTCGTCGCGCCTTGAGCCTGCTCGACACCCATATGGTCGGCGCCGCCCGCGCGCGGCTGCGGCTGACGCAGGCGCGGATGCGCGAGAACAATGCCCGCTTCGGCGCGTGGTTCAACCGCATCATGCCGAAGGGGCTCTATGCCCGCTCGCTCATCATCATCGTCACGCCGATGGTGATCCTGCAGTCGGTGCTCGCCTTCGTCTTCATGGAGCGGCACTACAACACGGTGACGCGCCGCCTCTCGGCCGCCGTTTCGCAGGACATCACCGCCATCAGCGACCTCGCCGTCACCTTCCCCACCGTGGCCGATCAGGAGCGCATCAAGCAGATCGCCCAGTCGGCCATGGGGCTGACGGTGGACTTCCTGCCCGGCGAGCGCCTACCCCCGCCAGGTCCGAAGCCGTTCTTCTCCATCCTCGATTCCAACTTCACGGGGGAATTGGGCAAAAGGCTGCGCCGGCCGTTCTGGACCGATACGGTGGGTAACTCGAACCTCATCGAGGTGCGGGTGCAGCTCGACGGCACGGTGCTGCGCGTCTTCGCCCGCCGCACCCAGGCCTATCTGTCGAACTCGCACATCTTCCTGGTCTGGATGGTCGGCACCTCGCTGGTGCTGCTGGCGGTCGCCATCCTGTTCCTGCGCAATCAGATCAAACCGATCGAAAAGCTGGCCGATGCCGCAATCGCCTTCGGCAAGGGGCGCGACGTTTCCGGCTTCCGCCCGCGCGGCGCGCGCGAGGTGCGCGGGGCGGCGCTGGCCTTCCTCGAAATGCGCCGGCGCATCGAGCGGCAGATCGAGCAGCGCACCACCATGCTGGCGGGCGTCAGCCACGACATGCGCACCATCCTCACCCGCTTCAAGCTGGAGCTGGCGCTGCTGGGCGACAGCCCGGACACAGAGGGCATGCGCAAGGATGTCGAGGAGCTCCAGAACATGCTGGAAGCCTACCTCGCCTTCGCCCGCGACGACACCGGCGAGACGCCGCTGGTGGCGGACATCGCCCGCATCATCGAGGACACCCGCTACAATGCCGAGCGCCACGGCGCGAACGTGACCGCCAGCTTCACCGGCGATCCGATGGTGATGATCCGCGCCGACGCGTTCCGCCGCTGCCTCGCCAATCTCGCGGCCAATGCCTGGCGCCATGGCACACGGGTCGCGATCACCGGCATGCGTGACGACCGCTGGCTGACCGTTTATGTCGATGATAACGGGCCGGGCATCGCGCCGGACAAGCGGGAGGAGGTCTTCCGCCCCTTCGTGCGCCTCGACGACGCCCGCAACCAGGACGCCGGCGGCTCCGGCCTCGGCCTCACCATCGCCCGCGACGCCGCCCGCTCGCATGGCGGCGACGTCAGCCTCGGGGAGAGCCCGCTCGGCGGCCTTCGCGCGACAGTGCGGATACCGGTGTGAAGGTCTCGGCTTGTTTCCCGGCCAAGCGTAGCCGCAGGCGGAGCGCGAGCCGGGACCCAGCGTAAGATGACGCCGGAGGCGCCAAATAGCTTTTGCGCTACGCGGCGTATCCCCTGGGTCCCGGATCTGCGCTGCGCATCGCGCAGCTTGTCCGGGACGCGGGACTGGCTCAGAAGAGCCGGGCGCCGTTCGGCACCTCGCGGTCGGGCTTGAACAGCACCACCGCGCCGTCCTCATCCGGGAAGCCGAGTGTCAGCACTTCCGACATCATCGGCCCGATCTGGCGCGGCGGAAAATTCACCACCGCCGCCACCTGCCGGCCGATGAGATCCTCCGGCGCGTAATGCACGGTGATCTGGGCGGAGGACTTCTTGCAGCCGATATGCGGCCCGAAGTCGATCACCAGCTTGATCGCCGGCTTGCGCGCCTCCGGGAAGGGCTCCGCCTGGATGATCGTGCCGACGCGGATGTCCACCTTGAGGAAATCGGCGAAGGAAATCTGGTCGAGCGGCGCGAGACTCACGGCGTACCCCCTTGAAGCAACTCAGGCCGTGACGGGTTCTTCCGGCGGCGCCTGGTCCTTTTGGCGGCGCCGGCCGCCGGTGGCAAGCCGCACCGCGCCTTCGAGCAGGTCGAGCGCGCGCTGGCCCTTGTCGAGTTCGCGGTCGAGCGCCGCCATAGTGCGGGCGAGCGCGGGATCCTCGTCGCGCAGATAGGTCTGGAGCACGCGGGCATAGATCAGCGCCAGCCCCTGCGCCCGCACGGCACCGCGCAGCCCGGCCGTGTCGATCTTGGCCGCCGCCAGCATCCATTGCTGCGAGCGCACGGCAAGCCGGTTCAGCGCGAGCGCGAAGAACGGGTTGCGCCGGGCGGAATCAGCGAGGGAGCGCAACGCGGCCTTATGCGGGCCGAGCACGTCGAAGCGCCGCATCAGCACGTCGAACAGCCGGTCGCGCGGCGGCTCGTCGGCCATGTCGTCCGTCGGGACGGCGAGAACCTTGCGGTCGGTGTCGCGCACGAAAGCCGAGACCATATCGAAGGTCGAGCCATAGCCGGCGCGCAGATCGGAGAGCGACACGCCCGCTTCCTGCGCGACGTCGCCCAGACTGATGCGCTCGAAGGGCCGCTCGGCGAGCAGGACGAGAAAATTGTCGAGGATTTTTTCGCGCGACGCATCCCGGCTGGGCGCCTCCGTGCGTGGCGGCTCGCCAGCAGTTTCGGGAGCGGCAGTGCTCAGCGGTGCCTTGGCGGCGCGGGGCTTCGGGGCAGATTTGGCCGCTTTGGGTGCCGTCGCGCCCCCCCGCTCGGTGGTTTCTTGCGCCGTCGTTCTGGAACTGCGTGCCATGATGACCTCCTGTCCTGAACGTGCCTGTCCTGAATGTAGGACGCGCACCCCATCAGGAGAAGGGCGCGACCTCCGATTTGAAGGTTACGCGCCCCTCACCGCTCAGGATCAGCCTGCCAGTTCGCGCGAGCGCCGCGCCGCCGCCAGCACCGCCTCGGTGAGCAGCGGACCAAAGCCCTTTTCCTCATCCATCAGCACGGCGAGCGCCGCCGCCGTGGTGCCATTGGGCGAGGTGACGTTCTTGCGCAGCTGGGCGGGATCAATGCCGGAGCGGACCATCAATTCGCCCGCGCCGGCAACGGTGGCGCGCGCCAGACGGTCGGCCATGTCGGCGGGCAAGCCAGCCTGCGCGCCGGCGGCCGCCAGCGCCTCGGCAAGCAGGAACACATAGGCCGGGCCGGAGCCGGAGACGGCGGTGGCCACATCAATCAGCGCCTCATCCTCCACCCATTCGACGCCGCCGCTGGCGCGCAGCAGCGCATCGGCAATCTGCATCTGCGCGGGCGTGACGGTTGCGTTGGGGACGGCGACGGTCACCCCGCGCCCGATGGCGGCCGGGGTGTTGGGAATGGAGCGCACCACCGCCGTGCCCGGCGCGAAAGCGGCTTCCAGAAACCCCAGCGTGCGCCCGGCCATCACCGAGACCACCAGCGTCTGCGGCCCGGCCAGCGGGGCGACCTTGGCGAGCACCTCGGGCGCCACCTGCGGCTTCACCGCCAGCAGCATGACGGCGGGCGGGCCGCCATTCAGCGGGTTGAGCGCGACGCCCTTCGCGGTGAGCAGCGCGGCAACTTCCGGCGGCGGGCCGGGATCCACCACGGCAATACGCGCCGGCTCCAGCCCAAGGCCGATCCAGCCCTCCAGCATGGCGCCGCCCATCTTGCCGGCGCCAACCAGCAGCACCCGCCCGGGAATGTCGGAAAGTGTAACCATCGTGGAACTCTGCGTCTGAAGCGGAAGGAAATGTCCCTGGCGCCCAGCATATCCCGTCCCGCGCCGTGACGCGCGCCGCGGCACCGGGCATCCACGCTTTTGCAGGCACGCTTCGAGAGAACCATCCTTCGAGGCCCGGCTGCGCCGGGCACCTCAGGATGACGGTGTGCGGGTTGTAACGACTCGCTGCGGGGCGCCGTCCTGTCCGGCCCGTCAACGACGTTCGTCA
The DNA here is from genome assembly GCF_026625645.1 of Ancylobacter sp. SL191. Lineage (NCBI taxonomy): Bacteria > Pseudomonadati > Pseudomonadota > Alphaproteobacteria > Hyphomicrobiales > Xanthobacteraceae > Ancylobacter > Ancylobacter sp. SL191. The sequence goes on along the minus strand of NZ_CP113056.1, from coordinate 2,550,609 downwards.
TGCTGAGGTGCCGGCTGCCAAGCCGGCCTCGAAGCACGCAGCACCCGTTGGTCCGGCTGCACGTCCGCGCGATGCGATGGCCACAGGCAGGCGGCGCGCCGCCTGCCCCTGACTCAAACCCGGCCGATCACGCCTCGCCGACGGTCTCGAACAGCGTGGCGTCCATTGCCTCGCGGGCGGACTTGCCGGCCCAGACGACGAACTGGAAGGCGGGGAAATAGCGCTCCACCGCCTCGATGGCGCATTCCATCAAGACCTCGCACTGGCGGTCCGTCGCCTCGGCGCCGGCGAGCAGCAGCGCGTGGCGGAACATGATCACGCCCTCCTTCGACCAGAGGTCGAAATGGCCGATCCACATCTGCTCATTGATGAGGGAGAGCAGGCGCAGCACCTCGGTCTTGCGCTTTTCCGGCACCTTCAGATCGAAGGCGCAGGCGATATGCAGCGCCTCGACCTCGTCCATCCACTGGAAGGAGACGTGGCAGTCGGTCCAGCGGCCTTCGATGGAGATGGTGATCTCATCCTCGGCTGAACGCTCGAACGCCCATTCATTGAGCGCGGCCATGCGCTCGACCAGATCCAGCGGATTGAGGCGGGTGTCGGACTCGAAGTCAGTATAGGTCATGCTCGACCTCGCGAGGGTGGGCACGGACGCAGGTCGGACGCGTACAACGCTGGGGGCCTCGCGGGCGGGTTTCGCTGGGAAAAGCGCCGTTGTCGACTTTATCGCGCTGGATAGGCACCTCACTGAGACCGTCGGCCTGGACCGCCGGATGAACGGTCCATGGCAAAGGTGTCGGGATTCGCGGCGTTGCGGCAAGCGGCGATGCGCCGCATCCACATGCGGATGGATCAGCCGAGCGAGTCGGGCGGGCTGATTTTGGCTTCGAGCGCGGCGATACGGGCTTCGAGACGTTCATTCTCCTCGCGCGCAGCGGCGGCGAGTTCCTTCACGGTCTCGAATTCCTCGCGCGTGACGACATCGAGCTCGCGCAGGATGCGCTCGGCCTGGGAGCGCATCACGGTCTCGGCCTCGCGGCGCACGCCGGACGCGACGCCGGCAGCGTCGTTCATCAGCCGGGCGAAATCGTCGAAGATGCGGCTGGTAGTCTGGGTCATGGTCTTCTCCCGACTGGGGCTCGTGACGTAGCGCGCCATTACGGGGAGAATGGGGCGCCGTGACTGGCTCTGCAAGGGTGGCGGCCGTTTCGCGCGCGAGCCGGCGGCACTGCAGCGGCGGTAGTAGCCTGCCCGCCTTGATCCTGTCACGCGGCGCGGGCAAGAGGCGGGTGCGCCGGCCACAGGAATCGCCCTGCCCTTCCCCGCACGCACCGCCCCGCGTGCTTGCTCTCGCCCGGCGTTCGTGCTGCCCTCCCTGCCGTCCTCGCGAAACCCGATGCCCATGCCTCCGCTCTTCGTCCTGCCTTTCCCGAACATCGACCCGGTGCTCATCGAGCTCGGGCCCTTCGCCATTCGCTGGTACGCGCTGGCCTATGTCGCCGGGCTGCTGATCGGCTGGTGGATGGCCAAAAGGCTGTGCGAGCGCCCGGCTTTGTGGGGCGGGCGGGCGCCGATCGCGCCGGAAGCCTTTGACGACGCGGTGGTTTGGATCGCCTTCGGCGTCATCCTCGGCGGGCGCATCGGCTATGTGCTGTTCTACAACCTCACCTATTACATCGAGAACCCGCTGCAGGCGCTCACCGTCTGGCATGGCGGCATGGCCTTCCATGGCGGCTTCCTCGGCTCCATCCTTGCCATGTACCTGTTCTGCCGGAAGCGCGGGCTGGCCTTCATGTCGATGCTCGACATCGCCGCCGCCGTGGTGCCGATCGGCCTGTTTTTTGGCCGCCTCGCCAACTTCATCAATGGCGAGCTGTGGGGCCGCCCGACTGACGTGCCTTGGGCCTTCGTCTTCCCCCATGGCGGGCCGGAGCCGCGCCACCCGAGCCAGCTCTATGAGGCGGGGCTGGAGGGGCTTGCCATCTTCATCGTCCTGCAGCTCGCCATCCGCGCCGGGGCGCTCACCCGGCCGGGTACGATCGCCGGCAGCTTCGTCTTCCTCTATGGCTGCGCACGCATCTTCGTCGAGTTTTTCCGCGAGCCGGACCCGCAGCTCGGCTATCTCGCCGGCGGCTGGCTGACCATGGGGATGCTGCTGTCGCTTCCCATGCTCGCGGCCGGTCTCGCCCTCATCGCCCGCGCCCGCCGGCGCCCGGCGCTCTCGGTCGACGCGCCGGCATGACGACGCCGCTCGCCGCGGAGATTGCCCGCGAGATCGCGCTCACCGGGCCGCTCACGGTTGCCGACTATATGGAACGCTGCCTGTTCCATCCGAGCCTCGGCTATTACACGACGCGCGAACCCTTCGGCGCCGCCGGCGACTTCACCACCGCGCCGGAGATCAGCCAGATGTTCGGCGAGTTGCTGGGACTCTGGGCGGCCGATAGCTGGATGCGCCTCGGCGCGCCTTCCCCCTTTATTCTCGCCGAGCTCGGCCCCGGACGCGGCACCATGATGGCGGACGCGCTGCGCGCCACCCGCATCGTGCCGGGCTTTCATGAGGCCGCGCGCGTGGTGCTGGTGGAAGCTTCCCCGCGCCTTCGCGAACGGCAGGCGGCGACGCTCGCGGCCTATGACGTGACATGGGCAGGCTCGATTGATGAGGTGCCAGCCGGGCCGCTGATCCTTCTCGCCAACGAATTCATCGACGCGCTGCCGATCCGCCAGTTCCTGCGCACGCCCGAGGGCATCGCCGAGCGGATGGTCGGCCTCGATGAAGGCGGTGCCCTCGCCTTCGGCTTGCGGCCGGGCGCCCGGCTCGATGCGCGCGCCGAGGCGCGGCTGCGCGCCGCCCCGCTCGGCGCGCTGCTGGAGCTCTGCCCGGCCGGCCTCTCATTGGCGGAAAAGCTCGGCGCCCGGCTCGCCTCCTCCGGCGGGGCGGCGCTGTTCGTCGATTACGGCCATGCCGGGACGCGCGAGCCGGGCGGCGGCTTCGGCGACACGCTGCAGGCGCTGCGCGCCCACACCTTTGATGACGTGCTCGCCCATCCCGGTGAGGCGGACCTCACCGCCCATGTCGACTTCGCCGCGCTGGCCATCGCCGCCATCGGCAGCGGCGCCCGGGCCTTCGGCCCTGTTCCGCAGGGTGCTCTGCTGGAAAGGCTCGGCATCGCCGCCCGTGCCGAGCGGCTGAAGCGCGATGCTGATGCGAGCACCCGCGCCGCCATCAATGCCGCCCACGCCCGCCTTGCCGGAACCGGCGACGGGCAGATGGGCACCCTCTTCAAGGCGCTCGCTCTGGTGCATCCTGCGCTGGACGAGATCGCCGGATTCGCCCCCGGCGAGGAATTCAGGAACGCTGCCGCATGAAGGTCGAATCCTCCGCCCTCGCCGCCCTGCCGGGCATCCGCCACGCCTTCTTCACGCGCGAGGGCGGCGTCTCGGAAGGGCTTTATGCCGGGCTGAATGGCGGCACCGGCTCGAATGACGACCCCGCCCGTGTCTCTGAGAACCGCGCCCGGATGGCGCAGGCGCTCGGCGTGCCGAAGACGCATCTGCTCACCTGCTGGCAGATCCATTCGCCCGATTGCGTAGTGGTGGATGGCCCCTGGGCGGAGCGCCCCAAGGCGGATGCGGTCGCGACCAATACACCGGGCGTCGCCGCCGGTGTCGCCATCGCCGATTGCGGACCGGTGCTGTTCGCCGATGAAGAGGCCCGCGTCGTCGGCGCCGCCCATGCCGGCTGGAAGGGCGCGGTCGGCGGCGTGCTGGAATCCACCGTCGCCCGCATGGAGGAACTCGGCGCCCGGCGCGAGCGCATGGTCGTCGCCATCGGCCCGCTGATCCGCCAGCCGAGCTATGAGGTCGGCCCCGATTTCATCGCGACGCTGACCGGGCTCGACCCGGAAAACGACCGCTTCCTCATTCCCTCCCCGCGCGAGCACCACTCGCTGTTCGACCTGCCCGGCTACATCGCCGCGCGGTTGGCGCGGATCGGGGTCGGCACGATCGACGATCTCGGCCTCGACACCTATGCGGACGAGGGCCGCTTCTTCAGCTACCGTCGCGCGACGCATCGCGGCGAGGCCGATTATGGCCGGCTGATCGCCGCCATCACGCTTGCCTGATTCCCGCAACGGAGCCCGCCATGGCGCTGCATTTCACCGGCCCGGAATTCGCCCGCCGCAAGGAACGCCTGCTCGCCGCCATGGCCGAGCATCGCCTCGACGGCCTGCTGATGTTCCAGCAGGAGTCCATGTACTGGCTCACCGGCTATGACACGTTCGGCTTCTGCTTCTTCCAGTCGCTGTGGCTGGGGGCGGATGGCCGCATCGCTTTGCTCACCCGCTCGGCGGATCTGAGGCAGGCGCAGCACACCTCGATCATCGAGGACATTCGCATCTGGGCCGACCGGGCCGACGCCACGCCGCAGGCGCAGCTGCGCGACATGGTGGAGAGCCTGGGCGGCCTCGGCACGCGGATCGGTGTCGAATATGAGAGCTACGGGCTCACCGCCGCCAACGGCAAGAAGCTCGACGCGACGTTTGACGGTTTCGCCACGCTGGTGGATGCCTCCCGCGTGGTGGACCGGCTGCGGGCGGTGAAGTCTTCGGCGGAAATCACTTATGTGCGGCAGGCCGGCAAACTGGCGCTGGCCGCGCGCGAGGCCGGCATTGCCGCCATCGCGCCGGGCGTCGATGAGGGCGAGGTGCTTGCCGCCATGCAGGGCGCGGTGTTCCGTGGCGGCGGCGACTACCCGGCCAATGAGTTCATCATCGGCTCCGGCCCCGACGCGCTGCTCTGCCGCTACAAGGCCGGCCGCCGTAAACTGTCCGGCGAGGACCAGATCACGCTGGAATGGGCCGGCACCTACCGCCACTACCACGCGGCGATGATGGAAACGGTGATCGTCGGTCCGCCGCGCGACCGGCATCTGGAGCTGTTCGCCGCCGCGAAGCAGGCGATGGAGGCCTGCGCCCACACCATCATCCCCGGCAAGACGGCCGGCGAGGTGTTCGCCGCCCATGCCCATGTGATGGACGGGCATGGGCTGGAGAAGCACCGCCTCGCCGCCTGCGGCTATTCGCTCGGGGCGAAATTCACCCCGTCCTGGATGGACCCGCCCATGTTCTATGCCGGCCATGACTGGGTGCTGGAGCCCGGCATGGTGATGTTCGCGCATATGATTCTGATGGACAGCGACAGCGGCGCGGCCATGTGCCTCGGCCGTACCTTCCTGATCGGCGTTAACGGTAACGAGTGCCTAACGGACGCGCCTCTGGACCTAATCGTTAATTAGTTTTAACCATTCCCCATCGGCCGGTGACGGCGTGACTCCCGCGCATGGGAGGTGCGCCGCGACCGCTCCAGGGGATGGTTTTATGATCGATCGACTCCGCCGGCAGATTGGCCGGCGCCTGCCGACGACCGCGGTGCTGCTCGCCGCACTCGCCCTCGGGGCCTGTCAGACCGGCAATGGCAACAAGCCCGTTGCCGCCACCTCCATCTCCGGCGGCACCAAGACGATCGCCTTTGAATCCATTGACGGCCCGCCCCAGCCGGTCTTCGACAAGCTGGTCGCCAGCCTTTCCAGCGAAGCCCGCGCCCAGCAGGTGCCGGTGGTCTCCCGCCAGTCCCCCGCCGCCTATCGCGTGCGCGGCTATCTTGCCGCCGCCGTGACCAACGGCAAGGGCGAGGTCGACTGGGCGTGGGACGTGTTCGACGCCGACCAGGAGCGCGTGCTGCGCGTCTCCGGCACCGAGAAGGTCGGCGACGGCAAGGATGTCTGGAACACGGTCGACGACGCGACGCTGACGCGCATCGCCGCCCAGAGCCTCGACGAGATCAAGACCCGCCTCGCCAATGGCGTCCCCGCCCCGGCGGCCAGCGCACAGCCGGCCGCGAGCGAGCCCGTTTCGGATGAGCCCGGCGCCGCCCCGCCCGTGCGCGAGGATGACGGCCCGGTGGTCGCCGAGGGAACGGCGGCGGACGAGCCCGGCGCTGCCGTTGCGGAAGCTGCGGCACCCGCTGGCGGCTCGGCCCTCACCTTCGCCGCTCATCCCTGAGCAGGGCTGGCTCCGGGAGTCGGCACGCAACCGTGGCATGGTGGCGGACAACCTGTTGCACCGCACCGGACTCCGCTTTACAGGGCGGGCCGGCCCGCCTATCAGGTCGGCGCGACGGCCGTGCGACGGGCGTTGTTGAGATAGTACGGCTGGGAGCGCGCCGGAATGTCGAGTAATAACGGGTCGATCAAGATCGTCTCCGGCAATGCCAACCGTCCCCTCGCGGAAGCGATCGGGGCGTATCTTCAGACCTCGCTCACCAAGGCGGTGGTCCGGCGCTTTGCCGACATGGAGATCTTCGTCGAGATTCAGGAGAATGTGCGCGGCAAGGATGTCTTCATCCTACAGTCCACCTCCTTCCCGACCAATGACCATCTCATGGAGCTGCTCATCATCACCGATGCGCTGCGCCGTTCCTCCGCCCGCCGCATCACGGCCGTGCTGCCCTATTTCGGCTATGCGCGGCAGGATCGCCGCTCTTCCGGCCGCACGCCGATCTCGGCCAAGCTGGTGTCGAACCTGATCACCCATGCCGGCGCCGACCGCGTTCTGACGGTCGATCTGCATGCCGGCCAGATCCAGGGGTTCTTCGATATCCCGACCGACAATCTGTTCGCCGCCCCGGTGATGGTCGCCGACATCAAGTCGCGCTTCGACCTGTCGAACCTCACCGTGGTGTCGCCCGATGTCGGCGGCGTGGTACGCGCCCGCGCGCTGGCCAAGCGCATCGACGCCCAGCTCGCCATCGTCGACAAGCGCCGCGAGCGGCCGGGCGAGAGCGAGGTGATGAACGTCATCGGCGATGTCGAGGGCAAGCGCTGCATCCTCGTCGACGACATCATCGATTCTGGCGGCACGCTGGTGAACGCCGCCGACGCGCTGCTGGCGCGCGGCGCGACCGAGGTCCACGCCTACATCACCCATGGCGTTCTGTCGGGCGGCGCGGTGTCGCGCGTAACCGCCTCGAACCTCAAGGAGCTGGTGATCACCGATTCGATCCAGCCGACCGAAGCGGTGCGCGTCGCCCGCAATATTCGCGTCGTCTCCATCGCCAGCCTGCTGGCGGAAGCTATCGGCCGCACCGCGCACGAAGAAAGCGTCTCCAGCCTTTTCGATTGAAAGGGCAAGGCGTTAGCCGACGACACGACGTTGTGAATCCGGCGCGGCGCGCTTTTTGTGCGCTGCGCCATGGTCGCTCCACAGTTACGCCCCACGGTCTCCGCTCGCGACAATGAACGGGACTTCATGATGAGGCGCTTCTTTCCGCACGGCCATCGGCCGGCGCTTCCGATTGAGGCGACGGCCCTGTGCCGCCGCGCGACCGGGCTGGCATTGCCCCTTCTGGCTCTTCCCCTGCTGGCGCTGCCGGCGAGCGCGCAGACCGCCTTCGACCCGTGGAGCGGCATCGCCGTCACCGTGACCCCGGCGCCGGACGAGCCGTCAGCCTATGACGACGCCGTCGCAGACGCCCCGCCTGCCACGACGCCCGCCGAGGAGACACCCGCCACCGTCATGGCGACGCCCGCCGGCAGCGAGGACACGCGGGAGCCCTCGCTATGGGAGGCGCTCAGCCTCGCCATTGGCGGCGACCTGCCGGAACTGCCGAAGGAGAAGCCGGCGCCGAACCAGCTCCTTCCCGCGCGCAAGCCCGTCGTCACGACCGCCAGACCCACTGTGCCGACCAGCCTCGAAGTCGAGCAGGGCCCGGCCAGTCTCGCCGTCACGACCAATGCCAGCGGCTCGGCGCCGAAATCCGGCCTGAGCGGCGCGACCGATGGCGGTGCCTCCGGTGAGATCAAGGCGCGGCTGGGCGTCGAACAGAACAATCTCAGCGTCTACAGCACCGGCGTCGTCGGCGCCTCGGCGAGCACCAGCACGCCTTCGCTCTACGACAATCTAGCTGTCGGCAGCAGCTACAGCGTGCCGCTCTCCTCATTCGGCCTCGGGCAGGAGAAGCTCGGCGCCTCGGTCGAAGTGACCAACAGCCAGACCGTGACCACTGGCATGGAACTGCGCGCCCCGCTCGGCACCTATGAACGCTTCATCTCTGTGGAGCGCACCGCCTCGCCGGACTCGACCGGCAGCGGCATTGTCAAGGCGGGCGTGCTCGGCAAGTTTTGACGGCGGCATCGCGGCAAGCGCGGAACCGCGCCAGACATTGCTCCAGCGCGCGTTTGCTGCTAATAGCCCGCCCGGTCGTGGCCTTTCCGCACCCCTGGAGGCGTGCCGCGACCCGCCTAACCTAATTCCTACGCCAGGAACGGGCCGCGCGAGCGGCCTTATCCTTTTGCAACCATGTAAGGACAAGCCATGACCGCTACCAAGCAGATCAAGGCGCAGGCTCGCACGACCGCCGGCAAGGGGGCCGCTCGTGCTGTTCGCCGCGCCAATCGCGTTCCCGCCGTGATCTACGGCGACGGCAAGCCGCCCGTCGGCATCTCGCTGGATTTCATCGAGACCAACAAGCTCATCTATGCCGGGCACTTCCTCACCACCCTGTTCGACATCGACGTCGACGGTGAGACGTACCACGTCATTCCGCGCGACTATCAGCTTGACCCGGTCAAGGACTTCCCGCTGCACGTCGACTTCCTGCGCGTCGCCGCCGGCGCCAGCCTGACCGTCGACGTTCCCGTGCACTTCCTGAACGCCGACTCCGCGCCGGCCATCAAGCAGGGCGCCACGCTGAACATCGTCAGCCACACGGTCGAGCTGAATGTGCCGGCCGACGCGATCCCCGAGGCCATCGAGGTCGACGTCTCCACCTATCATTTCGGCGACTCGATCCACCTCTCGGCGATCACCCTGCCGGCGGGCGTGACCTGGGCCGGCCATGGCGACGACACGCTCGCGACCATCACCACCCCGTCGGGTGCGAAGGAAGCGGATGCGGACGACGCCGCGGCTGCCGCCGCCGAGGCCGCCAAGTCCTGATCGGACCACGGCCAGGGCACATTTTGCCCCGCGAACACAGAGCCGGAAGTTCGCTTCCGGCTCTTTTCATGTCCGCTCCCTGAGGAGGCTTTCCGGTGTTCCTCTTCACCGGGCTCGGCAATCCCGGGCCGAAATATGCCGGCAATCGGCACAATATCGGCTTCATGGCAGTCGACGCCATTGCGCGCCGTCATCGCTTCTCGCCCTGGCGCCGCCGCTTCCAGGGTGCCGCCTGCGAGGGCGAGATCGACGGCGAGAAGGTGCTCGCCCTGCTGCCCGAGACCTTCATGAACGAGAGCGGCCGCGCCGTCGCCGAGGCCCAGCGCTTTTACAAGATCGCGCTGGCCGACATCTACGCCTTCCATGACGAGCTCGACCTGCCGGCAGCCAAGGTCCGCGCCAAAATCGGCGGCGGCAATGCCGGGCATAACGGCCTGCGCTCCATCACCGCCCAGTGCGGCAATGAGTATGGCCGCGTGCGGCTCGGCATCGGCCACCCCGGCGACAAGGCTCTGGTGCACAATTTCGTCCTCAGCGACTTCGCCAAGGCCGAGCGCGGCTGGGTGGAGGCGGTGTGCGACGGCTGCGCCGAGCTCGCCGGCCTCCTCGTCACCCGCCGCATCGACGAGTTTCAGAGCCGCTTCCATCTTATGCTGGAAAGCCGCGGCTTCGGCACGGTGAAGCCGCCCGGCGGCTGAGCCCATCCATTCCCGCGCGGCGCTTGCCAGGACGCCGCGTCTTGCCTACCACGGCGCCAACACTGACCAGAACGAGCATCGCACCATGGGCTTCAAATGCGGCATTGTCGGCCTGCCGAATGTCGGCAAGTCGACCCTCTTCAACGCGCTGACGCAGACCGCGGCGGCGCAGGCGGCGAATTATCCGTTCTGCACCATCGAGCCCAATGTCGGCGACGTCGCCGTGCCCGATCCCCGGCTTGAGACGCTGACCAAAATCGCCGGCTCGCAGCAGATCATCCCGACCCGCCTGACCTTCGTCGACATTGCCGGCCTGGTGCGCGGCGCCTCCAAGGGCGAGGGCCTCGGCAACCAGTTCCTCGCCAATATCCGCGAATGCGACGCCATCGCCCATGTGGTGCGCTGCTTCGAGGATTCGGACGTCACCCATGTCGAGGGCAAGCTCGCCCCGATCTCCGACATCGAGACGATCGAGACCGAGCTGATGCTGGCCGATCTCGAAAGCCTGGAGAAGCGCGCCGGCGCGCTTGAGAAGAAGGCCAAGGGCGGCGACAAGGAGGCCAAGGAACTTCTTGACCTGATGACCCGTGCGCTGGTCCTGCTGCGCGAGGGCAAGCCCGCCCGCCTCGTCGAGGTGAAGCCGGAGGAGGAGAAGGCGTTCCGCATGCTCGGCCTGCTCTCCTCCAAGCCCGTGCTCTATGTCTGCAATGTCGAGGAGGCCTCGGCCAAGAACGGCAACGCCCTCTCGGCGGAAGTCTTCGCCCGCGCGGCAGAGGAAGGCGCCAAGGCAGTGGTGGTCTCCGCCAAGATCGAGAGCGAGATCGCCGTGCTGCCGGCCGAGGAGCAGAAGGACTATCTCGAAGCCATCGACCTCGAGGAACCCGGCCTCAACCGCATCATCCGCACCGGCTATGAGCTCCTGAAGCTGGTCACCTATTTCACCGTCGGTCCGAAGGAAGCGCGCGCCTGGACCATCACCGCCGGCACCAAGGCGCCGGGCGCGGCGGGCGTCATCCACTCGGATTTCGAGAAGGGCTTCATCCGCGCCGAGACCATCGCCTATGACGACTACGTCAAGGGCAATGGCGAAGCCGGCGCGCGCGAGGCCGGCCGGCTGCGGCTCGAAGGCAAGGAATATGTCGTCGCCGATGGCGACGTGCTGCATTTCCGCTTCAACACCTGACGATAGGCGAGACACTCCGATGACCGACGGCACCGACACCCTGCTGCGTCCCGCCCGCGCGGGCGACGGCGCCGCGCTGTTCGACGTCACCCGCCGCTCCGTCGCCGGCCTCGCGACCGACCATTACTCGCCCGAGCAGATCGCGGGCTGGATGGGTGCCCGCACCCCGGCCTATTACGAGGACATCATCGCGCGCGGCAATGTCGTCGTCGCCGAGCGGGCGGGCGCGGTGATCGCCTTCGTCGATGCCGAGCCGGGCGAGGTCACCCGCCTCTTCCTGCTGCCGGAGACCGCCGGCGCGGGGCTCGGTCGCCGCCTGCTCGAGATCGGCGTGGAGAAGGCCCGCCTTGGCCATGACGGGCCGATCAAGGTGGAGTCGACCGTGAACGCGCAGGGCTTCTACCAGCGCCACGGCTTCCGGCCGGTTGGGCGGGGCTATTTCTCCCATGGCCTCGGCGGCGACCCCATCGAGATCGTGCAGATGGAGCGCTGACTGCTCCGCCCGCGCGGCCCGGTCTTGACCTGCGCGCCAACGTCCCCTGTGATCGGGGATGACGGGCGCGCGGCTTTTGCGCCGCCCGGCTTGGCGGGGGCTGCGCGCGGCGATGCTGTTCTGGGAAGACTTCCACGAGGGCCATAAAGCCGCCTGCGGGCGCTATGTGGTCGGCCGCGAGGAAATCGTCGCCTTCGCGCGGGAGTTCGATCCCGCCCCCATCCATCTCGACGATTCCGCCGCCGAGGCGACGCGGCTCGGTGGGCTCTCCGCCTCCGGCTGGCATCTGTGCTGCATCTTCATGCGCCTGGCGGCGGATGGCTTCCTCACCCGCTCCTCCTGCCTCGGCGCGCCGGGCATCGACGAGGTCCGCTTCCTCAAGCCAGTGCATCCCGGCACGGTGCTGAGCCTCAAGCGCGAGGTGCTGGAGACCCGCTCCTCCAAAAGCCGGCCGGAGATGGGGCTGGTGAAATTCCGTTTCGAGTTGGTCGATGCCGGCGGCACGGTGATGATGGACCTCGTCTCCAGCGTCATGTTCGGCCGGCGCAATCCCGGCTTCCGTCCGGCCTGAGGAGGCGATGATGCTGTTCTTCGAGGATGTCGAGATCGGCGCCCGCACCCGGCTGGGCGCGCATAGCTTCCGGGCCGAGGATATGGTGGCCTTTGCCCGCATGTGGGATCCGCAGGCCTTCCATCTCGACGAGGGGGCGGGCGCGCGTACCCATTTCGGCGGGCTGGTGGCGTCGGGCTGGTACACCGCCGCCATCGCGGCGCGACTACGGGCGCAGGCGATGGAGCGCGAGCACGACGCCCTGCGCCGCGCCGGCAAGCCCGTGCCGCGGGTCGGCCCCTCGCCCGGCTTCAAGGATCTGAAATGGCTCCGCCCGGTGCGCGCCGGCGACACGCTGACCTTCGAGAGCGTGGTCGTCGCCAAGAAGCCCAGCGCCTCCCGTCCCGAATGGGGCCTCGTCTTCACCCACGACACCGCCACCGACCAGCACGGCCACCTCGCCTTCGAGCTGACGAACTGCGTGTTCGTCGAGCGGGCGGAGGGGTGATGGGGCAGACGCTGTCGATCCTGCTGTGGAACGTCATGTGGCGCCACCGCGGCAACCCGGCCGGAGACAGGGTCGCCGCGCTCATCCACGAGGCGGACGCTGATCTGATCTGCTTGACGGAAGGCTTCGTCGACCTGCTGCCAGCGGGAGGCGACGTGCTGACCTCGGACCCCGATTATGGCTACGGAGTCAAGGCGGGGCGCCACAAGGTCATTTTGTGGAGTCGTTCTGCTTGGCAGAAGACTGATCGCCTCGGCAATGAGAGGCTGCCCAAGGGGCGCTTTGCTGCCGGCACAACCGCCACGGCACTGGGGCTTCTCCACGTCTACGGCCTCTGTATCCCATGGAGCATGGCGGGTGTCCGGCGCCCGGAAGAGCCGCTTCGCCCCTGGGAGGCGCATCGCGCCTATCTGGCGGGGCTCGACGAGGTGCTGCCGCGCGTAATGCCCGGCGAAAGCATCGTCCTTGGCGACTTCAACCAGCATGTGCCGCGCCGCCACGCGCCTCTGACCGTAAGCGATATGTTGCAGACGGTGATCGGCCGCCGGATGAGCATCGCCACGCAGGGAACTCTGGATGGCTTTCCGGGACCGGTCATCGACCATCTCGCCTATGGGCCTGCCCTTGGGATGACCCAGGTACAGCCGATCACGCCGATCGGCCCCGGTGGCGAGAAGCTGTCAGACCATGTCGGGCTCAGGCTGGAAGTGAGCCGCGTCTGAACAGGACGACACCGTCATGGCCGGGCTTGTCCCGGCCATCCACGACTTCGCTAGGCATATGATGAAGGGAAGGCGTGGATCTCCGGGCCAAGCCCGGGGATGACGTCGATCGTGCGGGAAGTGTGCGGCGCGATGGCGGCACCCTTCATCCTGAAACGCCAGCGCCTTGCGGTGACGCGCCGGCGACGTCAGCGCCATTGAACCCTTACCCACGCCGGCTCCTCCGCCAATCCGATCCCCGAATGAAAAAGGGCCCCTGACGGGGCCCTTGTCCTGGGGTCGATGGCGGCATGGCCTAGTGGTTGTGCACGGCCTTCCAGACCTTCTTCTTGGTGAAGTAGAGCAGGCCGGCGAAGATGATGAGGAAGATCATCACCTGGAAGCCGAGGCGCTTGCGCTGCTCGAGCTTGGGTTCGGCCATCCACATCATGAAGGCCGTCACGTCGCGCGAGTACTGGTCGACGGTCTCGGGCGAGCCATCCGAATAGGTCACCTGACCATCGGAGATCGGCTGCGGCATCTTGATGGCGTGGCCGGGGAAATAGGCGTTGTAATGGGCGCCTTCCGGCACGGTGAAGCCTTCCGGCGGCTCGGTGTAGCCGACGAGGAGCGCGTGGATGTAGTCGACGCCGTTCTCCTGATACTGACGCAGAATGTCGATCAGGAAGCCGGGAAAGCCGACCTCATAGGTGCGGGCCTTGGCGAGTGTCGAGAAGTCCGGGGGGTAGGCGCCGCCGTTCGAGGCGCGCGCGGCCTGCTCGTTCGGGAAGGGCGAGGGCCAGCGGTCCGACAGGCGACCGGGGCGCTCGAACATGTCGCCGGCGTCGTTCGGACCGTCCTGCACCTGATAGGACTCGGCCACCGCCTTGGCCTGCGCCTCGCTGAATTCCGGCCCGCCCGGCTGGGCAAGGTTGCGGAAGGCGAAGAGGTGGGCCGAATGGCAGGACGAGCAGACCTCGCGGAACACCTGGAAGCCGCGCTGGAGCTGCGCCCGGTCGAAGTGACCGAACGGACCAGCGAAGGTCCAGTCCTCGCGGGGCGGCTTGGGCGCGCCCTCGGCGGCGAGCGCCGGGGCGAGACCGATACCCAGCAGCAGGGCGCCGGCGGCGAGCGGACGGAGGAGAGCGGAACGGAAGGACATGGTGGTGCTCATGATGTTCCGATCAACCCTTGGTCTGTGGCGCAGCCGCGCCCGCCGCGACGGGCGCACCGCCCTTGGACTTGCCCAGCACCGCCTCGGTGATGGAGGCCGGCACCGCCTTCGGCTTCTCGAACAGGCCGAGCAGCGGAAGGATGATCAGGAAGTGCGCGAAGTACCAGATGGTGAGGATGCGGCCGGCAATGACGTAGCCGCCTTCCGCGGGCTTCGAGCCCAGCCAGCCGAGACCGATGCACACCGCCACCCAGATCCAGAAGAACTGCTTGAACAGCGGGCGGTAGGCACCCGAGCGCACCTTGGAGGTGTCGAGCCACGGCACGAAGAACAGCACCGCGATCGCGCCGAACATGGTGAGCACGCCGCCGAGCTTGTCCGGCACCGCGCGCAGCATGGCGTAGAACGGCAGGTAGTACCATTCGGGCACGATATGCGCCGGCGTCACCAGCGGGTTGGCCGGGATGTAGTTGTCCGCGTGACCCAGATAGTTGGGGATGTAGAACAGGAACCACGAGAAGAAGATCAGGAACACCACCATGCCGAGCGCGTCCTTGACGGTCGCGTAGGGCGTGAAGGGCACCGTGTCCTTCGGGCTCTGCGGCTCGACGCCGGTCGGGTTGTTCTGGCCCGCCACATGCAGCGCCCAGACGTGCAGGATGACGACACCCGCGATCATGAAGGGCAGCAGATAGTGCAGCGAGAAGAAGCGGTTCAGCGTCGGGTTGTCGACCGCGAAGCCGCCCCACAGCCACTCGACGATGGTCGGGCCGACCACCGGGAAGGCCGAGAACAGGTTGGTGATGACGGTGGCGCCCCAGAAGCTCATCTGGCCCCACGGCAGCACATAGCCCATGAAGGCGGTCGCCATCATCAGCAGGTAGATGATGCAGCCGAGGATCCACAGCACCTCGCGCGGGGCCTTGTAAGACCCGTAATAGAGGCCGCGGAACATGTGGATGTACACCGCGATGAAGAACATCGACGCGCCATTGGCGTGGATGTAGCGGATCAGCCAGCCATAGCTGACGTCACGCATGATGTGCTCGACCGAGTCGAAGGCGAACAGCACATGCGGGGTGTAGTGCATCACCAGCACCACGCCCGAGAGGATCTGGCAGACCAGCATCAGCGACAGGATGCCGCCGAAGGTCCACCAGTAATTGAGGTTGCGCGGCGTGGGGTAGGCCACGAAGGACGAGTGCATCAGGCCGACCAGGGGCAGCCGGGCCTCGAACCACTTGAGCGCCGGATTCTTCGGCTCGAATGTGGAGTGTCCGCTCATTGTGTGTGTCCCTGAACGCCGGATCAGCCGATGGAGATCTTCGTGTCGGACACGAAGGTGTAGGGCGGAACCGCCAGGTTCTCCGGCGCCGGACCGCGGCGGACGCGGCCCGCGCTGTCATATTCGGAGCCGTGGCACGGGCAGAAGAAGCCGTCATACTCACCCGAATGGCCGATCGGCACGCAGCCGAGATGCGTGCAGATGCCGATGACGACCAGCCACTTTTCCTTGTCCTTGGCGGCGCGGTTCTCATCGGTCGCGGGGGCGTCGAGCGGCAGGTTGGCGTTGCGCGCCACCGGGTCGAGCAGGGCGGACAGCGGGGTCGCCTTGCCTTCCTCGATGTCCTTGGCCGTGCGGTTCCACACGAAGACCGGCTTGCCGCGCCACTTCACCGTGACGATCTGGCCTTCCTGGATCTGCGTCAGGTCCACCTCGGTCGAGGACAGCGCCAGCACCGAGGCGTCGGGCTGAAGCTGCGAGACGAAAGGCCACACGAGGGCGGCGGCACCAACCGCGCCCATGGCGCCGGTCGCTATATAGAGAAAGTCGCGGCGCGTGGTTTCCGCCGTACCAGTTGTTGCCACGATGGTTTCCTTTCCCCTTATGCCTGCGACCGCAGCGCGATCCCGCACACATTCGCCCCAGTGCCGAATTCTGCCGCTCGCGCCTGGGACATGCGCGCGAAAGCATGGCCCACGGTCGACCTTACCTTCGAGTGCCTCTAATTGCATCCGGGCAACTCCTTGTCCAGATGAAGGCAGTGCGGCAGTCCGTCCTGCCCCCCGCCTTTGCCCCCCTTGCGTCAACCCTGCAACACCGCCGCCACACGGACATCGCCACACCGCCCCGCGCTAGGCCACCATCCGCCACCGTCACAAGGTCGTTCATGCCGCTCGCCCTCGCCCTCTACGAGCCCGACATCGCCCAGAACGCCGGCACGCTGGCGCGGCTCTGCGGCTGCCTCGGCCTGCCGCTGCACATCATCGAGCCGGCGGGCTTTCCGGTGGGGGATGCGGGCTTTCGCCGGGCGGGGATGGACTACCTCGACCGCGCGACGATCCGCCGCCATGCGAGCTTTGCCGCCTTCGAGGCCTGGCGCCGGGATGAGGGGCGGCGTCTCGTGCTGGCGACGACGCGCGGCGCCCTGCCCTACACGGCCTTCGCCTTCGCCGGCGACGACGTGCTGCTGCTCGGCCGCGAGAGCGCGGGCGTGCCGGAGGCGGTGCATGAGGGCGCGGATGCGCGAATCGTCATCCCGCTGGTCGCGGGGGCGCGCTCGATCAACGTGGCGCTGGCCGGCGCGATGATTCTCGGCGAGGCGCTGCGGCAGGTGGGTAGCGCCTAACAGCGGCCGCTAGCGAAGCGTCACGGCCACTTCACCACCGGCGGCATGGAGGAGAGGATCGAATCGATATTGCCGCCGGTCTTCAGGCCGAAGATCGTGCCGCGGTCATAGAGCAGGTTGAACTCCACATAGCGCCCGCGGCGGATGAGCTGTTCCTCGCGCTCGGCCTCGGTCCAAGGCTTGGCGAAGTTGGCCCGCACCAGCGCCGGGTAAACATCGAGGAAGGCAAGGCCCACGGCGCGGGTGAAGTGGAAATCCGCCTCCCGGTCACCCGAATCCAGCCAGTCATAGAAGATGCCGCCAATGCCGCGCGGCTCCTTGCGGTGCGGCAGGTAGAAATACTCGTCGCACCATTCCTTGTAGCGGCCATAGTCGACATGCCGCCCCTCGCAGGCCCCGCGCATCGCCGCGTGGAAGGCGATCGTGTCCGGGTCGTCCTGCGTGCGGCGGGCGGCGAGCACGGGGGTAAGGTCCGCCCCGCCGCCGAACCACGCCTTGGAGGTGACGACGAAGCGCGTGTTCATATGCACCGCCGGCACATGCGGGTTGTGCATGTGGGCGATGAGCGAGATGCCGGTGGCGTGGAAGGCCGGGTTCTCCTCCGCGCCGGGGATCTGCTTGCGGAATTCCGGGGCGAATTCGCCGAACACGGTGGAGCAGTGGACGCCCACCTTCTCGAACAGCCGGCCATGCATCATCGACATGACGCCGCCACCGCCCGGCGCACCATTATGGTCGGTGCGGTTCCAGGGCGTGCGTGTGAAGCGCCCGGCCGCGCCGGGATAGAGATCGGCCGGCGCGTCGTCTTCCAGCGTCTCGAAGGCGGCGCAGATGCGGTCGCGCAGTTCCTCGAACCAGCCGCGCGCGGCCGCCTTGTCGGCCGCGATCCGGGCCGGGTCGATCGGCGTGCCCGCGGCGTTGCGGGCTTCATCTCGGGAATTCGGGGCGGACATGGGCGGGCTCCCTCTCGGCGCCCCCGCTTCTAGCGCCCCGCGCCGCCGCCCGGAAGGGCAGGCTTACAGAACCTGCCCGGACAGCGTGCCGATGGCATAGGTCAGCCCCATGGCCAGCGCGCCCCAGAAGGTGACGCGGATGGCGCCTTTCATCGGGTCCGAGCCGCCGGCCTTGGCCCCGGCGACGCCGAGCAAAGCGAGGAACGCCAGCGCCGCCACCGACACCGTGACCGGCGGCGACGCCGGCGGGGCAATGAGCACTGTGGCGAGCGGCAGCGCCGCGCCGACGGCAAAGCTCGCCGCCGAGGAAAACGCCGCTTGCACCGGGCGGGCGGCGGTGATCTCGTTCATGCCGAGTTCGTCGCGGGCATGGGCTTCCAGCGCGTCGGCGGCCATGAACTGCCGCGCCACCTCGGCGGCGAGCACCGGATCGAGGCCGCGCTTCACGTAGATTTCCGCCAGTTCCTGCGTCTCGCCCTCCGGGTCGGCGGCCAGCTCGGCCCGCTCGCGCGTCAGCTCCGCCTCTTCCGTGTCGGACTGCGAGGAGACCGAGACATATTCGCCCGCCGCCATCGACATCGCACCGGCTACCATGCCGGCAATGCCGGCGATCAGTACCGCGCTGCGGTCGGCATCCGCCGCCGCCACGCCGACGATGAGGCTGGCCGTGGACAGGATGCCGTCATTGGCCCCCAGAACAGCGGCGCGCAGCCAGCCGGCGCGGCTCAGCAGATGATGTTCGGGATGGCGTGGCTGCATCGGCATATCCCCCAGTCGGACGGTGACTGAGTATAGAGCTTTCGTGTCAGGCGCGTGTGCGCCTCATCCACCGTTGCCACGTCCGCGTAGCCGACACACTGGCGCCGCATGACGGGCGCAGAAGGCGGCCCATGTTCGCGCGCATTTTCGCCTGGTTCGAATCCATCATCGACCCCTTCCGCCCGGCCGCCATCACCCGGCCGCCGGAAAGCCTTCTGGCGTTCTACTGGCACTTCGTGCGGCAGACCGGCTGGGTGTTCATCGCGGCGCTCGGCGCGGCCTTCCTCGTCGCCATCGTCGAGGTGTCGCTGTTCCGCTATATCGGCCAGATCGTCGACCTGTTGCAGCATTCGAGCCCGGCAACGCTGTTCGCCGATCAGGGCGGGCTGCTGATGTGGATGGCCTTCGTCGTGGTCATCGCGCGCCCGCTGTGCAACGCGCTGCACGACCTGCTGGTGCGCCAGACCATCACCGCCAATGTCGGCAGCCTGATCCGCTGGCAGTCCTACCGCTGGGTGGTGCGCCAGTCGCTCGGCTATTTCCAGAGCGACTTCGCCGGCCGCATCGCCCAGCGCGTGCTGCAGGCAGGCCCGGCCCTGCGCGGCTCGGTGGTCGAGGTGATCGATGCGCTTTGGTATGTGAGCGTCTACGCCATCAGTGCCGTCATCCTGTTCGCCGAGGCCGACTGGCGCCTCGCCGTGCCGATGGTGGCGTGGATCGCGCTGTACGTGCTCGCCCTGTCGCGCTTCGTGCCGAAGGTGCGCCATCTCTCCAAGAGCACCTCCGAGGCGAACTCGCTGCTCTCCGGCCGCATCGTCGACAGCTACACCAACATGATGACGGTGAAGCTGTTCGCCCATGGCGACCGCGAGGACAGCTATGTCCGCGACGCGCTCGACCGGCACAACACCGCGTTCAAGGCGCAGCAGCGCCAGATCACCCGCATGGCGCTCACGGTGAGCGTGCTCAACAGCTGCATGCTCGGCGCCATTGGCGGGCTCGGCATCTGGCTGTGGTCGATCGAGGCGATCAATCTCGGCGCCATCGCCCTCTCCACCGGCCTTGCCATCCGCATCACCAACATGTCCGGCTGGATCATGTGGGTGGTGACCGGCGTGTTCGAGAATGTCGGCACGGTGCAGGAGGCGATCCTCACCATCGCCCGCCCGCACACCGTGATCGATCGCGCGCAGGCGCCCGCCCTCAAGGTGCCGGCCGGCGAGATCCGCTTTGAGGATGTGAGCTTCCACTATGGCAAGGGCTCGGGCGTCATCGACCATCTCAGCCTGACCATCCGGCCGGGCGAGCGGGTCGGCCTCGTCGGCCCCTCGGGCGCCGGCAAGTCGACGCTGATGAGCCTGCTGCTGCGCTTCTATGACACGGAAGCCGGCCGGGTGCTGGTCGACGGGCAGGATGTGGCCGCCGTCTCGCAGGAGACGCTGCGCGCGCGCATCGGCGTGGTCACGCAGGACACCTCGCTGATGCACCGCTCGGTGCGCGACAATATCCGCTATGGCCGGCCGGACGCCGACGAGGGCTCGATCTGGGAAGCGGCACGCCGCGCCCATGCCGATGGTTTCATCGACACGCTGACCGATCCGCAGGGCCGCGTCGGGCTCGATGCCCATGTCGGCGAGCGCGGGGTGAAGCTCTCCGGCGGCCAGCGCCAGCGCATCGCCATTGCCCGCGTGCTGCTGAAGGACGCGCCGATCCTGGTGCTGGACGAGGCGACCTCGGCGCTCGATTCGGAAGTCGAGGCGGCGATCCAGTCCAATCTCGACGAGCTGATGGCCGGCAAGACCGTGATCGCCATCGCCCACCGCCTCTCCACCATTGCCCGCATGGACCGGCTGGTGGTGATGGAGCATGGCCGCATCGTCGAGACCGGCACCCATGCCGAGTTGGTCGCCCGCGGCGGACTCTACGCCCGCCTCTGGCAGCGCCAGTCCGGCGGTTTCCTCGACGCCGACGAGCTGGAAGCGGCGGCGGAATAGGCGCGTTGGGCGCGCGGCGCTCTACGCGCGACCTACCCCACCGCCTCGCGCACGATCTCGTCCAGCACCGCGCGGTCCATCGGGAAGCCGTCCTCGATCCACGCTTCCTCGGCACGCTTGAGCGCGGCGCCGAGCGCCGGGCCGGGCTTCAGGCCGCGCGCGAGGAAATCGGCGGCCTTGAGCGGGAAGGCGGGAATGTCCCAGCCGGCCGCCAGCGCCAGCAACTCGCGCCAGCCTTCATCGTCTATTCCCGCCCCAGAGCGCGCGAAGCCGATCAAGGCCCGGTCGGTATAGGTCGCCCGGCCCATGCGGTAGATGAAGGCCTTCTGCCCCTTCACGCACATGGCCGGTGCGGGAGCGGGGCCGGCGAGCGCTTCAAGCCGCGCGGCCTCGCTATTGGAGAGGCGCAGCCCGTCGCGCAGCGCGCGCGCATCCGCTTCCTCGCGCACCGCCAGCGCGCCGAGCCGGCGAATCGCATCCGGGGCAAGCCCCAGCCCCGCCTCGATGGCGCAGAGCCGGGTGAACACCGCGACATCCCCGGCACGGCCAAGAACCGGGGCCAGAAGCTCCGCGCCATCCATCTCCGCCAGCGTCGACGCCGCGCCGGGGGCGACCAGCAGCTTGAGCAGTTCCGTCCGCACCCGCTCGCGCGAGAGCTGGCCGAGCCCGGCGCTGTTGCGCATCGCCGCCGCCAGCGCCTCGGCGTCGAGCGGGCCGTGACCGAAGGCGGCGTGAAAGCGGAACAGGCGGAGGATGCGCAGATAATCCTCGCGGATGCGCCGGTCCGCCTCGCCGATGAAACGCACCCGTCCGGCCTTCGCGTCGTCCACCCCGCCGACGAGATCGACCAGCGCGCCCTCGCGGGTGAGGTAGAGCGCGTTCATGGTGAAGTCGCGCCGCGCGGCGTCATGCGCCCAGTCGCGGCCGAAGACGACGCGGGCGCGGCGTCCGTCGGTCTCCACATCCTCGCGCAGCGTTGTCACCTCATAGGGCTCGCCCTCGGCGACGATGGTGATGGTGCCGTGCTCGATCCCGGTCGGCACCGGCTTCAGCCCGGCCGCAAGGGCGCGTCGCGTTACCTCGCCGGGGAGCGCCGTGGTGGCGATGTCGACATCCGAGCGCACGCCGCGCCCGACCAGCCAGTCGCGCACCGCGCCGCCGACGATGCGGGCCTCCTCGCCCTCCCCGTTCAGCGCATCGAGCACGCGGGCGAGCCCTGGCCGGTGCTGGGTAAGCGGGTTCATTCGATATGGCCGGGAATCAGCACGCCGTCCTGCCAGGTCGGCGGCACATAGCGCCCGGTGGTCGGCCCACGCTGGGCGCTCTCGAACAGATAGAGGCTGCCGGCCAGCAGCACGATGCCGAGGCCCGAGCACACCAGCAGCGCCCGCACCGACCAGCCGGCGAAGATGCTGTCCACCCGCCGGCCGTAGCGCAGATAGAGCGCGAAGGCGAGGAAGGGCAGCAGGAAGAGCAGAACCTGACCGATGATGCGCGCCATCAGAGATACACCCGCTCATAGAGGCTGCGCAGGATGCCGGCGGTGACGCCCCAGATGCGCCGCTGCTCATAGATCATGGCGTGGAAGGTGCGCATCAGCCCCTGCGATTCGCGCGTCTCCTGAAGGTGATTGTCGGCATTCATCAGGAAATGGAGCGGCACCTCGAACGCCTCGTCCACCTCGCCGGGATTGACAGTCAGCCCGAAATCCGGCTGGACGATGCCGACCACCGGCACGATGCGGAAGCCGGTGCGGGTGAGGTACGGGTCGAGATAGCCCAGCGGTTCGACGAGCCCACGCGCCAGCCCCACCTCCTCCTCCGCCTCGCGCAGTGCGGCGCTGAGCGGGCCATCGTCCTGCGGGTCGATCTTGCCGCCGGGAAAGGCGATCTGACCGGGATGGTTCGGCAGGTTCGCCGAGCGCAGGGTGAGCAGCACGGTCGGCTGCTCCCGCGCGACAATCGGGATCAGCACCGCCGCCCCGCGCAGCGGCAGCGTCTCGACGAGGCCGCGATATTGCGGGGTCAGTTCATGGTCGCCGCGGGCGGGATCGCCGGTGAGGTCCGGCTTCGCGGCGAGCCGCAGCCGGGCGCGGGCGCGGAAAGGCTCCAGCCCCAGCGGCGCAGCCGGCGGCAGTTCGCGCAGCGCGGTCGGCAAGGCATCGGTCATCGCCTCGGTCAGGCTGTCGGTCAGGGCGTTCATCGCGTCGCGTCACCGTCGGCTGTTGCGTCGTCCACCAGGGCGAGCACGAAGAACTCGGTTCCCGAGGCGACACCATAGACGGCGCGGCGCGCGCCATCCCCAGTCTCGACCTCGCGCTCCTCCACCCGTTCGGCGAGGTCGAGGAAGACCGCGCGGGTGAGCCGGGCCCACAGGCCCCGCCGCACATGGATATAGGGACGAATGTCGCCCGCGCCCCCAGAGCCACGCGCTTGTGCGTCGAAACGCAGCGGATGCTCGCGATCGCAGCGCACGAGATCATCGAGATTGGTGCGGAACACCAGCACCGGCCCGGCACCCGCCGCCTCCTCCACAGCCATGTCGACAGCGAGGAACGGCGCGTCCTCCACCCGGATGCCCAGCTTTTCCGCCGGCGTCACCAGTACATGGCGCCCGCCCTCGCGGGTGAGAACGGAGGCGAACAGCTTCACCAGCGCCTCGCGGCGGATCGGCCGGCCCTCATGGTGCCACACGCCCTCGCGGTCGATCACGATGTCGATCTCGCCACAATCGGGCGGATTCCAGCGCTCGACCGGCGGCAGCGGGCGGCCGGGGCTTGTCCCCACCGCGCGCACCAATTCGTCAAGTCGCCCGGAAGATGCTGAAATCACGGAATATTCTCTGTCACACAGGGGTAATCGCGGCTTCGTGATCCCCCGCCCGATAGTCGACGCGGTCGCAAGATAGCGTAAGCTGCCCTGAGCGAAAGTCCGCAACGGCTGGCCGCGTTCCCCGCGCCCGGCCCGCGCGGCCTCCGGCCGGGTACATTGCATCGAGTCTTGTTGCAGTGCACCATGAGCCGGCGGCGGGCAGTAGGGTCGAGAAGGGGCCGGGGCGCACGCTCTGGCTCCGGGATTTGAAGGAGCACGGCATGACATCCGCCACCGGCGAGAATTTCGAATCCCTCGACGAGATGATCATCCGCTCGGCCGAGAGCACGGCGGCGAATGTGCGCGCCGCCCGGGCCGGCATCGGCGCGGTCATTTTCGGCCAGGAGGCGGTGGTCGAGCGCACGCTCATCACTATCCTCTCCGGCGGCCATGGCCTGCTGGTCGGCGTCCCCGGCCTCGCCAAGACCAAGCTGGTGGAAACGCTCGGCGTCGTGCTCGGGCTCGATGCGCGGCGCGTTCAGTTCACCCCGGATCTCATGCCCTCCGACATTCTCGGCGCCGAGGTGCTGGAGGAAAGCGCCGGCGGGCGGCGCTCCTTCCGCTTCATCCCCGGCCCGGTCTTCGCCCAGCTGCTGATGGCGGACGAGATCAACCGCGCCTCGCCGCGCACCCAGTCGGCGCTGCTGCAATCCATGCAGGAAGGCCATGTGACGGTCGCCGGCGCGCGGCATGATCTGCCCAAGCCGTTCCATGTGCTGGCGACGCAGAACCCGCTGGAGCAGGAGGGCACCTACCCGCTGCCCGAAGCCCAGCTCGACCGCTTCCTCATGCAGGTCGACGTCGATTATCCCGACCGCGACGCCGAGCGGAAGATCCTATTCGACACCACCAGCGCCGAGGAGACCAAGCCCAAGGCGGTGATGACGGCGGACGACCTTGCCGCCGCCCAGCGGCTGGTGCGCCGCCTTCCGGTCGGCGAATCGGTGGTGGAGGCGATCCTCACGCTGGTGCGCTCGGCGCGTCCCGGCCCCGATGCCGGCGACCTCGGCAAGTTCATCGCCTGGGGCCCCGGCCCGCGCGCTTCGCAGTCGCTCATGCTGGCGGTGCGCGCCCGCGCCCTGCTGGATGGGCGTTATGCGCCCTCCATCGACGATGTGGTGGCGCTGGCCGAACCGATCCTGAAGCACCGCATGGCGCTTACCTTCGCCGCGCGGGCGGACGGCGAGAGCGTGCCGGGCCTCATCGCCAAGCTGACCCGCCGCATCGGGTAAGGCGTGATTGCGGGGCGGACCTCCGTCCCGCCGACTTGCCGGCTCGTTGAGCCGGGCGAAGGAGAGTTGAGCGCGTGGAGTTCGACGCCGACACCGCCGTGAGAAGCGCCGCGCAGGATGCGGCCGGTCTGGTCGCGGCCATGCCGCGCCTCGTGCTGGAGGCGCGCAAGATCGCCGCCAGCGTCTATCATGGGCTGCATGGGCGCCGCCGCGCCGGCACCGGCGAGAACTTCTGGCAGTACCGCCGCTTCATGGATGGTGAGCCCTCGTCCCGCGTCGACTGGCGCCGCTCGGCGCGCGACGACCATCTGTATGTCCGCGAGCGCGAATGGGAAGCCGCCCACACGGTGTGGATCTGGCCGGACCTCTCCACCTCCATGGTCTTCGCCTCGCCTTTGGTGTGGGAGACCAAGCGCGACCGTGCGCTGATCCTCGCCTTCGCGTTGGCCGAGCTGCTGGTGCGCGGGGGCGAGCGCGTCGGCATTCCCGGCGTCATGCGCCCGTCCGCCACCCGCAACATCGTGGAGAAGATGGCCGAGTCGCTTGTCCACGCCCCCAGCCTGCCGCAGAGCCTGCCGCCGGCCTTCGCGCCCTCGCCGCTGGCGGAAGTGGTGCTGCTCGGCGATCTGTGGAGCCCGACGGCCGAGGTGGTGGAAAGCCTCGCTGGCCTGTCCGCCTCCGGCGCGCATGGCCATGTGGTGCAGGTCTGCGATCCGGCGGAGGAGACCTTCCCCTTTTCCGGCCGCGTTGAGTTCCGCGAGCCGGAAAGCGGCGCCGTGCTCACCATCGGCCGGGCCGAGACGGTGCGCGAGGATTATGTAGCCCGCGTCGCCACCCACCGCGCCATCATCCGCCGCGAGGCCGAGCGCCGCACCTGGAGCTTCCTCGTCCATCGCACCGACCGCCCGGCGAGCGAGCTTCTGCTCGCGCTCCACGCCCGGATGAGCGGCGGCAGCTTTGGCGTCACCGCCCACCCGGAAGGCCAGCCGGCCGATCCGGCCGTCGCGACAACCGGAAGCCCGGCATGAGGAGCGCGCGATGAGCGGCCTGTTCGGTCTTCCCCTCGCCTTTACCACCCCGCTGCTGCTCTCGGCGCTTATCGGCCTGCCGCTGCTGTGGTTCCTGCTGCGCCTCGTGCCGCCGCGCCCGCGCCGCATCGCCTTCGCGCCGATGCGGCTGCTGCTGGACATTCCGCCGAAGGAAGAGACCCCGGCGCGCACGCCCTGGTGGCTCACCGCGCTTCGCCTCCTGCTCGCCGCCGTCATCATCATCGCCGCCGCCGGGCCGGTGTGGAATCCCCCGGTCGCCGGCCCCGCCTCCAGCGGCCCCGTGGTGCTGCTGATCGATTCCGGCTGGCCCGCCGCCGCCGGCTGGGCCGCGCGCCGCGCCAGTGCCGAGGGCGTGGTGGCCGATGCCGATCTCGAAGGGCGCGGCATCGTGCTCATTCCCACCGGCGAGCCACCGCTGGAGCCGCGCGTGATGACCCCGCGCGAGGCCCGCGAGCGGCTGCGCTCGCTCGCCCCCGTCGCCTTCGTGCCGGACCGGGCTCCGGCGCTCGCCAGCCTGCGCAAGGCCATCGCCGGCGCGCCGCAGGCCTCGGTGATCTATCTCTCGGACGGCGTCGGGCTGGAGGGCACCGAGGGCGTGCCCGCCGACATCGCCGCCGCCGTGGGTGATCGTCCGCTCACCACGCTGGCCGACGGCGTGCGCGAGCCGCTGGCGCTGGTCGCCGCCGACAACGCCATTGACGCGCTCACCGTCAAGGTCATCCGCGCCGACCGCGAGACCGTGGCCCGCGCCGGCACGGTGCGGGCTTTCGACATGCGCGGCCTCGCTCTCGGAGAAGCCCCCTTCGCATTCGAGCCCGGCGCCCGCGAGACCGAAGCGCGCTTCGACCTGCCGGTGGAGATCCGCAACGACGTCGCCCGCCTCGATATCGCGGACGAGGCCTCCGCCGGCGCGGTGCAGCTTCTCGACAAGCGCTGGCGCCGCCGCACGGTTGGCCTCGTCTCCGGCACGGCCGCCGACCAGCGCCAGCCGCTGCTCGCTTCCTCCTACTACCTCACCCGGGCGCTCGCCCCCTTCGCCGATGTGCGTACCGCCGAGGGCGCCGGCAGCGCCGAGGCGGTGGACCGCTTCATCAACGACAAGCTGCCGGTCATCATCCTCTCCGACATCGGCAACCTGCCGCCGGAGACCCATGCCCGCCTCGCCCGCTGGATCGAGGGCGGCGGCGTGCTCATCCGCTTCGCCGGCCCGCGCCTCGCCAATGGCTCGGACGACCTCGTGCCGGTGACGCTGCGCCGCGGCGGGCGCGTGCTCGGAGGCTCGCTCTCCTGGGAGCAGCCGCAGGCGCTGGGCAGCTTCACGCCCGAGAGCCCATTCCGCGATGTCGCCGTGCCCAATGATGTGAGCGTGCAGCGCCAGGTTCTCGCCGAACCGGACGGGCTGCTCGGCTCGCGCACCTGGGCGACGCTGACCGACGGCACGCCGCTGGTCACCGGCGAGCGGCGGGGCGCCGGCACGCTGGTGCTGTTCCATGTCACCGCCGACACCTCCTGGTCGAACCTGCCGCTCTCCGGCGCTTTCGTCGACATGCTCCGCCGCGTCGTGGCGCTGGGCGGGTCGAGTGCGGCGGAAGTCGCCGCCGATGGTAGCAGCGGCACTGTGCTGGCGGGCGAGACCGTGCCGCCGAGCCGCATCCTCGACGGCTTCGGCGCCTTCCGGCCGGTGACGCCGACCGCCAAGGCGATCCCGCTCGGCTTCAATGGCCGCGCCAGCGCCGACCATCCGCCCGGCTTCTACGGCCCGCCCGAGGGGCTGGTGGCGGTCAACGCCCTCTTGCCGCGCGACCGGCTGGTGGCACTGGATCTGACCAGCCTCGGGCGGCTCGAACCCTACCGCGACGCCACCCCGCGCGATCTGCGCGCGCCGCTGCTCCTCGCCCTTCTCGCCCTCCTGCTGATCGATGCCATGATCGTCTTCCTGCTGGCCGGCGGCCTGTCGCGCCTCACCACGCGCCGCGCAGCCACCAGCGCCGTGCTGGCGCTCGCCGCCCTGCTCGCCGCCGCGCCAATGGGTGAGCTTCGCGCCCAGACGGCACCCGCCGCTCCCGCCCAAGCGGCTCCTGCGCCCGCGGCGAAGCGGGCGGACACGCCGATGACCCCGGCGGAGATCGACTTCGCGGTGAAGGCGACCAATGCCACGCGCCTCGCCTATGTCATCACCGGCGACGCCACCACCGACGACGTCAGCCGCGCCGGGCTCAAGGGCCTGACCGACTTCCTCGGCGATCGCACCGCGCTGGAAGCCGGCGACCCGATGGGCGTCGACCTCTCCCGCGACGAGCTATCCTTCTTCCCGCTGATCTACTGGCCGATCGTCCCCGGCGCCGCGCGCCCCTCGGAACAGACGCTCTCCCGCATCGACGCCTTCATGAAGCAGGGCGGCACCATCGTGTTCGACACGCGCGACGCCGAGACCACCATTCCCGGCACCACCGGAGCGGGCTCGCCGGCCAACGAGACGCTGCGCGCCATCCTCTCCGGGCTCGACATTCCCGAGCTGGAGCCGGTGCCGCGCGACCATGTGCTGACCAAGGCGTTCTATCTGCTGCGCGACTTCCCCGGCCGCTTCACCGGGGGGCAGACCTGGGTCGAGGCGCTGCCAGCCGCCGATGCCGACGAGGAACGCCCGGCCCGTGCCGGCGACGGTGTCTCGCCGGTGGTCATCACCTCCAACGATCTCGCCGGCGCCTGGGCGGTGGGCGAGGACGGGCGCCCGCTGCTGCCCATGTCCGGCACCAGCCCGCGCCAGCGCGAACTCGCCTACCGCGCCGGCGCCAATCTCGTGATGTATGTGCTCACCGGCAACTACAAGGCCGACCAGGTGCATGTGCCCGCGCTGCTGGAAAGGCTGGGGCAGTGAAGATGTTGCGCACAGACGCGGACATGAGCGCCGTCATGCCCGGCCTTGGGCCGGGCATCCACGACTTCCCTTCAACCGGGCACTTGCCGTCAGCGCCCAAGGCGTGGATGGCCGGGCCAAGCCCGGCCATGACGACCCCTCTGGCGGGACGGGTCGCCCCACCGTCATCCCGGACGGCGGCGAAGCCGGCGATCCGGGATCGCATCCCATCTGGCTCACGATCCCGGCTCGGCCTTCGGCCGTCCGGGATGACGATCCGGGCCGCTGACGAAGGAGCCGCCGCATGAATCTCGGCCTCGCCTTCGATCCGCTGATCCCGCTGCCCTGGCTCATCGGCGCCGCGGTCGTCGCGGCGCTGGTCGCGCTCTTGGTGATCGTCTCGCGCACCCGCGGCTCGCTCCTGCGCGCGCTCGCCATTGCCCTCGCCGTGCTGGCGCTCGCCAACCCCTCGCTGACGCGCGAGGAGCGCGAGCCGCTCTCCACCGTCGTCGCCGTGGTGGTGGACCGCAGCGCCAGCCAGGATTTCGGCGACCGCACCCAGATGACCGACGCGGCCCGCGCCGAGCTGGAGACCCGCCTCGCCCGGCTGAAGGAACAGGGCGCGGAGGTGCGCTTCATCGATGCCGGCGGCGGCGCCGGCGAGGTGGACGGCACCCGCCTGTTCACCGCCCTCTCCGCCGGCCTCGCCGATGTGCCGCCCGAGCGGGTGGCCGGCGCCATCTTCCTCACCGATGGGCGGGTCCACGACATTCCCGCCACCATCGCCGCGCTCGGCTTCCGCGCGCCTGTCCATGCCATCATCTCCGGCCAGGCGGGCGAGCGCGACCGGCGCGTGGCGCTGACCTCGACGCCGCGCTTCGGAATTGTGGGCCAGCCCCAGACCATCGGCTACCGGGTCGAGGATGAGGGCGCTCCGGCCGGGGCGCGTGTCGCCGTCACCGTGCGGCGCGATGGCGAGGTGGTGGCGCGCCCCATCATCACCGCCGGCCAGCCGGCCGAGGTCGATGTCGAGATCGCCCATGCCGGGGCCAACATCGTCGAGATCGAGGCCGCTGCGCTGGAGGGCGAACTCACCCCGGTGAACAACCGCGCCGCCGTCTCCATCGACGGCGTGCGCGACAAGCTGCGCGTGCTACTGGTCTCCGGCGAGCCGCATGTCGGCGAGCGCACCTGGCGCAACCTCCTGAAGTCCGACGCCAATGTGGACCTCGTCCACTTCACCATCCTGCGCCCGCCGGAGAAGCAGGACGGCACGCCGATCAACGAGCTGTCGCTGATCGCCTTCCCGACGCGCGAGCTGTTCCAGCAGAAGATCAAGGATTTCGACCTGATCATCTTCGACCGCTACGCCCAGCAGGGCGTGCTGCCGATGATCTATTTCGACAATATCGTGCGTTATGTGGAGGAAGGCGGCGCGCTGCTGGTCGCCGCCGGCACCGATTATGTCTCCGACGGCTCGGTCTACAACACGCCGCTGGAAGCCATCCTGCCGGCCGCCCCGACCGGCCAGATGAGCGAGACGCCCTATCGCGCCAAGCTCACCGAGGCCGGCCAGCGCCACCCCGTCACACGCGCTCTGCCGGGCTCGCAGAGCGACCCGCCGGCCTGGGCGCGCTTCTTCCGCGTCATCGACACCCAGGGCGCGCGCGGTACCAGCGTGATGGACGGGCCGGACGGCAAGCCGGTCGTGCTGCTCGACCGCGTCGGCGAAGGCCGCGTGGCGCTGCTGCTCTCCGATCATTTCTGGCTGTGGGCGCGCGGCTTCGAGGGCGGCGGTCCCTATATCGACCTGCTGCGCCGCCTCTCGCACTGGCTGATGAAGGAGCCGGACCTCGAGGAGGAGCGTCTGCGCATGGTCGCGCGCGGCGGCGACATCGTCGTCGAGCGCCAGACCATGGGGGATGCCGCCCCGCCGGTGACCATCACCACGCCGACCGGGCAGACGCGCAGCCTGACGCTCACCAGCGCCGAGCCCGGCCTGTTCCGCGCCACCTTCCCGGCGGACACGCTGGGCCTGTGGCGGGCGAGCGACGGCACGCATACGGCGCTGGTCAATGTCGGCCCGCTCAACCCGCGTGAATTCGCCGAGGTGACGTCAACCACCGAGACGCTGCGCCCGACGATTCAAGCCACCGGCGGCGGCATCTGGCGCATGGCGGATCTCGCCGGCGGCGTGCCGCGCGTCGTCGCCGTGCGCTCGGGCGAACGCTTCGCCGGGGAGGACTGGATGGGCCTGCAGATGCGCGACGTGTCGGTGGTGCGCGGGCTCGGCCTGTTCCCGCTCTTTGCCGGGCTGTCGGGCCTGCTGATCCTGCTCGCCGGCGTCGCCGCCGCCTGGGCGCGGGAGGGGCGCTAATTCGTGCCGGCAGGCGGGGCATTGCCCCGCCTCACCCCGTATAGGGCACTTCCTGCTTCTCGAAGGTCTGCGAGGCGATGTTCGGGCGCAGGATGCAGCAATATTGCCGGGCGATGTCGCTGATGAGCGCAGCGCGGCTGGCGCGGGTGCCGTCAATGCGGCGCTCCAGCCACTCATCGGGGACGGTGAGCTGCATCCCCGGCGCCATGCGGCCAAGGATGGTCTTCAGATCGTCCACATGCATGGCGGCGACCGCCCGGCGTGCCTCATCCATCCCCGCTCTCCCTCAACATGGGCCGGTTGACCGGCCACCTGTTCACGCCGAGGCGCGCGCCACCGGCGAAAATCCCTTGCGCACCGCCCCGCGCACCGCCTCCATCGGCGTCGCATCGAGCGGGCACACCAGCACGCGCGCCGGATCGACCGGGCCCGGCAGGCTCACCTGACCGCGCGGCACGCGCTTGAAGCCCATCCGCCCGTAATAGGGCTCATCGCCGACCAGCAGCACGAGGCGCGCCGCGCCCTCGCCGGCTGCCTGCCCGCGCGCGACCTCCAGCGCCCTCTCCACCAGCCGCCGGCCGATGCCGTGCGAGCGGAAGGGCGGCTCGACGGTGAGCGGGCCGAGCAGCAGCGCCGGCGTCGTCCCGATGGTGATCGGCGTCAGCCGCACCGAGCCGACCAGCATGGTGCCGATATAGGCGGTGAAAGAGAGATCGCGCCGATGCGGGTTTCCCTCGCGCAGCCGATAGGCCGTGCGCGCGAAACGGCCAGGGCCGAAGGTGCGTGCGACCAGCCGGTCAATGGCGGCATCGTCGGCGGGATTTTCGGGAAACAGCGAAACGGACAGATCGGTCATGGGGCCACTCGGCGCTCAAGGGTCGGCAGGCTCGCCCGAGCGCGGCAGGCGTTGATCACGAGACGTGCATCACGGCCGCGGGCGGGCGCAGGCAAACGGGAACGCGCGCGCAAAGGCGCGGCGGGTCCGCTCGTCTCGTCGTCGCTGGGCCGGCAACCGGAACATGTCCATCCCCATGAAGGGCGCCCGGATAGCACAGGGGGAACGCAAGGTGAAGCGGCATGGCGTGGGGTGAAGGGGAGAACGGGGCGTCGGAGGCCCGTTGCCGAGAGCTTGCCTGTCTATTATAAGAGATTTATGTCTCTTTTAATGGACGACACCACCCGCCGCCTTGCCCGTCGCCTGCGCCTCGAACGCGAGACGCGAGGCTGGTCGCTGGCCGATCTTGCCGCCCGTTCCGGCGTCGGGAAAGCCACGATCAGCAAGATCGAGCGCGAGGAAATGAGCCCCACCGCCGCGACGCTGGTGCGCCTCGCCGCCGCCTTCGATCTTACCCTCGCGGGTCTTCTGCTGCGGGCGGAGGGCGGCGAGCGACTGTCGCGGGCCGCCGATCAGCCGCTCTGGCGCGATCCCGAGACCGGCTATACGCGCCGGCAGATCTTCGCCCGGCCGGATCATCCCGTCGAGATGGTCGAGGTCGAGCTGCCTCCCGGCGCGCGCGTCACGCTGCCGGCCGCCTCCTATGGCCATATCCGCCAGATCCTGCAGGTGCGCGCGGGCACGCTCACCCTCACCGAGGGGAGCGACCGCCATGTGCTGGGTGCCGGCGACTGCCTCGGCTTCGGCCCGCCGGCGGACGTCACCTTCGCCAATGAGAGCGGCGCCCCCTGCCGTTACATCGTCACCCTGACCCGCCTGTGAGCCTGCCCGAGACCTGACCGATGCCGACCCGTTCCCCACCCCCTGCCCCGTTCATCCGCCCGCTCGCCACCGCCGACGCGCCCGCCCTTGCCGGACTGCTGGTCGAGACCGTCGCCTCCGGCGGCTCCGTCAGCTTCATGCACCCGCTCGATCCCGCCCGCGCGCTGGCCTTCTGGCAGGCGGGGCTGGAGCGGGCAGCAAAGGGCGAGCTCATCATCCTCGGCGCCTTCGTCGAAGGCGAACTCGCCGCCACCGTGACCCTCGTGCTCGGCCTGCCGGAGAACCAGCCGCACCGCGCCGAGATCGCCAAGATGATGACCGCCCGCGCCCATCGCGGCCGGGGCCTTGCCCGCGCGCTGCTGAGCGAGGCCGAGCGCCACGCCATCGCCGCCGGGCGCAGCCTGCTGGTTCTGGACACCGCGAGCGAGGAAGGCGCGGCCGGGCTCTATGAGAAGCAAGGATTCGTGTTCTCCGGCGAGATCCCCGACTATGCGCTGAAGCCCCATGGCGGCCTCACCGGCACCCTGATCTATTACAAGCGCCTGCCGCCCGGCTGAGGCAGAGCTGCTGAGGCAGGCCTGCAAAGGCGCCCCCGCGCCAACGCACACGCTTTTGCCTGTCACCGGCTGTCCCGCGCGCTACGTTGAGCCTAACAGGGAGGACGCGATGGGACTGCTGGTCGACGGCCAATGGGTCGACAAATGGTACGATACCTCGAGCACCGGCGGGCGCTTCGTGCGCACCACCACGCGCTTCCGCAACTGGGTGACGCCGGACGGCGCCCCCGGCCCATCCGGCGAGGGCGGCTTTCCGGCGGAGGCCGGGCGCTACCACCTTTATGTCTCGCTCGCCTGCCCCTGGGCGCACCGCACCCTCATCCTGCGCGCGCTGAAGAAGCTGGAAAGCGTCATCTCCGTCAGCGTGGTCGATCCCCATATGGGGCATGAGGGCTGGGTCTTCGCCGACCATGCCGCGCGCCGCACGCCGGCCGCGACGACGGATTCCGTGCTCGGCGCGCAGCGGCTCTATGAGGTCTACCGCGCCGCCGACCCCGCCTTTTCCGGCCGCGTCACCGTGCCCGTGCTGTGGGACCGCATGCGCGGCACCATCGTCAGCAACGAGTCGGCGGAGATCATCCGCATGCTCAACAGTGCCTTCGACGCCTTCACGGACGACCGGCACGATTACTACCCGGCCGCGCTCGCCGAGGCGATCGACGCGCTCAACGCCCGCATCTATGACGCGGTGAATAACGGCGTCTACAAGGCCGGCTTCGCCACCGCGCAGGACGCCTATGAGGAAGCCGTCGCCGCCCTGTTCGTCCTGCTGGACGAGCTGAATGCGCGGCTGGAGGGCCAGTCCTGGCTGATGGGCGAGGTGCTGACCGAGGCCGATATCCGCCTCTTCACCACGCTGATCCGCTTCGACCCGGTCTATGTCGGCCATTTCAAGTGCAACATCCGCCGGATCGTCGATTACCCCAACCTGAAACGCTTCGTGCGCGCGCTCTACCACCGCGACGGCGTCGCCGGCACGGTCGATTTCACCCACATCAAGCGGCACTATTACGAGAGCCACGCCACCATCAACCCGACCGGCATCGTGCCGGTGGGACCGGATATGGGCTGGCTGTGAGGAGGCCGGGCGCGGCAGCCCCGGTAATGGATTATGAGGCGGTGCTGGAAGTCACCTATCAGGCGGCGGTGACGCCCTGGCTCAGCGTGCAGCCCTTCATGCAGTACATCATCCACCCCGGCGGCAACGTCCCCCAGCCGGACAGCACCGCCCCGACCGAACCCCTGCGCAACGCGACGGTGATCGGGCTGCGGACGAGCGTGGTGTTTTGAGGTTTCCGGCCGAGGCCGCCGTCACCCCCGCCAGCGCCACCAGTTCCGGCTCATCGGCGCCCGCCGCGGCGATCTCGGCTGCCGTGCGCTTGCGGAAGCGCACCATGGTGTACATGCCGAGCGCGACGTCGCGGGGGATGGGGAGGTCAACGGTGCCATTGGCCAGCGCCCAGTTGCGCAGGCGGCGGAACTGGAATTCCGGGCGCCAGCCGAGCTTGCGGGCCTTGCGGGCGAACCAGCGTTCGAACACGGCGCGCGGGCCGTCCTCGGCGCCGAGATGGTTGACCAGGATGATCTCGCCGCCGGGCTTCAGCACGCGGGCCATTTCGTCCAGCGTCTCCTCCGGGTGCGGCACAACGGTGATGACGAACTGCGCGATCACCACGTCGAAGCTCGCATCGGCAAAGCCCATATGCGCGCCGTCCATCAGGCACAGGCCCTCGACATGGGAGAGGTTTTCCTTCTCCACCTTCTCGCGGGCCTTCTGCAGCATGGGCTCGGAGATATCGATGCCGACGATGCGGTTGCTGCGCTTATAGGCGGGCAGCGCGAAGCCGGTGCCGACGCCGAAGTCGAGGATGCGCCCGCCGATCCGTTCCGCCGCCTTCATCGCCACCTTGCGGCCGGGCTCGAACACCGCGCCGAACACCACGTCATAAACCGGCGCCCAGCGGGCATAGGCTTCCTCAACGGTGGCGCGATCGAGATCGGTCGGCGTCATGCGTGTCCCCTGCCCTGTTACCCGGCCGCTGCGCGGCCTGCCTTGAAAACTGCGACTCACGCGGTACGCGACACCATCTCAATGTCGCGTGTCACCGCCGTGAAGGTCTCCCGCGCCCGTCGAATGACGCCGCCGCCCAAGAGGCGTGAGGCCGCCGCGCCATCCTCGTAGAAGACGCAGGCCTGGCCGGGCGCGACGCCCTCCTCGGCCATGGCCAGATGCACGTCGATGCCACCATCGGCCGCGCGGGCGAGATGGCCGGGCACCGGCGCGCGCGCCGAGCGCACCTTCACATAGACTTCGCGCCCGGCCCCCGCCGCCTCTTCCAACGTTTCATCGCCGATCCAGTTCACCTCATCGACGCGGATGACGGTGACGCCCAGCGCCTCACGCGGCCCGACCAGCACGCGCCGGGCGCGCGCATCGATGCCGACCACATAAAGCGGTTCGGCGGCGGCGATGCCGAGGCCCTTGCGCTGGCCGATCGTGTAACGCATCACGCCGGCATGACGGCCCAGCACCCGCCCGTCGAGATGCACGATGTCGCCCGGCTCGGCCGCCTCGGGCCGCAGTTTCTCGACTATCGCGGTGTAGTGCCCGTTCGGCACGAAGCAGATGTCCTGGCTGTCCGGCTTGTCCGCCACCTTGAGGCCGAAGCTCTCGGCCAGCGCGCGCACTTCCGGCTTGCTGGTCTCGCCGAGCGGGAAGCGCAGCATGTCGATCTGCGCCTGGGTGGTGGCATAGAGAAAATAGCTCTGGTCGCG
Organism: Ancylobacter sp. SL191; assembly: GCF_026625645.1. Classification (NCBI taxonomy): domain Bacteria; kingdom Pseudomonadati; phylum Pseudomonadota; class Alphaproteobacteria; order Hyphomicrobiales; family Xanthobacteraceae; genus Ancylobacter; species Ancylobacter sp. SL191. Next base: position 2,514,533 of record NZ_CP113056.1, on the reverse strand, counting down.
GCTCTCGTCGAGCGGGCGGAACAGCGCGCGCCGGCCATTGGGCAGCGGGCGGCTGGTCACGTAATGGCCGGTGGCGAGAATGTCGGCGCCGAGGTCGCGCGCGGTCTCCAAGAGGTCGCGGAACTTCACCGTGCGATTGCAGTCGACGCAGGGGATCGGCGTCTCGCCGGCCGCATAGGCATCGGCGAAGCGCTCGATCACCGCGTGGCGGAAGCGGCTCTCATAATCGAGCACGTAATGGGGAATGCCCAGCCGCTCGGCCACGGTGCGCGCATCATAGATGTCCTGGCCCGCGCAGCAGGCGCCCGGCCGGTGGTGCATCGCCTCGCCATGGTCATAGAGCTGCAGCGTCACGCCCAGCACATCGTAGCCCGCCTGCGCATACAGCGCGGCGACCACGGAGGAATCCACGCCGCCGGACATGGCCACGACCACGCGGGTCTCGGCGGGGGAGCGGCCGGGGAAGCTTGAAGCGTCGTCGAGGCGGATCATGCGGCGGGCGCGGACCGTGTGCGAGGACAGGAGCGGAGACGGGAAGGCGTTGACCCCCGTTATATAGGGCACCGTGGCGCTTCTATGAACCCTTGTCGTGCGACAAGGCCCGGTCGGCCTCGGAATACCTCTTCCGTTGGGGCGGCAAAGGTAAACAAAGTCCTGCGCAACTATTAACAAGCTCCTACGTGTCGCGACTTCACCAGAGCGTGATTCGCTTAGGGAAATATTTAAGCCTCGGCAGGTAACCTACTCTCATTGATCGCGTGTATTGAGTGAGCGTAACATGACCGAGCCCTACCGCCCGAGGGTGAAATATGTAATCGGGCCGGACGGAAGTCCGTTAACCATTGCCGATCTACCCCCGCCCAACACCCGGCGGTGGGTTATCCGCCGCAAGGCGGAGGTCGTTGCCGCCGTGCGCGGCGGTCTTCTCAGCCTTGAGGAGGCCTGCAAGCGCTACACTCTGACGACCGAGGAGTTCCTGTCCTGGCAGGCCTCGATCGACCGCCATGGCCTCGCCGGCCTGCGCACCACCCGCATCCAGCAATACCGCCAGTAATCGGCGCGGTTTTACTTTTCAGCATGCTCAGGGCCGGCCGGGAACACCTTCCCGCCGGCCCTTTTTCTTATGCGGCGCGCCGGATGGTGCTCCTCGCCCGCCCGGCTGCTCAGAACGTTGCGCGCAACATCGCGCAAGGCGTCCGCGACCGCGCGCTCTCTCACCGTGTGCCGCGTACCGAGGCGAAGCGACCCACCACGGCGCCGCCGCAGCGTTCGGCGGCCAGCACGGAGGCGCGGCCGGGAGGAAGCCGGACCGGATCGCTCAAGACCGGTGAGGACCGGCCATCCGAGGAGGGCGCGTCGTGCAGGCGCTCGGACAAATTACTGACCAGCAGGCGCAGCCGCAGGTTTTCCGCCTGCAGCTCCTTCATGCGTTCGACGGCGGGCACGCTCAACCCGCCAAAGCGCCGGCGCCAGCGGTAGAAGGTGCGCAGCGAAACCCCGGCCGTCCGGCAGATCTCATCGACCGGAACTCCGGCATCGGCTTCGCGGACGAGGTGGAGAATCTCAGTGTCGGTGAACTGTGAATGTCGCACGGATCGGTCCTCAGCTAGCGTTGACGGATCAGATGGCGGTCCGGTTCCTTCCCATTGGCTGGGCGCTCCCGAGAGGCGATGACGCACGGCGACCGGCAGCCGCACATCTCCTGAGCATGCGCTTAATATGGGCAGTACTATAGACCATCCCTCTCAGGGATAAACGTCCGATTTGAACAGCAGTTGGCTCCAGGCGTCGAAGGCCTCGGGCCTTCTTTGCTGGCGAAGGCGGCGTTTCACCCGGCGCGGCTTACCGGCCTACCCGATCCCCCATGCGGCGGGTTCTGGCAATCGTGCCAGAATCCGTTCGGCCCTCACGGCTTTGCCGCGGCATTGGGCAGGGCTGAACATTATATGAAGTTGCGCGCGGAGCGGACCCCGACAGAATTCGGCTCATCTTCCGAACCCCCTGAGGTGTCGTCCATGGTCAAGTTCACGCGGCGTTCCTTTCTGCAGGCGGGCGGCGTCGCCGCCGCCGGGCTGGCCTCCCCCCTCGCCATGCCGGCCTATCTGCGCAGCGCGCAGGCGCAGTCCGGCCCGGTCAAGCTCGGCTGCCTCTTCTCCTCCTCCGGCACGATGGCCAATCTCGAAGGCCGGCTGAACTATGTGGTGAAGATGGCCGCCGACGAGATCAACGCGAAGGGCGGCGTCAACGGACGCACCATCGACGTGCTGGTCTCCGACCCCGCTTCCGACTGGCCGCTCTACGCCCAGAGCGCCAAGCAGATGCTGCAGCAGGAGAAGGTCTCCGCTCTGTTCGGCTGCTGGACCTCGGTGTCGCGCAAGACCGTGCTGCCGGTCGTCGAGCAGGAGAACGGGCTGCTCTACTACCCCCTGCATTTCGAGGGCGACGAGAATTCCAAGAACGTCGTCTATGTGAACTCGCCGCCGGCGAGCTCGGTGCTGCCGGCCGTCGACTACCTGATGGGCGAGGAAGGCGTCTCCGCCAAGCGCTTCTTCATGCTCGGCTCGGACTATGTGTGGCCGCGCACCATCAACAAGCAGCTCAAGGGCTACTTCAAATCCAAGGGCATCCCGGAGACCGCGTGGAAGGAGGAATACGTTCCCTTCGGCTTCTCCAACTTCCAGACCCTGGTCAACCAGATCCGCGCCTTTGCGGACCAAGGCGGCGGCCAGCCGGTGGTGATCCTCACCGTGGTCGGCAACTCGATCCCGGACTTCATGCGCGAATTCGCCAATCAGGGCATCCTTGCCACCGACATTCCGGTGCTGGGCCTCGACATGGTGGAGGCCGACCTTGAGGGCCTCGACACCGCCAAGCTGGTCGGCCACCTCAATTGCTGGGCCTATCTGCAGAACGCCAAGGGCCCGGCTAACGAGGCCTTCCTGAAGAACTGGGCGGCCTATGTGAAGGCCAAGAACGTGCCCTTCAGCGGCACCGTGTCCATCGACCCGATGGTCTCGGCCTATGATTCCGTGCATCTGTGGGCGATGGCGGCGGCGAAGGCGGGCTCCTTCGACGTGCCGGAAGTCTCCAAGGCCTTCGCCGGCCTCACCTTCGACTGCCCGTCGGGCTACAAGATCTCGATGACCGGCGAGAACAACTACGTCGCCCGCGGCGTGTTCATCGGCTCGGTCAACGACAAGCAGGGCTTCGACATCCTCTGGCAGTCCAAGGACACGCCGAAGCCGGTGCCGTTCAGCCCCTATGGCTGAGGGCCGCGCCCCATGACGTCATCCCCGGGCTTGGCCCGGGGATCCACGACTTCTCTTTGCCGCAAGACGTGGATGCCCGGGTCAAGCCCGGGCATGACGGTCCTCCTGGCCACGACCGCCTACCCCCGTTCACTCGCCGCGCATGGCCTTCCACCGCCATGCGCCGCCTTGAGTTCCCGATGAAGCTGGCGCGTTTTGCTCTTCTCCTCGTCGGCCTCGTGGCCGGCGGCCCGCTCCTCGCCCCCGCGGCCGGGGCGCAGACGCTCGACCGCGCGGGTCTCGTGCAGGAACTGTGCGGGGACGCGGCCGCGATGGGCCGGGCCGGCACGGCGCTGATCGCGACCGCCGCCTCCGGCAGCGCGGAAGACCGGGCCTTCGCCGCGCCGCTCGCCCGCGCCGTCATCGACCGCAAGCTCGGCTGCGACGATGCCGGCGCCGTGCTCGACGAGGGTGGCCGCGATGCGGTGACCCGCACGCCCCGCGCGGTGGCCGGCACGCCCCGCTCGCCGCTGCTCAGCCTCAAGAACCGACCGGTCTTCGAACTGGCCGATGCCGCCTTCGCCCTGCGCAGCGCGCCCGACGTCGCCCAGCGCGCGGCCGCGCTGAAGACGCTGGAGCGCCGCCCGGCGCAAATACCCGAGGGGCTGCTCGACACCGCCGCCGCGGCGGAAAGCGATGCCGGGCTCAAGGAACAGATCGACACCCTCGCCCAGACCGCCGCGCTGAACGCCTCGGACCCTGCCGCCCGCATCCGCGCCATCGGCCGGGTGGCGGAAAATCCGAGCCGGCGCGCGCTGACCCGTATCGCGGCGCTGGAGAGCGACCCGGCCTATGCCGCGAACCCGGAGTTCCGCGCCGCGGTGGACGCGGCGAGCGCGCGCATCGCGCGTGGCATCGCCCTCGGCGATATTCTGGCCACGCTCTATAACGGGCTGAGCTTCGCCTCGATCCTGTTCATGGCGGCCATCGGCCTCGCCATCATCTTCGGGCTGATGGGCGTCATCAACCTCGCCCAGGGCGAGCTGATCATGATCGGCGCCTATGTCACCTGGCTGGTGCAGCAGGGGCTGCGGGTGGCCGCGCCGGCGCTGCTCGACTGGTATCTCGTCCTCGCCATTCCGGTCGCCTTCCTCGTCACCGCCGCCATCGGCATCGCGCTCGAGGCGCTGCTGCTGCGCCATCTCTACAAGCGCCCGCTGATGAGCCTGCTCGCCACCTGGGCGGTGAGCCTGTTCCTCGTCAACCTCGTGCGCGTGGTGTTCGGCACCCAGAACATGCAGTTCGAGACGCCGTTCTATGTGTCGGGCGGGGTGCCGGTCATCGGCGACTTCATCTTCACCTGGAACCGCATGTTTGCCATCGCCTTCGCGGCGGTGACGCTGGCGCTCACCTGGGCCATCGTGCGCAAGACCCCGCTCGGGCTCAACATCCGCGCGGTCACTCAGAACCGCGACATGGCCGCGTGCATCGGCATCCCGACACGGCGCGTCGACATGATGGCCTTCGGCATGGGCTCGGGGCTTGCCGGCATCGCCGGCCTCGCTCTGTCGCCGATCTACAGCGTGAACCCGCAGATGGGGCAGAACTTCATCATCGACAGCTTCATGGTGGTGGTGCTCGGCGGTGTCGGCACCATCGCCGGCACGGTGCTGGCGGCGCTCGGCATCGGCCAGATCAACGTGCTGATCGAGCCGCTCTGGGGCGCCGTCGCCGCCAAGGTCATCGTGCTCTTGATGATCATCGCCTTCCTGCAATGGCGCCCCGATGGACTGTTCGCCGTGAAGGGGCGCCGCAAATGATCCGCACCGGCCGCGTTACCCTCCCGACACCCATTGGCCTCCTCATCGGCCTCATCGTCCTTGTCGCGCTGGCCATGGCGGGGCTGGCGGGAACCGAGTTCGCGCTGTCGCGCTACCTCGCCAACGCCATCGGCCAGCTTGCCGCCTTCGCCGTGCTCGCCATCTCGCTCGACCTGATCTGGGGCTATCTCGGCATCCTGTCGCTCGGCCACGGGCTGTTCTTCGCGTTGGGCGGCTATGTGATCGCCATGTACCTGCTCAAGCACGCCTTCGTGGCGACGGGGACGGTGCCGGATTTCCTCCAGTTCATGGGCTGGAAGGACTTTCCCCTCTACTGGGCGGGTTTCGACGCCTTCCCCTATGCCGTCGCCGTCGCCGTGGTCGTGACGCTGCTGGTGTCCGGCATCTTCGGCTACGTGTCGTTTCGCTCGCGCGTGGGCGGGGTCTATTTCGCCATCATCACCCAGGCGCTGGTCTATGTCGCCATGCTGCTGATGTTCCGCAACGACACCGGCTTCGGCGGCAATAACGGCATGACCGGCTTCTCCGTCCTGTTCGGCTGGCCGATGGGCACGAGCGGCATGATCACCGCGCTGGCTGTGGCCTCGCTGGCGGTCCTCGCTTTGGTGCTGGTGCTCTGCCGCTGGCTGGTCGGCAGCCGCTTCGGCGCGCTGATGCTGGCCACGCGCGACGACGAGACCCGCCTGCGCACGCTCGGCTACGAGACGCTGCGGCTCAAGCTCATCGTCTGGTGCCTCTCCGCGCTGATCGCCATGGTGGCGGGCATGCTCTACGTGCCGCAGGTCGGCATCATCAACCCGCGCGTGCTCTCGCCCGAATTGTCGCTGGAGATCGCGGTCTGGGTGGCCATTGGCGGGCGCGGGCACCTGGTCGGCGCGGTCATCGGCGCGCTGCTGGTGAACGCGGTGAAGTTCTGGCTGTCCTCGGCGGCGCCGGAGATCTGGCCGTTCATCCTTTCCGGGCTGATCGTCCTCGTCGTGCTGGTCTTCCCCAACGGGTTGATGGACCTTGCCAAACTGAAGCTGACGCGGCCGATGGGCCCGAAGCGCATGGCGCAGGAAATCGGGGAGGCGCGCCCATGAGCCTCACCGCCCTGCTGGTCGATGGCATCACCGTCCGCTTCGGTAGCTTTCGCGCCATCGACGACCTGTCGCTCGCCATTGATTATGGCGAAGTGCGCGCCGTCATCGGCCCCAACGGCGCCGGCAAGACGACCCTGCTCGACGTGATCTCCGGCATTACCCGGCCGAAGCAGGGGCGCGTCCTGTTCGACGGGGCCCTCGACCTCACACAGGCCAGCGATTCCGCCATCGCCCGCGCCGGGCTGCGCCGCAAGTTCCAGAAGCCGAGCGTGTTCGAGGGGCTCACCGTGCGCCAACATATCGCCATCGGTGCCGATGTCGGCTTCCGCGCGCGTCTCGACGCACCCGCGCTCGAGGACCGGATCGGTGAGGTGCTGGAGATGGTCGAACTCACCGAGCACGCAAGCCGCCTCGCCGGCGAGCTCAGCCATGGCCAGAAGCAGTGGCTGGAGATCGGCATGGTCATCGCCTCCGATCCGCGCGTGCTGATGCTCGACGAGCCGGTCGCCGGCCTCACCGACGAGGAGACCGAACGCACCGCCAAGCTGGTGCGCGCGCTGGTGCGGCGGGACCGTGCCATCATCGTCGTCGAGCACGATATGGATTTCGTCGAGCGCATCGCCGACCGCGTGACCGTGCTGCATGAGGGCCGCACCCTCTTCGAGGGCTCGATGGACAAGGTGCGCGCCGACGCTGCGGTCGTCGACGTCTATCTGGGGCGCTGACATGCAGTTCCGCGTAGAGGCTCTCGACCAGCATTACGGCTCGGCGCAAGTGCTGCGGCAGGTCGGCTTCGAGATCGCGCCGGGCGAATGCCTGGCGGTGCTCGGCCGCAATGGCGCGGGCAAGTCCACCCTGCTCAAATGCCTGATGGGCCTGCTCGCTCCGACCGGCGGGCGGGTGATGATCGACGGCGCGGATGCCACCGCCTGGTCCCCCAACCGGCGCTCGCGCGCCGGCCTCGCCTATGTGCCGCAGGGACGGGAAATCTTCGCCGAGTTGACGGTGGGCGAGAACATCGAGGCGGCGGCCCGCGCCCATGGCACCTATGGCAGCGCGGCGATGGAGGAGGCGATCAGCCATTTCCCGGTGCTGCGCGAGATGTGGAAGCGCTCCGGCGGCGCGCTCTCCGGCGGCCAGCAGCAGCAGCTCGCCCTCGCGCGGGCGCTCGTCACTCAGCCGAAGCTGCTGATCCTCGACGAGCCGACCGAGGGTATCCAGCCCAACATCGTCGCGCTGATCGGCGAGGTGCTGCGCTCGCTCAAGGGGCGCATCTCGATCCTGCTGGTCGAGCAATATCTGGATTTCGCCATTGAGACGGCCGACGCCTTCGTCATCCTTTCACGCGGCACGGTCGTCGAGACCGGGCGCGCACCCACGATGAACCGGGAACATCTGACCCGCTTCATCGCCGTCTGAACCCGCTTGTCGCGCAACGCATCAGGAGCTCCCATGTCGCGCCGCTTTGAAATCCCCGCCACGCCGGAAAACATGGTCTGGGGATATCTCGACAGCTCGACCCCGCCCGTCCTCGAAGTGGCGTCGGGAGACGTGGTCACGCTGCATTCCTTCCCCGCCGGCGGCAAGGAAACGCTGCCGGACCATCTTCCGGTGCCCGAGGATTACAAGCTCGCGCTCGATACGATGCCACAGGGCGCGGGACCGCACTTCATCACCGGGCCGGTCTATGTGAAGGACGCCAAGCCCGGCGACGTGCTGCAGGTCGACATTCTCGACGTGAAGGTGCGCCAGGACTGGGGCTTCGTGTCGATCCTGCCGCTGCTGGGGACGCTGCCGGCCGAGTTCACCGATTACGAGACCATCCATCCCGTGGTCGATCACGCCAAGAATGTCTGTGTCATGCCGTGGGGCCTGGAAATCCCGCTCGACCCCTTCTTCGGCATCATCGCCACCGCGCCGCCGCCGGCCTGGGGCCGCTGCGGGTCGCCGGTGCCGCGCGCCTTCGGCGGCAACATGGACAATAAGGAACTGCGCGCCGGCACCACGCTCTATCTGCCGGTGTTCAACGACGGCGCGCTGTTCTTCGCCGGTGACGGCCACGGCGTGCAGGGCGACGGCGAGGTGTGCATCACCGCGCTGGAAACCGGCGTCACCGGCACCTTCCGCCTCACCGTGCGCAAGGACATGGAACTCGACTGGCCCTTCGCGGAGAGCGCGACGCATCTCATCTCCATCGGCCTCGACGAGGACCTCGACGACGCCGCCAAGCAGGCGACGCGGGAGATGGTCAAGCACATCTGCGAGCGCACCAATCTCTCGCGCAACCAGGCCTATATGCTCTGTTCGCTGGCCGGAAACCTGCGGGTGACGCAGCTGGTCGACGGCAATAAGGGCATCCACATGATGCTGCGCAAGTCGCTGCTCTAAGCGCAAGGTCGAGGCCGCAAGGCCTCTCCGTCCTTCTGGCCACCGGAGAGGAGCCTCCAGCTCCGGCGGCAGCCTGACATTACCCGTCATCCCCTGAATGCGGCCCGGCGCGCGGTGCGCTCGGCCGCATTCATTTGATTGACTCGTTCAATAAATCGACATACCGTCTGCGCATGTTCGCAGTTTCTATATTCGGTATGTAGATCACATGTCGCCGCTCGCCGCCTCTCGGTTCCCCTTCTCGATCGGCCATGTCGCCAAGGTCACGGGCGTGGCGGTGTCGACCCTTCGCTCGTGGGAAAATCAGGGGCTGCTCACCTCCAACAAGTCGGCGGGTGGCCATCGCTCCTATGGTGAGGCCGACATCGAGCGCATCCGCCGCATCGACCGGATGCGACGGGTGGACGGCCAGAGTCTCTCCGCCATCCGCCGGCTGCTCGACAGCGAAGAAGAGGGTGCAGCGGCGCCGGACGGTGATGCGCCGCCGGTCGTGACGTTCAACCACCTCGGCGCCCGGGTGCGCAGCCTGCGGCAGGAAGCCGGCATGTCGCTGCGCGAGCTCTCCGACCGTACGCTCATCGCCTCCTCGCATCTGAGCATGTTCGAGCGCGGCGTCGCCTTCCTTTCCCCGGCGCGGCTCAACGCCATCGCCGAGGTTTTCGGCCGCTCGCTGGCGGAACTGCTCGGCGGCACCAGCGGGCGCGACTTTCCGGTGGTGCGGCGCGGGCAAGGGCGCATCGTCGGCTCCTTCGGGCCGGGCGTCACCATCGAGCAGCTCACTGTCTCGCAGCGGCTTATGGATGCCGAGGTGTGGACCATCGACCCCGACCGCGAGAGTGACGGCTTTTACGCCCATGAGGGCGAGGAACTCATCTATGTGCTGGAGGGCTCGCTGGAGATCGCGCTGGCCGATCGCGACGCCGAGGTGCTGAATCCGGGCGACGGCGCCTATTTCAACAGCCGCATCGCTCATCGCTGGCGCAACACGGGCGGCGTGCCCGCCAAGGTGCTGTGGATCAACACCGACAGCGACCGTCTCTCCTCCATGAGTTTCGAGAAGGCCGACCGTCGCCTCGGCCTCGGCGCCGGAATTGGCGAGGGTATCGGCGAGGGCGCGTTCAGCCTCGAGCTGCCCCAGGGAGCGCGCACCTTCCGCGTCATCGAGACCCATACGGAAGGCCATCCGACCCATATTTTGATCGAGCCGCTGGAAGGGCTCGACGCCGACAGCGTCGCCGGCAAGATGCACCAGTTCATCGCGCGCTATGACAGCCTTCGCCCGCTGCTGCTGCACGAGCCGCGCGGCCACTCGGGCGCCTTCGGTCTGGTGCCGGTGGCGTCCAATGCCGCGGATTTCGGTGCCTTCTTCATTTCCTCCTACGGCTATCCGGGCCTGTGTGGCCACGCCATCATGGGCTACACGGCGGCGCTGCGCGCGCTGGGCCGGCTCGCCAACCGCCCCCGTTTCACCATCGAGGTGCCCAACGGCATTCTCAGCGTGCAGGTGGGGGGCGAAAACGGGCCCGATGCCATCGCCCTCGACATGCCCCCGGCCATCATCGCCGAGGTCCGGCACCATGTGCACGTGGCCGGGCGCTCGGTCGACGTCGCCATCGCCATGTGCGGCGACTGCTACGCGCTGGTCGATGCCACCGCCGCAGGGCTCGCCCTCGACATCGGCAGCATCGACCGGCTGCTCCTCATGGGCGATGAGTTGCGCCGCACCCTCAACGAGATGCTGCCGCGCCGCAGCGGGGCGCAGCCGACCGTGGATGCGGTGCTCTTCCATGCGGCGGGGGAGAACGGCGCGGTACGCCAGTTCCTCGCCATCGACCGTCAGAAATTCGACAGGTCTCCCGGCGTCGCCGGCCTGTCCTGCCTGCTTGCGCTCCGCGCCGCGACGGGAGCGGTCGCGCCGGGTGCGCGCCTCGAGGCGGTCAGCCTGTTCGGCGGCCATCTCTCGGGCGAGCTCATCACCACGACCCACGGCGCCGGTGGTGCCGTGGCTGCTACGACCCGCATCACGGGACGCGCGCATCTGAAAGCTGTGGCGACGCTCATTCAGGAAATGAGCGACCCGCTCGGCAGCGGCTTCCTGAGATAGGCCTACGCCTCACCGCCTACGCCTTTCGACCAAACCGGCCCTAAGACAAAGCCAGGAAAATCAGGGAACAGACGATGATCACCGCTCTTCAGCGGCCGCTTCCGGCCGCCTATACGCAGCCCAACCGAACACTGCGCCATGCCATGCTGATGCTCCTATCGGCCTTCATCGTGGCGCTCTCGACGTTCCAGTCCGCTTTCGCGGCGGACCCGAACCTCGTGATCGACCGCATCCGCAAGAGCGGCGAACTGCGCGTGCCCGTGATGATCGGCGAGGAGCCCGGCTATATCCGCGACCGCAACACCGGCGCGTGGAGCGGCTTCTATGTCGACTGGGCGAACGACATCGCGACGCTGCTCGGCGTCAAGGTCGTGCCGGTGGAAACCACCTGGGGCAACCTCGCCGCCGACTTCCAGGCCAACAAGATCGACATTGCCTTCGGCCTGAACCCCAATCCCAAGCGCGGCCTTGTCGTCGACTATCTCAGCGTACCGCTGTTCACCGATGCCTGGGCCATCGTCACCAAGCCGGGCTTCACCAAGAAGACCTGGGCCGAGCTGAACGACCCGTCGGTGCGCATTGTCGTGCAGAAGGGCGGCACCATGCAGGTAGTCGCCGAGGCGCTCACCCCCAAGGCCAACATCATCGTGGTGGAAGACCGCCCGCTCGGCCTGATGGAGCTGCAGGCGAACCGGGCCGATGCGATGATCCTCGCCGTGTTCGACGCCATCGACGTCGCCAAGGCGGTCAATGGCCAGATCGTGCTGCCGAGCCCGATGCTGCTCAACCCGGCGACGATCGGCGTCCGCCGCGAGGACGGCAATGAGGGCTATGAGAACTGGCTCACCAACTGGGTGAACCAGCAGCGCGCCCTTGGCCTGGCGCAGGGCAAGCTGCGCAAGGCCTTCGAAGCCCGCGGCATCGACCTCTCCGTGCTGCCGGCCGAGTTCAACTTCTGATGCCGACCTCCGGTGCCGGCCTCCCGTCGGCACCGGCTCAGCCCCCTCGTCTGCTAAGGCCGCAACCGTGTTCGACTGGTCCGTCATCACCCAAAACGTTCATCTGTTTGCCTGGGGACTCGTGGTCACCCTCGAGTACACGGTGCTCACCTGCGTGCTGGGGCTGATCGTTGGTCTCGTCATCGCTCTGGCGCAGCTCTCCCCGCTGAAGGCTGTGCGTCTCATCGGCCTGTTGTTCGTGGAGTTCTTCCGCAACGTGCCTTTGCTGGTATGGCTGCTGTGGAGCTATTACGCGCTGCCGATCTTCGCCGGCATCAACATTTCCAAGCAGGCCGCCGGCATTCTCGCGCTCAGCCTCTATGGCGGGGCCTATTATGCCGAGATCCTGCGCGCCGGCATCCAGTCGCTCGATCACGGGCAGGCGGATGCGGCCAAGGCGCTGGGCATGCGCTCGTGGCAGGCGATGCGGCGCATCATCCTGCCCCAGGCCTTGCGCCAGATGGTGCCGCCGTTGGCGGGCCAGACCATCATCCAGATGAAGAACACCACGCTGCTCTCGGTGCTCACGGTGCCGGACCTGCTTTACCAGGCGAGCTACGTGTCCTCGTTCACCTACCGGCCGATGGAAGTCTACACAGTGGTGGGCCTCATCTTTCTCGCCATCCTCATTCCCTCCAACTATCTCGCGCGCCGGCTCGAGATGCGCAGCCATTGAGAGGACGCGAACCATGACCCGTCTTCCCTCCGACGCCGCGCCGCTGGTCGAGATGCGCAACCTGCGTAAATCCTTCGGCGCTCACGAGGTTCTCAAGGGCATCGACCTCACCGTCTATCCCGGCGAAGTGGTGGCCCTGCTCGGCTCCTCCGGTTCTGGAAAGACCACGCTGCTGCGCTGCGTGAACCTTCTCGAACAACCGTCCTCCGGCCGGATCGCCATCGACGGCGCGGCGATCTTCGACCGGGCGCCGGATGGACGTGACAATGCCCGCATCGGCGCCCGTGACGTCGCGGCGATGCGCAGCCGCGTCGGCATGGTGTTCCAGCAGTTCAACCTGTTTCCGCACATGAATGTACTGGCGAATGTGATGGAAGGCCCGCGCACGGTTCTGGGCGAAGATGACGCCACCAACCGCGCCCGCGCGCTCGATCTGCTCGCCAAGGTCGGCATGGTGGATTTCGCGGATCGCATGCCCGGCCGCCTCTCGGGCGGGCAGAAGCAGCGCGTCTCCATTGCCCGCGCCCTCAACATGCGCCCCTCGCTGATGCTGTTCGACGAGCCGACCTCGGCGCTCGATCCGGAACTGGTCGGCGAGGTGCTCAACACCATGATCACGCTGGCCCGCGAAGGCATGACGATGCTGGTCGTCACGCACGAGCTCGGCTTTGCGCTGGAGGTGGCCACGCGGGTTGTTTTCCTCGACCAGGGCGCCGTCGCCGCGCAGGGCACGCCGCACGAGGTACTGCTGCATCCGACCAACGAACGGGTGCGCGGCTTCGTCAACCGCTTCCACGCCACCGCCGAACTGATGCGCCCGCTCCTCGACAGCTGACGCGCCGGCCGGCGCTTCCCGAACCACCTGACCGGCGATGCATGCCCCCACGCGTGCCACGCCCCCGCTTTGTCCCGACACCCCCGTTCAAACGCCGAGACCGCACATGACCAAGACCACCTGGCACGGCATTCACAGTGTCCTCGTCACGCCCTTCCTGCCCGAGGGGCCCATCGACTTTCCACGCTTCGAGGCCCTGGCCGAGGCCAACATCGCCAATGGCGCCGACGGCCTGATCGTCTGTGGCTCCACGGGCGAGTTCTACGCCATGAGCGTCGCCGAGCGGGTGAAGCTGTTCGAGGCGACCGTGAAGGTCGCCGCCGGCCGCGTGCCGGTGCTGGCGGGCGTCTCCGACCTTCACACCGATGTGGTGGTGGAGCTGACCAAGGCCGCCGAGACCACCGGCTGCGACGGCATTCTGGCCCTACCCCCCATCTACGCCAAGCCGGATCTGCGCGAGGCCGAGCACTTCTACCGCCGCATCTGCGCCGCCTCCGGCCTGCCGGTGATGCTCTACAACAGCCCCGTGCGCATCGGCGTCAACATCACCCCCGATCTGGTGGCGCGCCTCGCCGAGATCCCCAATGTGGTGGCGATCAAGGACTCCTCCGGCGACATCCAGCAGGTCGCTGAGCTGTGCCAGAAGGTGAAGGGCGAGCTGGCGGTGTTCGTCGGCTATGAGACGATGATCCGCTCCTCGCTGCCGCTGGGCGTGGTCGGCGTGGTGGCGATGGCGCACCAGCTCTCCGGCCGCCTCGTGCGCGCCTATTTCGACGCCTGCGCCTCGGGCGACGCCGCCACGGCGGACAAGCTGGAGCCGGCGCTGTTCGCCATCTATCGCTGCTTCAAGAGCGGCAGCTTCTATGCCGGCATCAAGGCGGCGATGAACGCGCTCGGCCAGCCGGTCGGCATTCCGCGCGAGCCGCTGCTGCCCTTCACCGACGCGCAGCAGGCCAATGTGGCGAAGATCCTCGCCGACGCCGACGTCGCCGCCCTCATCAACACGCTCGCCTGAACGGACACACATCATGCGCTCGACCCGCATCATTCAGGGCATCGATTCCCACACCGCTGGCTGCCCGCTGCGCCTCATCACCTCCGGCTTCGGGCCGATCCGCGGCGCCACCATGGTGGAGAAGCGCGCCGATCTCATGAGCCGCGACTGGCTGCGCCAGCTCGTGCTGTTCGAGCCGCGCGGCTCGTTCAACATGCCGGCCGCCGTGCTCACGGAAGCCTGCTCGCCCGATGCCGACATCGGCATGCTCATCCTTGAGCCGGACACCTATCCTCCCATGTGCGGCCACTGCGCCATGGCGGTGGCGACCATCGCGGTGGAGGCCGGCTACATCACCGCGCAGGAAGGCGAGACGCTGGTGCGGCTCGATACCCCGGCCGGCGTCGTGCCGGCGCGGGTGCAGGTGGAGAATGGCCGCGCCGTCACTGTCACGCTGGAGATGCCGCTGAGCTTCCTCTACCAGCGCGATGTGATGGTGCCGACCAAGAGCTTCGGCACGGTGCGCGCCGACATCGCCTTCGGCGGCGATTTCTACCTCATCGTCAAGGGTTCGGACCTCGGTCTCGACCTGACCACGGACAATGCCTGGGCCCTCGTCAGCGCGGCCGCCGAACTGCGCGCCGGCCTAAAGGACATCCCGGTCCAGCACCCGACCCTCGCCCATGTCAACGAGATCTACCAGATCGAGATCGTCGGCGAGGGTGACGGGGTGCGCTTCGACGGCAAGAATGTCGTGGTCTGCCCGCCGACCGTGATCGACCGCTCGCCCTGCGGCACCGGCACCGCCTCGCGCATGGCGATGCTGCACGGCAAGGGCGAGCTGAAGGTCGGCGACACCTTCCGCCATGCCGGCATCCTCGACACCGTGTTCACCGGCAAGATCCACGGCGAGGCCACCGTCGGCGAACTGCCGGCGATCCGCTGCACCGTCACCGGCTCGGCCTACCTGACCGGCAGCTTCAACTTCTTCCTCGATCCCAACGACCCGTTCCAGCAGGGCTTCCGCCTGACGGGCGTCTGAGGAACCGGGTGCAGGAGAGGCTCATGTCCCACGATTTCGATCCGAATGGCGTCGCCGTCCTCACCGATCACCTGATCGGCGGTCGGCGCGTCGCCGGCGATGGCGCGGAGATCGCGCTCGTTCGTCCCTCGGATGGTGCCACCATCGGCACGATCCGGGCGGCGGACGAGGCGCTGGTGGACGAGGCGATGCGCAACGCCGCGCAGGCCCGCACCGCCTCCGGCTGGGCGAGCGCAACCGCGCTGGAGCGGGCGCGGGTGCTCAAGGCGTGGGCCGACCTGATCGACGCGCGGCGCACCGAGCTCGGGCGGCTGGAAGCGGCGACGACGACCCGGCCGGTGGCCGACGTCATCACCCGCGACCTCGTCCGCGCGGCGGGCGCCGTGCGCTATTTCGCCGAATGGGCCGACAAGATCGAGGGCTCGCTGATCGCCGGGGCGAACAGCGGCACCACCTTCCTGAAGCCTGAGCCCTATGGCGTCATCGCCTCCATCGCGCCGTTCAACTTCCCGGCGATCAACGCCATCTGGAAGTCCGCACCGGCGCTGGCCACCGGCAATGCGGTGGTGCTGAAGCCCTCCGAGCTGACGCCCTCCTCGGCGGTGATGATCGCCGAGCTGGCCATCGAGGCCGGCCTGCCGGCCGGCCTGTTCAACGTGGTGCAGGGCGCGGGCGCCACCGGCTCGGCGCTGGTGCGCCACCCGCTGACCGGAAAGATCACCTTCACCGGCTCTTCCGCCACCGGCGCGCGGGTGATGGCGGACGCGGCGATGACCGGCACCAAGCCGTTGACGCTGGAACTCGGCGGCAAGACGCCCCAGCTGGTCATGGACGATGCGCATGATCTCGACGTGCTCGCTGCCACCATCGCCGGCGGCTTCCTCGCCAATGCCGGCCAGGTCTGCACCGCCGGTTCCCGGCTGATCGCCCCGCGCCGCCTGCTCGACGACCTCACCGGGCGCATCATCGCCCTTGCGCAGGAGCGGATCGCCGGCCCCACCTGGGACACGCGGGCGAACCTGCCGCCCATCATCAGCGAGAAACAGGCGGCGCGCATCGACCGCATGATCGCGCAGACGGTGGCGGATGGCGCGCGCGTTCTCACCGGTGGCCGGCGCTGCGCCAGCATGAACGCCGGCGCCTATGTGGAGCCGACCGTGCTCGCTGGCGTGCCCGACACCTCGGTCGGCTTCCGGGAGGAGTTCTTCGGCCCGGTGCTGTCCATCTATGCCTATGACGACGAGGAGGAGGCGCTGGCGATGGCCAACCATCCCAGCTACGCGCTCGCCGCCAGCCTCTACACCACCAGTGCCGCCAAGGCGCTCGCGCTGCCGGCGCGCCTCAACGCCGGCACGGTCTGGGTCAACGGCCATGGTCGCCAGCCCGACTTCGCAACCCCGCAAGGCGGCTTCGCCGGCTCCGGCTTCGGCAAGGAAATGGGGCGTGCGGGGCTTGAAGGCTTCCTGCGCTTCAAGACCGTCTGGCTTAACCACGGCTGAGAACATGTCCGAACACGCATATGACTACATCATCGTCGGCGGCGGCGCGGCGGGTGCCGTGCTGGCGAGCCGGCTGTCGGAATCCTCGAACCTGAAGGTCGCGCTGATCGAGGCCGGGCGCGACACCCCGCCCGGCGCCGAGCCGGCGGACACGCTCGATGCCTACCCCATCGTCGCCTATTTCAACCGGCTCTATCACTGGCAGAATCTCGCCGTTCACCTGAACGATCCGGCGCCCGGCGCGGCAGGTCGGCGCTATGAGCAGGCGCGGGTGATGGGCGGGGGCACCTCGATCAACGGCCAGTTCGCCTTTCGCGGCGTGCCCTGGGACTATGACCACTGGAGCGAGGACGGCGCCGAGGGCTGGGGCTGGGACGATGTGCTGCCCTATTTCCGCAAGCTCGAGACCGATCTCGACTATGGCGACAGCCAGCTCCATGGCAGCCACGGGCCTCTGCCGCTGCGCCGGATCCCTCAGAAGGACTGGTCGCCCTTCGCCAGGACCGTCGCGGACGTCCTCGATAAGCAGGGCATCCGCAACATCGGCGACCATAACGGCGTCTTCGACGACGGCTATTTCCCGATGACCATCAACAATGTCGATGGTCAGCGGGTCTCCACCGCCCGCGCCTATCTCACCCGCGAGGTGCGTGCCCGGCCCAACCTGACCATCCTCGCCGAAACCGAGATGACGGAACTCACCTTCGACGGCGCGCGTGTCACCGGGCTCAAGGCGGCCGGCCCTCAGGGTTCTGCCACGCTGACGGCGCGCGAGGTGATCCTTTCGACCGGCGCGCTGCAGACGCCGGCCCATCTCATGCGGGCCGGCATCGGCCCGGCGGCACATCTGAAGGAACAAGGCATCACGGTACGTGCCGACCGGCCGGGCGTCGGGCAGAACCTGCAGGATCACCCGATGGTGGCCTTCGCCGCCTATCTGCCGAAATCCGCCCGTCTGCCCGCGAGCCAGCGCCGGCATATCCAGCTCGGCTACCGCTACTCGTCCGGCCTGCCGCAGACGACGCCGGGGGACATGTTCGTGCTTCCTTCCAACCGCGCGGCCTGGCACCCGCTGGGCCGGCGGCTGGCCTCGATCCTCGTCTGCGTGAACCGGCCCTACTCGACCGGCGAGGTGAAGCTGAACGGCCGCGATGCCGCGACCGCGCCCTTCGTCAATTTCCGCCAGCTTTCCGACGAGCGCGACCTCGGCCGGCTGGAGGACGGGATGCACCGGCTCTGGGGCATCGTGAATGATCCGGCGATGGATGGGGTGATCGAGAACATCTTCCCCGCCACCTTCTCCGAGCGGGTGCGCAAGCTCGGCGCGGTCAGCCGCGCCAACTGGTTCATGACGCTGATGGCCGCCGGCATCATGGCCACCGGCCCGCTGTCGCGCAAACTGATGATCGAGAACGTCATCACCCCCGGCCTGAAGGCGGGCGAGATGATGGGCGACCGCGAACAGCTGCGCGCCTGGATCCGCGAGAATGCCTGCGGCAGCTGGCACGCCTCGGGCACCTGCCGGATCGGCCGTGCCGACGACCGCCGCGCCGTCGTTGACAGTGCCGCGCGCGTGATCGGCGTCGAGGGGCTGCGCGTGGTCGACGCCTCCATCATGCCCGCGGTAATCAGCGCCAACACCATGCTGACGACGATCATGGCCGGCGAGAAGATCGCCGACGCCATCAAGTCCGGCCGGTAGGGGAAGACGACATGGCAATCAGGCGTTGGATCTCGACCATCGACAGCCACACGGCGGGCCATCCGACGCGGGTGGTCACCGGCGGCGTGCCCCCGCTGCGCGGCGACACGGTCGAGGCGCGCGCCGAGGATTTCCGCGCCCGCTTCGATGCCCTGCGCACCTTCCTGCTGCATGAGCCGCGCGGCCATGCGGCAATGGTGGGCGTGGTGATGACCGAGAGCACGCGCGCCGATTTCGGCGCCTTCTTCCTCGGCAGCTACAAATATCTGGAGATGTGCGGCCACGCGACCATCGGTCTGGCCGTCACGCTCGACCATATGGGCCTGATCGGCACGTCGCAGGAGCCGACGAGTTCCTTCACGCTGGAGGTGCCCGCCGGGGTCATCACCGTCCATGTCCACCGCCGGGACGGCGCTGTTGCCGCTGTCACCTTCAAGAACGTCCCCGCTTATGTCGCCTGCCGCGATGTCGGCGTCACCGCCGGCGGAGTGAGCGTCCTCGCCGATGTGGTGTGGGGCGGCAACTGGTACGGCCTCGTTGAGGCCCGCGCCGCCGGTGTGGAGCTTGCTCCCGCCGGCGTCTCCCATGCCCTGGCGACGGGCGCGGCGCTGAAGGCGGAGTTGAACGCGATGATCGCCGCCGGCGCGGTGGCGGGCGTCGCCCGGCCGATCGATTCCATCCTGTTCTACGAGGCGCAGAGCGAGGCGGCCGGCGTGGTCAGCCGTCAGCTGGTCGTGCTCGAATCCAACAAGTTCGACCGCTCGCCCTGCGGCACCGGTTCCTCGGCGCGCCTAGCGCAGTTGGTGGCGCGCGGCGAGATCGGCCTCGACCAGCCGATCCGGACCCGCAATATCCTCGACGTCGACTTCACCGCCACGGCACGCGCGATCGCGGGGCGCACCGACGCCATCGAACCGCATATCGTCGGGCTGGCGCACATCACCGGCGAGCACCGCTTCGTGCTCGCGCAAGGCGACCCCCTGCCGGACGGCTTCCTCTGCCGCTGAGACCGATTATCGACCCGCCTGCTTCTCGGGCCCTGGAGACAATCATGACCGACCTTTCCACGTACGACGAAACCATCGAGCTGCTGATCGACGGCGCATGGTGCCAGGGCTCCGACGGCAAGAGCGAGGTGCTGGAGAACCCGGCGACCGGGGCCGTGCTCGGCTCCGTGCCGCACGCGTCGGATGCCGATCTCGCCCGCGCGCTGGAGGCCGCGCAGCGCGGCTTCAAGGTGTGGAAGGCGATGACCGCTCAGGCCCGCTACACGCTGATGCTGAAGGCGGCCGACCTCATCGAGGCGCGCAAGGAGCGCATCGGGCGGCTGCTGACGCTGGAGAACGGCAAGCCTCTCGCCGAGGCCGTGCCGGAGGTGCAGTTCGCCGCCGACGCCACCCGGTGGTACGCCGAGGAAGGCAAGCGCGCCTATGGCCGCCTCGTGCCCGCCCGCATGCCGAATGTCCGCCAGATGGTCATCAAGGAGCCGGTGGGGCCGGTGGTCGGTTTCGCCGCGTGGAACTTCCCCTCTTCCAATGTCATCCGCAAGATTGCCGGCGCGCTGGGCGCGGGCTGCTCGATCATCATCAAGCCGGCGGAAGAGACCCCGGGCACGGCGGTGGCCATCGCCCGCTGCTTCCAGGAGGCGGGCCTGCCGGCGGGCGTGCTGAACGTCGTGTTCGGTGAGCCGGCCCATGTCAGCGACGTCCTGCTCGCTTCGCCCATCCCGAAGGCGGTGACGCTCACCGGATCGACCGCTGTCGGCAAGCAGCTCGCCCGGCTGTCCGCCAACACGCTGAAGCGCTGCACAATGGAGCTGGGCGGCCATGCGCCGGTCATCGTTCATGGCGACGCCGATCTGGATCTGGCCACGCGCACGCTGGTCGCCTTCAAGTTCCGCAATGCCGGGCAGGTCTGCACCTCGCCGACGCGGTTCTTCATCCATGAGGCGGTCTACCAGCCCTTCGTCGAGCGTTTCGTCGAGCTCGCCTCCGCGCTGAAGGTCGGTAATGGTCTCGACGCCAGCACCCAGATGGGCCCGATGATCGCCCGCCGCCGCCTCGCGGCGATGGAGGAGCTGGTGAACGATGCCGTGTCCAAGGGGGCGGCGCTGAAGCTGGGCGGCCGGCGCATCGGCAATCAGGGGCATTTCTTCGCCCCCACCGTGCTCGCGGACGTCCCGGCGGACGCCGCCATCATGTCGACCGAGCCCTTCGGTCCCATCGCGCCGCTCACCTCCTTCGCGAGCTTCGACGAGGTGATCGAACGGGCGAACGCCCTGCCCTATGGCCTCGCTTCCTTCGTCTTCACCCGCTCCGGCGCCCTCGCCGCGCGCACCGAGGAGGCGCTCGACGCCGGCTTGGTCGGCGTCAACCACATGGCCGTTTCCACGCCCGAGACGCCGTTCGGCGGCGTGAACGAGTCGGGCTACGGCTCCGAGAGCGGTATTGAGGGATTGGATGCGTTCCTGCGCACCAAGTTCGTCACCGAACTGGCCGCCCTCTGACGCGAGGACAACCCGCTGCCGGCCCTTGCGGCCGGCAGCATGCATGAACGATATCTGCCGTCGCTTGGCCGCCGCTCGCTTAGCCCGGCGCACCCCAGGCTTGCGCGATGTCGCGGCTGTCGCTGACGATACCGACATGCATCGCCATGATGCGCAGCGCCGCGTCCTCCAGCTCGGCGTTGGTGCCGCGCACGAGGTCGCGCGCCACCACGACATTGTAGCCGAGATTGGAGGCGTCGAAGGCGGCGTTGAGCACGCAGCAATCGGTCAGGCAGCCATTGATGACGACGGAGCGGGTGCCGAGATTGCGCAGCAGGAAATCGAGATCGGTAGGATAGAAGGCGGAGAGCCGCTTCTTGGTCTCGACGATCAGATCATCCGGCGCGACATGGGTGACGAACTCGTTCCACCGGGTGCCCTGAATGGCGTGTTCATCGGCGTTCGGGATCGGGCCGACATGCAGCGGGAAGACGAGGCGCCAGGCAGCTTTCAGCCCCTTCACATCATCCACGCCGCCCTTGCGCAGCACCGCCCGCACATGGATCACCGGCACGCCGAGCGCGCGGGCCTGCGCATGGAAGGCGTCGACCACCGGCACGATCTCGCGCACGCGGGGCGCGGGACACGGGCAATCCGGCGAATCCTCGAGATGCCCGCGATGCAGGTCGATGGAGATGACGGCCGTCTTTGACGGGTCGAAGAAGGGAAGGAAGTCGGGGCCCAAAGTGCGGGGCGTTCCGTCGATATAGGCGCGCATCGTCAACCTCAGCGGCGTTCGCGGTCATAGGGCATGCCGAGCGCGGCCGGCGCGCCGAAACGGCGGCGCAGGCTGGCCCGGCTGGTCAGCGCCAGCACCACGAGGGTGGCGGCATAGGGCAGCATGTTGAGGAAATGCGGGTCGATCAGCGCCTCGCCCCCCACCTGGGCGCGGAAGCGATAGGCGTCGATCAGCCCGAACAGTCCGGCGCCGAGCGCGATCCAGCTCGCCCGCCAGCGCGCGAAAATGACGAGGGCGAGCGCGATCCAGCCCCGCCCGGCGGTCATGTTCTCCACCCAGGAGGGCGTGTAGACCACCGAGAGATAGGCCCCGCCGAGCCCGATCAGCCCGCCACCGAGCATGGTGTAGATGAGGCGCAGCCCCGCCACCGGCTGACCGAGCGCGTCGAGCGTCTGCGGGCTTTCGCCAAGTGTGCGCAGGATCAGGCCCGGTCGGGTGCGGGCGATGAACAGGTGAACCAGAACGACGAGCAGCAGCGCCAGCAGCACCAGAGGATCCTGGCGGAAGAGCAGCGTGCCGAGCAGCGGGATGTCCGCCAGCGGCCCCCAGTCGATCATCGGCAGCCGGGCGCCGGCCGCCTTGCCGACATAGGCCTGGCCGATGAAGGCGGAAAGCCCGGTGCCGAGCACGGTGAAGGCGAGGCCGGCGACCACCTGGTCGAGGCGCAGCGTCACCACGCTCACCGCGAAGGCGAGCCCCGCCAGCATGCCGGCACCGACCGCCGCCGCGAGCCCGAGCACGGCCGAGCCGCTGGTGAGCGTCACCACGAAGCCGGCCACCGCCCCGACCAGCATCATGCCTTCGATACCGAGATTGAGAATGCCGGCGCGCTCGATCAGCAGCTCACCGAGCGCGGCGTAGAGGATGGGCGTGGCCGAGACCAGCGCCGCCGCCAGCAGCAGTTCGAGGTTCATGCCGTCCTCACCGTGCGTACCAGGCGGATGCGATAGGCCGCGAGCGTCGCCGCGCCCAGCGCGAAGAGCAGGATCAGCGCCTGCAATATGGTGCTGATGGAGGCGGGAATGCGCGAGACCTGCAGGCTGAAGCCGCCATTGAGCAGCCCGGCATAGGCGATCGACACCAGCAGGATGGCAAAGGGCCGTCCGCCCGCGAGCCATGCCACCATGATGCCCATGAAGCCATAGCCCGGCGACAGGCCGAGCTGGAGCCGCCCGGTCGAGGCCGCCACTTCCACCGCGCCGGCCATGCCCGCCAGCGCCCCGGCGGCGCACAGGCCAGAGACGATGATGAAGGCGGCGCGGATGCCGCCATAGAGCGCGGCCCGCGGGGCATCGCCGGAAACGCGCAGCTCATAGCCCCAGCGCGTGCCGCGATCGATCAGCACCAGCGCCAATGTCGCCGCCAGCAGGAGGAAGAACCCGCCATGCAGCGGCCCGAACCAGGCGCGGTCCAGCGCCCTGAGCTGGCCAGCGGCGAGGATGGGCGGCGAATAGGGGAAAGAGAAGGTCGCCGGGTCGCTCCACGGGCCACGCACGAGATAGCCGATCCAGAGCAGGCAGATATAGTTGAGCATGAGCGTGGACAGCACCTCGCTCATGCCGAGCAGCGCGCGGGGTATGGCGGCCAGCGATGCCCAGATGGCCCCGGCGACGAATCCGCCCGCGAGTATGAGGCCGACGGCGAGGACATGGGGCGTGTCGGCCGGCAGGTGCAGGCCGATCCCGGTCGCGGCGAAGGCGCCGAAGAAGAACTGCCCCTCAGCGCCAATATTGATCAGCCGGGCGCGGGCGGCGAGCGCGATGCCGAGCGCGCACAGGCCGATCGGCACCGCCTTGTTCAGCGTGCCGAAGAACGCCGCCTTGGTGCCGAAGCCGCCGCGCAACAAGGCCGTGAGCGCCACGAGCGGGTCGGCACCGGAGGCGGCGATGATGATCGCGCCGGCCGCCAGGGCGAGCAGCGTGCCACCGGCGAGACGCAGGGCGATCTCGACCCGGCCCGGCCGGTCGAGACGAGCTTCGACGATGAGGCGGAACCGGCCGATCATGCGGGTTCTCCGCTCGCGGTAATCAGCCGCCCGAGCGAGGCAAGGTCGAGCTCGGTCGCCGGGCGGTCGGCGATGAGGCGCCCGCCGCTCATGACGAGGATGCGGGTGGCGATTTCCAGCGATTCCTCCAGTTCCTCGCAGGCCATGAGCACCGCCGCGCCGGCCGCCGCCCGCGCAATCAGCGCGTTGCGGATCTGCGCGGCCGAGGCGATGTCGAGCCCACGCGTGGGATAGCTCGCGACGATCAAGGATGGGTCGTTCCTGAGTTCGCGGCCGAGCACGATGCGCTGCAGATTGCCGCCGGACAGGCTGCGCGTGGCGGTCGCGCCCCCGGCCACGACACCGAAGGCGGCGAGCACGTTTGCAGCCTCCTCGCGGCGCCGGGCCGGCGTCATCCACCAGCCGAAGGGGGGCGGCGCTGGTGGCCGAGCAGCGCATTGTCCTCGAGCGGCAGGCCCGGCGCGAGAGCCGTGCCGAGATGCTGGGCGGGAATGAAGGCAAAGCCGCGCCGGTGTCCCAGACGGGGAGCGTCGACCGTGCCGGAGCCCGGTCGGCGCAGCCCGCCGATCATGTCCATCAGTTCGATCTGGCCATTGCCGGCGACGCCGACCAGCGCCACGAGTTCCCCCGCCGCCACGTCGAACGAGACATCCTCGACCAGCGGCCGGCCATTGTCGCCGCGAACGCCGACCCCGCGCAGGGAGAGGCGCACCGGCCCGGTCGCCGCGACCGGCCGGGCCTCGTTGCGATGGCTACGCGCGCCGACGATCAGGCCGGCAATCTCGTCGGCCGAGCGCCCGGCGCCGGCACCATCGAACACCACGCGCCCGCCGCGCATGACCACCAGCCGGTCGGCGACGCGCTGGATCTCGGCGATCTTGTGCGAGATGAAGATGACCGAACGCCCGGACGCGGCGATGCGCCGGACGATGGCGAAGAGTTGCTCGGTCTCCAGCGGCGAGAGCACCGATGTCGGCTCGTCGAGGATCAGCAGCCGCGCGCCGACCGCCAGCACACGCAGGATTTCCAGTTGCTGGCGGGACGAGAGCGGCATGTCGTGCACAGGGCGCGACAGATCGAGATCGAAGCCGAGCTCGGCCATCAGCGCCGTCAGTTCGGCGGAGGCCTCGCGCGGCTGAAGGAAGCGGCCGGTGTCGAGCGCCAGCGAGAGGTTCTCGAAAGCGGTCAGCGCCTCCACAAGCTTGAACTGCTGGTGGACCATGCCGATGCCGGCGCGGGCGGCGGCGCGGGGGGAGCCGAGCTCCAGCGGTACGCCGTCGAGTTCCACCGCGCCTGAATCGGGCCGGTAGAGCCCGCACAGCACGCTCATGGCGGTGGACTTGCCCGCGCCATTCTCGCCGAGCAGCGCCACCACCTCGCCGGCGGCGACATCGAAGGAGACGTCGTCATTGGCGAGAAGCGCGCCGAAGCGCTTGGTGACACCACGCACCCGCAAAAAGGCGGCGGCCGGCGGTTCCACGCCCGCCGGGTCTATACCGGCCTGCGGAACGCCGTCCCGCAGGCCCTGCTGGCGTGACGCCATGATCATTTCGTCGGCAGCTTCCCGTTCACGCCTTCGACCAGCCACTGGATACCCTGCAGGTCGCCCAGCGTGACCGTCCCGCCGGCCGGAACCTTCTCCTTGCCGGTGTTATCCTTGAGCGGACCCTTCCAGTAGTCCAGCGAACCGTCGATGATCGCCTTCTTCTTGGCCTCGACGAGAGCGACGACATCGGCCGGCACGTCCGGCGACATGGGCGCGAGGGCGACGATGCCGTCCTCCAGCCCGCCATAATAGTCGCCCGGCTTGAAGCTGCCGTCCGCGACGCTGGCGAGCGCCTTCTTGTAGTAGCCGCACCAGTCCCACATCGTGCCGGTCAGCACCTTGGGGCCGGCGACCTTCGACATGTCGGCTTCCGAGCCGATGGCATAGGCCCCCTTCTCGGCCGCGCCCTGCGCCGCCGATCCGGTGTCCTGATGCTGGGCGATCACGTCATTGCCGGCCTCGACCAGCGCGACGGCCGCCTGCTTCTCGGCCGGCGGGTCAAACCAGGACAGGGTCCACACCACGTTCACCTCGGCCTTCGGATTCACCGATTTCACGCCGAGGGTGAAGGCGTTGATACCGGCGATCACCGAGGGGATGGGCTGGGCGGCGACAAAGCCGATCTTGTTGGTCTTGGTCATCTTGCCGGCGACGATGCCGGTGAGATAGCGCCCGTCCCACAGCTTGCCGTAATAATTGCGGATGTTGTCGGCCGGCGCGATGGTCGGCAGGATGCCAAAAAAGTGCTTGTCGGGATTGGCCTTGGCCACCTGCTGGGTGAAGGGCTGGTAGCCGAAGGCGGTCGCGATCACCACGTCGAAGCCCTGATCGACGAACTCCTGCTCGATGCGGGCAACATCCGGTCCCTCGGGAACGGACTCGACGAAGGCGGTGCGCACGCCGTCCTTTTCCAGACACAGACGCGCCTCATCATGGCGCGAGGTCCAGCCATTGTCGGCACGCGGACCGACATACAGGAAAGCCGCGCTCGGCTTGTCAGCCGCGGATGCGGCGACGGGGGCAGCGAGCGCACACAGCGCCACCGCAACGGCAATATGACGTGTCGTTCTGGTGATGAGCATCACCGCCTCCTCTGGTTATTGCGGTATTTTAATCACATCAAACTACGATGATCGAGACTAAATATTGATCGATCGACGCGCGCCCGTGTCCGGTTCTTGATCACCCGGCCCGGATCACCGCGCCCCCTCTGGACGTCAGACCCCGAGGAAGAGTTCGCGGAAGTTCGGCGCCTCGAGAATCTCGCGCGCGGGGCAGCTCATGCGCAGCGTGCCGCCATCGAGGACGCAGGCCCAATGAGCGAGGGCGAGCACCTCGCGCGGGTTCTCCTCGACGATCCAGATGACCGTGCGCCCGCTCGCGCTGATGGCGCGGATACCGGCGGAGACTTCCTTGATCAGGCTTGGCGAGAGGCCGGATGTCGGCTCGTCGAGAATGACGAGATCCGGCTCCGCGATCAGCGCCGAGCCGATGGCCAGCATCTGGCGCTCACCGCCGGACAGATAGCCGCCCTTCTGGCCGGCCCGTTCGCGCAGGCGCGGAAAGCGCTCGAACACGCCCTCCACCGCACGCGCCGGCGAACCGCGCGTCAGCAGGTTGCAGGAGAGCTCAAGGTTCTCCCGCACCGTCAGATTGACGAAGACATTGCCCGTTTGCGGCACATAGCCGACTCCGCGCGCGGCGATGGCCTGGGTTTCCAGCCCATCAATGCGGGCGCCCTTGAAGTGCACCTCGCCGCCGAAGATATCGACGCCCTTCATCAGCGCCTTGGCGAAGGTCGACTTGCCCGCGCCATTGGGGCCGATGATGGCGACCATGGCTCCGGGGGCTATGTCGAGCGACAGCCCGTGCAGCACCGGCAGCTTTCCGTAGCCGGCGCTGAGGGCCTTGACGCTGAGAATGGGCGCGGCAGCGTTGGGACTCGCAGGGGGACTCATGGATCGCCTCCGTGGGGCGAGGGATCGGCAGCGCGAGGTGGGCAGCGTGGAACCGGCGGGCTCAGACCGCCGGTTCCACAGCCCGACAGCGGCCGGGCGCGGGAGGGGCCCCGCGCGGGGGCCGCGTCAGTTGGTGGGATAGCTCGACGTGTCGACGGTCTTCAGCGTCACCCACGCGCCCTTGTCGTTCACCTGCAGAAGGCGGGCGGCGGGGACGGCGACATTGCCGGTGGGGCTGAAGTCGAGCGGGCCGGACGCCCCTTCATAATCGATGTCCTCGCCGGCCTTCAGCGCGGCCACGCCCTCGGCATAGCTGTAGACCTTCTTGCCGCCGCGGGAGACGTCGATCAGCTTTGCGTCGATCGCCGCGCCGCTGGCATCGCCCGCCGCCTGCGCCGCCAGAGCCGCGAGGATGACGGCGTCATAGGTCTCCGCCTGGTAGAAGCCGGACTGCGGCTTTTCGCCGAACCGCTTCTCATAGGCCGCGGAAAAGCGCTCCCAGCCCGGCGCGCCCTCAACCTGGCTGCTGACGGGGTTGATGGCGCCCTTGGCCACCTCGACGCCGGCCGCCTTGACGAAATCGTCGCTCTGCAGCTCGGCCGTCACCCAATATTTCCACTCATAGGCGCGCTGATAGGCCTGCTTGGTGAAGTTGACGCCGGTGGTCTGGCCGACGGCGAGGAACACCAGCTTGGGCTTGGCGCTGGCCACTTCCTTGATCTCGTTGAGATAGCTCGACTGGCCCGGCGCCAGCACGACCTTCTTGACGATCGTGCCGCCCATCTTCTCGTAATTGCGGATGAAGGTGTTGGCGCCCGACAGCGTGCCCTCGGTGTTCTCCACCACCACGACCACCTCCTTCTGCTTCATCTCGTCGAGAATGAGCTTGGCGTGGACGATGCCGAGGAAGGTGTCGGAGGCGTTGGTACGGTAGATGAACTTGCCGGTGCCGCCGGCGGTGTCGAGGGCCTCGGTGCCGGCCGAGGAGGAGATGATCGGCACCTTGTTGTCCTTGGCGAAGCCGGTCAGGGCCATGATCGGATCGGATTCCGGGCCGATGATCGCCGTCACCTTGTCGACGCTCACCAGTTTCTGCGCGCCGCGCACGCCGCCGGCGGCGGTGGAGGCATTGTCTTCGGAGATCAGCTTCAGCGGCTGGCCGAGCACGCCGCCGGAGGCGTTGATCTCTTCCACCGCGAGCACGGCGGCGTTGTTGAGCGCGGGCGCCCAGGGCGCCATGTCGCCGGAGAAGCCGACCATGAGGCCGAACTTCACGTCCTGCGCCAGGGCAATGGAGGCGCCACCCCACACCACATAGGGGATGGCGGCGAGGATGAGGGCACGCTTGAAGGCCTTGATCATGCAACTGTCCCTTATCTGGAAGGAAGATGGATCGCCCGGCTAGTGCCGGGTCTGTTCTGGAGGGGGGCCGATATAGAGCTCGAGCACCTTCGGGTTCTCGATCACGTCGCGCGTCGGCCCCTGCGCGATCACGCGGCCATCCGCCATGGCGTAGACGTCGTCACAGACATCGCAGACGAAGCGCAGATTGTGGTCGACCAGCAGGAAGCTGACGCCCTGGAGGCGCAGCGCCTTGATGCGCTCGGCGAGGCTTTCCATCAGCGCCGGGTTGATGCCGGCGGCCGGCTCGTCAAGCAGCATGAGACGCGGGCGTGCCATCATGGCCCGCGCGAATTCCAGCATCTTCAGTTCGGGCGAGGACAGGTCGCGGCACCAGTGATCCCGCCGGTGGATGAGGCCGAAACTGGCAAGGATCTCCTCCGCCCGCTCCTGCGTCGCCCGGTCGAGGCGGCGGCCGCTGAGCAGCGACAGGCGCGCCGCGCGGTCGGCCTGCGAGAAGGCGAGCATGTTCTCCATCACCGTCAGCCGGGGGAAGCCGACCGCCGTCTGGAAGGTGCGCAGGAGTCCGCGCCCGGCGATGGCGTGCGGCGCGAGCGGGGTAATGTCCGCGCCGTCGAGCCGGATGATGCCGGCATTGGGCTTCAGAAAGCCGGAGACGATGTTGAACAGCGTCGTCTTGCCCGCGCCATTGGTGCCGATCAGGCCGGTGATCGAGCCCGGAGCGACCGAGAGCGAGACATCGTCGACGGCCCTCACCCCGCCAAAGGCGAGCTTGATGCCGGATACGTCGAGGAGGGGGAAAACGGCGGCATCAGACATGGCGCGACACCATGGATGACGGGGAAACCGTCGCCATGCCGGAGGGTGCCAGCGTCAGCGGGCGCTCGGGGATCAGACCATTGGGACGGAAGCGCAGGATGAGGATGAGCACCGCGCCGATCGCCACCGTGCGCAGCGAGGAGAGCGTCGCCGCCATCTCGCCGGACACCGAGACGAAGCGCAGCAGATCGTGCAGCAGGACGAAGATGAACCCGCCAAGCAGCGCGCCCCGCGTGCGGCCGATGCCGCCGATGATCAGCGCCGTCCAGACGAAGAAGGTGATGTCGTTGCCGAACTGGGCGGAGTTAACGATGGTGTTGTACCAGACGTAGAACACCCCGGCGACGGCGCTGAGCATGCCTGCAATGACATAGGCCCGCAGGTGGAAGCGGCGCGGATCGATGCCCGCCGTCACCGCGAGCGCCTCGTTCTCGCGCAGGGCGCGCAGGGTCCGTCCGAACGGGGCCTGCGAGAGGTGGGTGACCAGCAGGGCGACCAGAGCGAGACCCGCGAGGATCAGCGCCAGCAGGAGATAGGGATAGAGCTCCGGCGCCACCCAGCCCCGCAGCGGCTGGGCCAGCCCGTAAATGCCGGCGACCCCGTTCGTCAGCCAGTCCTCATTGGCATAGACCTGCCGGATGACCTCGGAGAAGGCCAGCGTGGTGATGAGGAAATATTCGCGCTTGAGCTTCAGCGTCAGCGCGCCGATGAGCGCCGCGCACAGGCACGCCATCGCCATGGCGGCAAGAATGCCGATCCAGATCGGCAGGCCGAGACCGAGCAGATAATGCTGGTAGGCCGCCGCCGGGCCGGCGGTGACCAGCACATAGCTGTAGGCGCCGATGCCGAAAAACGAGGCGATGCCGAGATCCCACAGCCCGCCGACGCCGGATTCGAGGTTCAGCGCCAGGCAGAGAATGGCGTAGATCGCGCCAAGGCTCAGCAGGCTGACCAGAAAGAGGATGAAGCCGCTCATGCTGTCCTCCGCTCAATGGATGCGGGTACGCCCGGCGCCCCAGAGCGCCTGCAACCCTCCGGGCTGCACCAGCAGCACCGCGATGATGAGAAGGAAGGCCAGCCCGGTGCGGTAGCTCGACGGCACCACGGTGAGACCGAGTTCGATGCCGAAGGCGAGGATCACCGAGGCGAGCATCACCCCGTAAATGCTGCCCAGCCCGCCCAGCACCGTGGTGGCTAGCACCATGACGGTGAGCTGCCAGCCCATCTGGATATGCAGCGAGCCGACGATGCCGAGCAGCACGCCGCCGAGCCCCGCCAGCATGGAGGCCACGAACCAGACGACGTCCGAGGTCCGGCGTGGATCGAAGCCGCGGGCCCGCGCCAGGCTTTCATTGTCGGAGACGGCGCGGATCGACGTGCCGGTCCAGGTGTAGGTCAGGAAGAGATGGACGGCGAGCGCCGAGAGCACGGCCAGAACCACGATGGCCATCTCGTAGACGGTCATGAACGGTTCGCCGCCGATCTGGATGGCGCGGGCCGGGGGCAGGTCGTAGCCGGTCATGCGGGTGCCGGCGATGGCGCCGACCAGCCCATAGATCACATAGGCGGCCCCGACCGAGGTGAACAGCAGCACCAGCGCGCCCTGCCGCTTCACCGGCTGGAACAGCACCCGGTTCATGACGACCCCGACAAAGCCGCAGATGACGGCGCTGCCCAGCGCCGCGACGGCGATCGGCAGGCCGAGCCGGTCGGCGCCGAGCGCGAGATAGGCACCGAGCAGCAGCATCTGGCCGTGGGCGATGTTGACAAAGCCATCAGTTTTCAACGTCATTGAAAAACCGATGGACGCCATCAGGAGAACGCTGGCCGAGATCGTGCCGAAGATGAGCGTATCCATCCTCCCGTCGCCTCCCGCTTGCCGCCGTCATTTCCAAAGGGAATGCGGTGAGCGTAGAGCGTTTTTTGATTACGTCAAAATTTTTATCACCTAAATGCCAATATTTTTAATCTGATCGATAATTGGGCAGCGACCGCCTCTCTCATTGGCGGCGGCGGGCTTCACCGGCTCAACGCGCCCGCGTGATGTTTCGCGGCTGTCTCCATTCGGGCTGTGTCCGGCAATTTACATCAACATGAAATGGCTTAGCGTGGTGAGGAGCCCTCCGCCATGAACCGGCGGGCGCTCGAAGCGGAGGATCCGGCGCATCTCACATGCTCAATTTTTCATATTGATAAAGTGATTCCAATCTCGTCAAAATATGCAAGCCTAGGTCGGGGCGGTGCTGCGCGGGTTTTCTGCCGCAGCGTCGCGGTCCTTGCAGAGTGGAGCTGATGAAGCCGTCACGTTTCCAATATCACCGCGCCACCGACGTGCCGCACGCCCTGGCGCTGCTGCGGGAACATGCGGGCGACACCAAGATCCTCGCCGGCGGCCAAAGCCTCGTCCCGGCGATGAACTTCCGCCTCGCCCGCCCCGGCGTGCTCATCGACATCAACGCGATCGAAGGTCTGGCGGGCGTCACCGGCTCCAGCGCGGCCGGCCTCACCATTGGCGCCCTGACCCGCCATGCGGCGTTCCACACCCCGGTCGAACCCGGTCCGGTCGGTGCGCTTCTGGCGCGGGTGGTGACCAATATCGCCCATTACCCGATCCGCCAGCGCGGCACCTTCGGCGGCAGCCTGTCCCACGCCGACCCGGCCTCCGAATGGTGCCTCACCGCCATGACGCTCGACGCGGTGATGGTGATCTGCGGCCCCTCCGGCGAACGGCGCGTGCCGGCGCCCGCGTTCTTCCGCGGCACCTTCACCACCGCCATCGGCGAGGAAGACCTGCTGCGCGCCATCGAGATTCCGCCCTATCCGGGCGACTGGCGCGGCGGCTTCTATGAGTTCTCACGGCGCAAGGGAGATTTCGCCCTCGCCATGGCGCTGGCGTTCCTGCGCCTGGAGGATGGACGCATCGCCGAGGCGCGGCTGGGCCTTGGCAGCGTTTCCGACCGCCCGATCCGGCTGACCGCCGGCGAGGCCATGCTCTGCGGCCGCGCCCCCGATGCCGCCCTGTTCCGGGAGGTGGCGGCGGATGCGCAGGGCCGGATCGAGCCTTCCGGCGACATCCACGCCTCCAGCGAGTACCGGCGCGACCTGGTGGGCACGGTGATCGAGCGCGCCCTCGCCCGTGCCTGCGGCCTGCCGGACCATGCGGGCGAGGCCGTGCGATGAGCTGGGTCGGCCGTTCGCTGCCCCGCACCGAGGATCCGAGCCTGCTGCGCGGCCTCGGCCGCTATGTCGCGGATTTCGCCCAAGGCGCGCTGTCGGTCACCTTCATCCGCAGCCCGGTGGCCGCCGGCGCGGTGAGCGCGATCGAGGTGCCGGAGGGACTGGGCGCCGATCACGCCGTCTTCACCGGTCGCGATCTGGCCGATGTCCTGCCCATATGCCCGGTTCTCAACCGGCCGGACTATGTCGCGGTCGGCCAGCCGGTGCTGCCGGTGGACCGCGTGCTGTTCACCGGGCAGGCCGTCGCCGTGGCGGTCGCGCCCTCGCCGGCGGAAGCCGAAGACCTCGCCGACCAGGTCTTCATCGACATTGAGCCCACCGAGCCGGTGATTGATGTCGATGCCGCCCTCGCCCCCGGCGCGCCCGTCGTGCACCCGGAGGCGCCGGCGAATGTGCTGGTGGAAGGGCGCCTCAAGACCCCCGGTTTCGATGCGGCGATGGCGGCGGCGGCCCATGTGGTCGAGCTCAATCTGCGCTCGCGCCGGCAGTCGGCGATGCCGCTGGAGACGCGCGGCGGCGTCGCCGATTACGATCCGGCGAGCGGGCGCGTGACGCTCCATGCCTCGGTGCAGATGCCGCACATGCTGCGCACCGGCATCGCCGACGCGCTGGGCATGCGCGAATGCGACCTGCGCGTCGTCGCGCCGGATGTCGGCGGCGGCTTCGGGCAGAAGATGTCGCTGTTTCCCGAATATATCGTGCTGGTCTGGCTCGCCCGCCGCCTGCGCCGCAAGGTGGCGTGGATCGAGGATCGCCGCGAGAACCTCATGGCCGCCGCGCACAGCCGGGACCAGGCCTTCACCGTGCGCGGCGCCTTTACCGACGAGGGCCGGCTGATCGCGCTGGAGGCGGATCTGCGCTCCAATGTCGGCGCCTATTCCTGCTACCCGGTGACCTGCGGCGTCGAGCCGCTGATGGCGTTCGGCGAGCTGCCCGGCCCCTATGACTTCGCCGAGTACAGCGCCCGCTCGCGCGGCGTCACCACCAATACCTGCATGATGGCGCCGTTCCGCGGCGTCGCCCGCCCCATGCTGACCTTCACCATGGAGCGGCTGATGGAGGTGGCGGCCAAGCGCATCGGCCTCGATCCGGTCGAGATCCGCCGCCGCAACCTGATTACCCGTTTTCCGCACCGCTCGCCGACCGGCGTCGTCTATGACGAGGCGTCCTATCTGGAGGCGATGGAGGCGGCGGTCGCCCATGTCGACCTGCCCGCCTTCCGCGCGCGTCAGGCGCAGGCACGGGCGCAGGGGCGCCATCTCGGCCTCGGCGTCGCCGTGTTCTCCGAGCGCACCGGCTACGGCACGCCGGTCTTCGCCGGCCGCGCCATGGGCATCGTTCCCGGCTTTGAAAGCGCCGACATGGCGATGGACCCCTCCGGCTATGTCGAGGTGCGGATCGGCGCCTCGCCGCATGGCCAGGGGCTGAAGACCAGCCTCGCCCAGCTCGTCGCCGACACGCTCGGGCTCAGCCCCGACCGGGTGCGCGTGATCGCCGGCGACACCGACGCGACGCCCTATGGCTGGGGCACCTTCGCCAGCCGCTCCATCGTGATCGCCGGCGGCGCGGTGAAGCTCGCGGGCGAGGATCTGGCCACGCAGCTGCGCAGCGTCGCGGCAACGCTGCTAGCGTGCGAGGCCGGGGACGTCGTGCTCGCCGACAATCACGCCCGCGCCGCCGGCACCAACACGGTGCTGCCGATGAGCGAGATCGCCCGCGCCGCCTATCACCAGAGCCCCCGTTTCGGCCTGAAGGGCGGGCTGAAGGGCACCGGCTTCTATGATCCCTCCGGCACCTTCTCCAATGCCTGCCACATCGCCGAGGTGGAGGTCGATATCGCGACCGGCGGGGTAAAGATCCTGCGCTTTGTCGTGGTCGAGGATGCCGGCGTGCTGGTCAATCCGATGATCGTCGACGGCCAGATTGCCGGTGGCGTCGCTCAGGGCATCGGCAACGCGCTGTTCGAGGAGGTGATCTATGACGAGGACGGCAACATCCTCACCGCCTCGCTCGCCGACTATCTCCCGCCCACCGCGCTGGAGATTCCCGACATCGAGATCGTCCATATGGTGACGCTGTCGCCGCAGACCGTGACCGGCGCCAAGGGCGTTGGCGAGGGCGGCACCATCGGCGCCCCGGCGGCGGTGCTGAACGCCGTCGCCGATGCGCTTTCCCCCTTCGACATCGCGATCAACGAAATGCCGCAGACCCCTCAGCGGCTGCGCGCGCTCATCCGCGCCGCGCAGAGCCGCGAGGCTGCCCCTGCCCCAGCACTGAGCGGAGCCGTCCATGCTTGACGCCACATCGCCCGCCCTCGCCGACACGCTCGCCTATGAACTGCGCGTCAATGGACGGAGCTTCCGCATCAACGCCGAGGCCCGGCGCAGCCTCGCCGATGTGCTGCGCGACAACTGCGGCCTCACCGGCACGCATCTGGGCTGCGAGCACGGCGTGTGCGGGGCCTGCACCGTGCTGGTGGATGGCAAGCCGGTCCGCGCCTGCCTGATGTTCGCCGTGCAGGCGACGGGCGTCGAGATCCGCACCGTCGAGGGTCTCGCCGATGGCGACACGCTGCATCCGCTGCAACAGGCGTTCTGGGAACATCACGGCCTGCAATGCGGCTTCTGCACGCCCGGCTTCCTCATGCTGGCCGCCGGCGCGCTGGCCGAGAAGCCGGACATGGACGATGAGGAGATGCGGGACGTGCTCTCCTCCAATCTCTGCCGCTGCACCGGCTACCAGAACATCATCAAGGCCGTGCGCGCCGCCGCCAACCAGATGCGCACCGCCCCCACGCCGGCCACGGTGTGACATGATCGGCCAACCGATCCCCCGGCTCGAAGACCGGCCGCTGCTGCGCGGCGAAGGGCGCTTCGCCGCCGATTTCAACGCGCCCGGTCAGCTCCATATGCGGGTGGTGCGCGCGCCCGTGGCCTTCGGGCGCCTCATCGCCATTGATACGGTGATGGCGCGGGCAATGGAGGGCGTGGTCGCCATCTGGACCGCCGAGGACATCGCCGACCTGCCGCAGATCGACTTCCGCATGACGCGCATCCAGGGGCTCGGCCCCTACCGTCAATGGGCGCTGGCGCGCGATTATGTGCGCTATGTCGGCGATCCCGTGGCGGTGGTGTTCGCGACCGACCCCTATCTGGCGGAGGACGCCGCCGACGCCGTGTTCTGCGACATCGAGGAGCTCGACGCGCATCTCGATCCGCTGGCCCCGCCCGTGCCGGTGCTGCCGCAGACGCAGCCGGAGCTGCTGAGCGAGCCGGCGGTGATCCGCAAGAGCTATGGCGATCTCGACGCCGCCTTTGCCGCCGCCGCGCGCGTGATCGAGCTGTCGGTGAAGGTCGGCCGCCATTCCGGCGTGCCGATGGAGACGCGCGGCGCGCTCGCCGTCTATGACGAGGACAGCGACCTCCTGACCATGTACGGCGCCGCCAAGGTGCCGCATTACAACCGCGACGCCATCGCCCGGATGCTCCAGCGCGATCCCGCGCGGGTGCGCCTCAGCGAGGGGCATGTCGGCGGCGGCTTCGGCATTCGCGGCGAGCTCTACCCGGAGGACGTGCTGGTCTGCGCCGCGGCGCTGCGGCTGCGTCGTCCGGTGAAATGGATCGAGGACCGGCGCGAGCACCTTCTCTGCGCCAACCACTCGCGCGACCAGAGCTACCGCCTGCGCGCGGCGGTGGACGGGCGGGGCTTCATCCTCGGCCTCGATGCGGAGTTCTTCACCGATCAGGGCGCCTATGTGCGCACCCATGGCGGCACCGTCACCGACCTCGCCGCCGGCCTGCTGCCTGGTCCCTATGTGATCCCGGCCTATCGCGTGGCCGGGCATATCCGCCTCACCAACAAGACGCCGTCGGGCACCTACCGGGCGCCCGGTCGCTATGAATCCACCTTCGCCCGCGAGCGCCTGATCGACCGCATCGCCGCCGAATTGGCGCTCGATCCGGTCGAGGTCCGGCGGGTCAATCTGGTGCCGGAGGCGGCGATGCCGTTCGACCGGGGCATCGAGGCGCTGGGCACCAAGGTGGTGCTGGATTCCGGCAAATATCACGACCTGCTCGACCGCCTGCTGGCCGCCGTCGACTATGATCGCCTGAAGGCCCGCATCGCCGCCCGCCGCGCGGCCGGCGAAGCCGTCGGCCTCGGCCTCGGCTTCTTCGTCGAGAAGAGCGGGCTCGGGCCGAAGGATCTCGCCCGCATCCATGTCACCGGCGACGGCCGGGTCGAGATCGTCACCGGTGTCGCCTCGGTGGGACAGGGCGTCGAGACCGTCCTGGCACAGATCGCCGGCGCGGTGCTGGGCTGCGCGCCCGGCGATGTCACCGTCATCCACGGCCAGACCGACCGGATTGAATACGGCCTCGGCGCCTTCGCCTCGCGCGTCACGGTGATGACCGGCTCGGCCGTGCATATCGCCGCCCACCAGCTGCGCGAGCGCGCGCTCGACGCGGCGGCGGGCCTGCTTCAGGCGCCGCGCGAGACCCTCGTCTTCGCCGCGGGCATGATCCGCGCCCCCAACGGAGCCAGCGCCACGCTGGCCGCGATCGCGGCGCATCTCGACGCGCAGGGACACTCCCTCGAAGGCGAAGGCGAATATGCCTCCAGCCACATGAACTACCCCTATGGCGTGCATTTCGCGCAGGTGCGCATCGACCGGGCGACGGCGGGCGTGACCATCGAGCGCTATGTCGTGGCCTATGATGTCGGCCGCGCGATCAACCCGATGCTGATCGAGGGGCAGATCGTCGGCGCCGCCGCGCAGGGCATTGGCGGCGCCCTGCTGGAGGAGTTCGTCTACGACCCCTATGGCCAGCCGCTGGCCACCAGCTTCGCCGATTATCTGATGCCGACCTGCCAGGAGGTGCCGGCGGTGGAGATGCTGCTGCGCGAGGATGCGCCGAGCCCGCTCAACCCGCTCGGCGTCAAGGGCGCCGGCGAAGGCGGCATCACCGCCGTGGGAGCGGCCATCGCCTCAGCCATCGATGACGCGCTGGGCCGGCCCGGCGCGGTCGACCGGCTGCCGGTCTCGCCCTCGCGCCTGCACGCCCTGCTGCGCGCCGCCGGGGCCGCCGGCCATGACTGAGGCGGAGCGCGCCGACCGCGCCGGCCATCACGCGGGAAACGCGCTAGTCGCGTTCCAGATTGAACCAGAGCGTGCGCACCTTGCGCGTGCCGTGGTTCCAGATCTTGTGAAGGCGGCGCGAGGAATAGGCGATGAGATCGCCGGCGACGACCTTGTGGCCGACCCCGTCGACCTCGACGGTCAGTTCGCCCTCAAGAATGAAGCCGTACTCGAAGCCCTCATGCGAGATCGGCCGCTCCGCGCTGCCGGTGTGCGGCTCATATTCGTTGAGCGCCACCGAGATGCCGCGGTCGCGGTCCTGCCGCAGCAGGCGCCGCACCACATGCTTGGCGGTCTCGACGATCGGCGCGTCGGCGGAATGGACGACGACACGGTCCTGCTTGGGCTCATCGGCCGCCATCAGGTCGGCCATGGTGATCTGCAGCGCATTGGCGATGACGATCAGCGAGCCGATCGAGGGCGAGGCGCGCCCGCGCTCCACGAGGCTGAGCATGGACGGGCTCACGCCCGACATCTGCGCCAGCGCCTGCAGGGTGATGCCGCGCGCCAGCCGCACCTCGCGGATGCGGTTGCCGATCGAGGCCAGCGTGCTGGCCGTGGTCTCGGCAACATCCTCGACCCCGACGGGTCCGGCATCTGCATCCATGATGGTCTCCTTCGCCCCTGACCACTTCCATATTTCAATTGTGTTCAAAAAAGTCGAGCCGCACCGTTGCCAGTTTGCATATATTTGACTACGTTAAACTCTATTCAATGAGATAAACATCTCCAGCGCGGGCATCACCCCGCTGTAGCAGAGATAGGGTTCCAATGGTCGCGAACGGGGATGCAGGCGAGGCGCTTCACGCTCACGATGCTGTCCGGGTGATCGACACCGCGCGCGAGGGAATGTCGCTCCCGATCATCGAGGGCGAGGGCTCCGCTCGTGCCGTGCTCTGGCCCGGCAATGGGGCGCGCTTCCGCAGCCTGCATCTGATCGACATCGGGGCGGGTGGCTCCACCCGCACCCTGACCCATGAGAATGACTGTGTCTACTACGTCATCGCCGGTGCGGGCGTGGTCGTCGATGTCGCCTCCGGCGCCGCCCAGCCGCTCGTCGAGGGCGCCATGGTCCATATCGATGCGGGCGACAGCTACCGTCTGGAGGGAGCGACGGACGGGATGCGCCTCGTGGGTGGCCCCTGCCCGCCCGATGCTGCGTTCTACGCCCTCGCCCAGGGCCGAGCCACCGCCGAGAACGAGGCCTGAGCCATGGCGATCCGTGTCTTCCATCGCGACCATCCCAGCCTGCGCCTGCCGCTGATCTCCAAGGATGCGCGTTTCGTGGTCTGGCCCGGCGTCGGCGCGTGGAACGCCAACATGAACTATGTGCGCCTGGAGCCGGGCGAGGCCAACGTTCCCCATGTCCATGTCGCCTCGGAGGACACGATCTTCATTCTCGAAGGTCAGGGAACGATCTGCGACTACACCAACGACACCGAAATCCCCTTTCATGCCGGCTGCATCGTCCATGTGCCGGTCGGTCTGCGCCATGCGGTGAAGGCGGATCGCGGGGTCGGCATCGTCAGCGTCGGCGGCCCGGCGCCGGCGGATGTCGCGCTGCTCAAGGCGGTCAACGCGCTGCCCGCCGATGCGGAGCCCGGCCGATGACGCGGATCGGTGTCGCGGCGATCCAGGTGACGGTTCCTCTGTATGAGCCGGAAACCAGCCGTCGACGCATCGCCAGGGCGATCGACGCCGCCGCCCGAGAGGGCGCGCGGCTGATCGTGGTGCCCGAGCTCGCCATCTCCGGCTATGGGCTGCAGGCGGATGGCCTCGCGGCCTCGGCCGAGCCGCTGATCGGCCCGACCTTTGAAAGCTGGGCGGCGCTCGCCGCGGCGCATGGCGGCTACATCGCCGGCGGCTTCTGCGAGCGGGAGGGCGACCGGCTCTACAATTCGGCCATGCTGGTGGGCCCGCAGGGCCTCATCGGCCATTACCGCAAGCTGCATCTGTTCGACGCCGAGAAGCACATCTTCACGCCCGGCGACAAGGGCCTGCCGGTCCATGAACTGCCCTTCGGGCGGATCGGCCTGTGCGTGTGCTACGATCTGCGCTTCGTCGAGGTGGTGCGGGCGCTGGCGCTGCAGGGCGCCGACCTCATCGCCGTCCCCACCGCCTGGGTCGGCGGCTTCGACAGCATCCCCCGCGATTCCGGTGGCCTGATCACCCAGGCGCGCGGCGCGGCGGTGCAGGCCAATCTCAGCCAGGTCTTTCTCGCCTGCGCCTCTCAGGCCGGGACCGCTGGCGTCTCGCGTTTCCTCGGCTCCTCGCTGCTGGTCGATCCCTTCGGCACCGTGCTGGCCGGCCCGCTCGGCGCCGATGAGGAGGCGACGCTGCGGGCGGAGATCGACCTCGCCGACGCCGGTCGCGCACGGGTGCGCTCGGCGCTCATCCGCCCCCGCGAGGACCGGCGCACCGATGTCTATGGGCTCG
The DNA here is from genome assembly GCF_026625645.1 of Ancylobacter sp. SL191. Lineage (NCBI taxonomy): Bacteria > Pseudomonadati > Pseudomonadota > Alphaproteobacteria > Hyphomicrobiales > Xanthobacteraceae > Ancylobacter > Ancylobacter sp. SL191. The sequence continues at coordinate 2,474,340 of NZ_CP113056.1, read as the reverse complement.
CCGTCGGCGGGCATGTCCTGTGAGCCCGGCCGGAGGATGCCATGAAGCTTGAGCAGAACTTCATCATCGACCGGCCCTCCGACGCCGTGTGGGCGGCTTTCCACGACATCCCCGCCATGGCGGCCTGCCTGCCGGGTGCCGAATATCTCGGCCCCCGCGACGCGGGGCGCCACGCCGGCAAGGTGACCAGCAAGATCGGCCCTTTCCAGGCCAGCTTCGAGGGCGAGGCCGAGGTCATCTATGACGACACCGCGCGGACCATCGCGGTGGATGGCAAGGGCGTCGACCGCAAGGGCAACAGCCGTGGTCGCATGACCATGACCTGCACGCTGGCGCCCGACGGCGCGGCGACGAAGGTCGGCGTCGTCTCGGATGTGCAGCTCTCCGGCACCATCGCCCAGTTCGGGCGGACCGGGCTCATTACCGAGATCGCCAATGTGCTGGTCGCCGACTTCGTGCGCAATGTCGAGGCGACCATCCCTGTCTCTCCCACGTCGCCAAGCGCGGCGGAATCCGGCGGCCCGCCGACGGTCGCCGCCGTTGGAGACAGCACCGCGACCGCCGCCCCGTCCGCCCCGGCCACTCGCCCCGCCGCCCGGCCGCTCGGCACGGGCCGGCTGATCCTGATGGCGCTGCGGAGCTGGCTGTCCCGCCTGTTCGCACGCGCCTGACCTTCACGTTCTTCGCCACGCCCGGCCCAAACACAGGATGACCGCCATGAAGATCATCGACCTCAGCCACCTGATGAACGTGCATACGCCGGGCTGGGTCGGCTATGCCGGCAACAAGATGTACTATGCGCAGAACCTGCAGACGATCCACATCGTCGCCCAGCGCATCGACACCGCCCTGCATGTCGGCACCCACATCGACGGCGCCATGCACGGCACGGACGGCATGGGCGACATGGCCTCCTACCCGATGGACTTCCTGGTCGGCCCCGGCGCGGTGGTGGACGTCTCCCAGCACATGGAAGACTGGGCGGTCATCACCCCGGAAATGATCGAGAGCGCCCCGGTCGAGGTGAAGGACGGCGACATCCTGATCATCCACACCGGCTGGCACCGCTACTGGGAAGGCAAGCCGCAGCAGGATCTGGTGAAGTATTTCTGCATGCATCCGGGCGGCAAGCAGGAGCTGCTGAACTGGATGCTGAAGAAGAAGATCAAGTGGTTCGGCATCGACTGCGGGTCGGGCGACCACGCCATGAACACCACCATCCGCCGCATGCGCCCCGACCTCGCCAAGCAGTTCGAGGAGAAGGTGGGCATGAGCTGCGACGAGTTCTTCGGCAAGAACAGCTATGTCCACAAGCGCTCGGGCCGCAAGGTGGTGGAGGACTATTTCCCCTTCCACTCGCAGGCCTTCCAGGACGGGCTCATCCATGCCGAGAATGTCGGCGGCGACATCGAGCTGATGCTGAACCAGCGCGCGGTGATCGGCGCCTTCCCCTGGCGCTATGAAGGGCTTGAGGCCTGCCCCTGCCGCATCGTCTGCTTCCAGGGCATCGAGGAGAATGTCGAGGCGGTCGGCGACGTCGCCAAGGCGATCTTCGGCCCGCGCCAGATCGCCTCGGGCATGCTGTCCGGCGGTCCCGACGGGCGCTGAGGAGAGGGATGATGCTCATCGGCGCGCGTGACCCGGCGACCATGAACGCGGCCCAGCGGGCCCTGTATGACCGGATTGCCTCGGGTCCGCGCGGCGATGTGCCCAAGCCCTTCCTCGCCATGCTGGATGCGCCGGACATCGCCGATGCCATCCAGGCGGTCGGCGCGGCGATCCGCTTCGGCGGCGCCCTGCCGGACGACCGGCGCGAGGTGGCGATCCTCGCCGCCGCCGCCGCCTATGGCTCGGGCTATGAGTGGGACTATCACCTGCCCATCGCCCGCCGCCTCGGCGTGAGCCAGGCCGTCATCACCGCCGCGCGCAGTGGCGACATCCGCCCGCTTGAGGGCGCGGAGCCGCCGGAAATGGCGGCCATCATCGGCTTCTGCCGCGCCGCCATTGCCGACAACAAGGCCGACCCGGTTCACCTCGCCATGCTGGGCGCGTCGCTCGGCCGGGCGGGGGCCAGCGAGGTGGTCGCCATCGCCGGCTATTACCCGCTGCTGGCGCTCTTCCTCGCCGCAGCCGGGCTCGATCATCCCGTCGGAGGCTGAGCGGCCACGCTGGTCGCCTTTTCCACGACGGGCACGACGAGCGGCGCCGAACGCCGCCTCCCTGTCCGTCCAACCATGGGAAAGGCCGCATGACCAAGCTATCGCTGCGCCATTACTGGCATCCGCTCGCCACCTCCAACGAGGTGAGCGAGGCGCCCGCCCGCTTCTTCATGCTGGGCGAGCAGCTCGTCGCCTATCGCTGGGGCGACGAGGTCCGCATCTTCAAGGATCTGTGCATTCATCGCGGCGCCGCCTTCACGGCCGGCGGCACGGTGAGGGACGGCAATATCGTCTGCCCCTATCACGGCTGGGCCTATGACGGCTCGGGCGCCTGCGTCCACATTCCCTCGCTCCAGCCCGGCCAGCCGATCCCGGAAAAGGCCCGCGCCACCGCCTATCAGGCCCGCGAGGCCTATGGGCTGGTCTGGGTCTGCCTCGCCGCGCCGGCCATGCCGTTCCCGGTCTGGCCGGACGACGCCTGGAACCGCGACGATTACCGCGTGGTGTTCGTCAAGGCCTATGACTGGAAGGCGTCGGCGGGCCGGGTGGTCGAGAACGCCATGGATATGTCGCACTTCAACTTCGTCCATACCGGCTATACCGAACTGGCCGACGGCCCGGTGATCAAGCCCTATGAGGTCACCCGCACCGAGCGCGGGCTGAACTACGCCTATGATGACGGCCATCTGCTGCGCGACTACGTCGTCGAGTTCCCCTTCCTCGTGCATGACCGCAAGAGCGTGGTGAACGCCGCCGGCGGCAAGACCTGGTCGGATGGCGACAACGCCAAGTCCGGCGACGTCACCCTGCTGAGCTTCCTCGCCGCCCCCATCGATGAGGTGCGTACCCGCATCTATGTCTTCGTCGGGCGCAATCACTCGCTCGACCGGGAGGACAGCGCGTTCACCGCCGGCTTCGACATCGTGATGGAGCAGGACCAGCGCATCGTCGAGACCCAGCGCCCCGAGCAGATCCCGACCGCGATCAGCGAGGAGCTGCACCTGCGCTTCCCGGACGCCGGCGCCGTGCAGTACCGCCGCATGCTGCGCGACCTCGACAAGGCGGAAGCCTTCGTGCCGTGAGGCACGCAGGCTCACAGGGCGAGGTCGACCGATGAACGAGATCAGGCTCCGCGTGCGCTCCATCACGCAGCTCACCCGCTCCATCCGTTCCTACGAGCTCGTCGCCGAGACCCGAGGCGGCGCGCTCAAGCCCTTCACCGCCGGCGCCCATCTCACCGTCACCCTGCCCTCGGGCCTGCGCCGCGCCTATTCCCTGCACAACCCGCCCTCCGAAGCGGGGCGCTACCGCATTGCCGTGCAGCGCGAGGCCGCCGGCCGTGGCGGCTCGATCGAGATGCATGAGCGCGTGCAGCCCGGCGATACGCTGGCCGTTTCCGCCCCGCGCAATCTCTTCGCGCTGGCGCCCGAAGGCCCGGCCCTGCTCATCGCCGGGGGCATCGGCATCACGCCGCTTCTCGCCATGGCGGCGCAGCTGCGGGACGAGGGCCGGGCGGCCCGGCTGGTCTATCTCGTGCGCCAGAGCGAGGACGCGGCGTTCCTCGACGAGATCGAGGCGCTGGCCGCGCGCGGGCTCGCCGTGGAGCTTCACGCCGATGGCGGCGACCCCGCGCGGGCCTACCCTCTTGCGGACCTTCTTGCCACGGTGCCGGACGACACCCATGTCTATTGCTGCGGCCCGGCCGGGCTGATGACCGCCGTGGCAATGGCCGGCGCGCATCTGCCGACCGAACGGATGCATTTCGAGTCGTTCACCAATGAGGAAGCGGCCCCGCGCGCGGGGGATGCCGGCTTTGTGGTGCGGCTGGCGCGGAGCGGGCGCACCGTGGCGGTCGCGGCCGGCGAGAGCATTCTCGACGCCCTGCTCGGGCAGGGGCTCGACATCGACTATAGCTGCAACGAAGGAACCTGCGGCACCTGCATTACGCGGGTGCTGGCCGGCGGGATCGACCACCGCGACAAGGTGCTGCTGCCGCAGGAACGCGCCGACCACATCATCATCTGCTGCTCGCGGGCGACCACCGCGGAGCTGACCCTCGATCTCTGACGGCGCCGGCCCGGCGCGGACGGCATGAGGAAATGACCGCCACGAGGCGACGCCCCCCTCACAGTCCCCGCAGAAACGCCGCCAGCCGCTCGCCGGCGGCGTCGACCGCGTCGACATTGAGGATGTGCAGCTCCGGCGGGGCGTCGAGCGCCGGCTCGCGGGCGAGGCGGGCGAGCACCTCTGACGCGCTCTCGCGCCCGCGCGCGGCGATGCGGGCGGCCAGCACCTCCGGCGGGGCGGTCACATGCACCACCTTGAGATGGGCGAAGCGCGCCCGCGCCTCCGCCACCGCGGCGCGCGAGCCATTGGCGATGACGGTGCGCCCCGCCGCGATGGCCTCGCCCACTTCCGCGCCCAGCGCATAGGCGAGGCCATTGGCGCACCAGTGCAACGGGAAGCGGCCCTGTGCCACGCCCGCCTCATAGGCGGCGGCGTCGATGGCGATATGGTCCTCGGTCGCGTCCACCGGGCGGGTGATGCGGCGGCGGGCGAAAAGGAGGTCGTCCCGCCCCGCGAGCCGGGCGCGGGCATAGGCGAGCAGCGTGTCCTTGCCGGCGCCGGACGGGCCGACCACCAGCACCAGCACGCCGGGGCCGAGCCGGGCCGGCACCGTGCGCTCCTGAACCTCGTCCGCCCCGCTCATGCGATCCGCGCCCCCGCGCGCCAGACTTCCCGCACCGCCGGCGCCGGGCCGGAATCGGCCACGCGCACCATGTCGGCCCGCAGCCCTTCGGCCAGCCGGCCGCGATCCGTCAAGCCCGCCGCGTCGGCCGGGTTGCCGCTGACCATGCGCACGGCCTGCGGCAGGGTGATGCTCGCAACGCGGCTCGGCAGCTCGAAGGCCGCCAGCAGTAGGCTGCCGGGCACATAATCGGAGGAGAGGATGTCCAGCACGCCGCGCTGCGCCAGCGTCTGCGCCGCGACATTGCCGGTGTGCGAACCGCCGCGCACAATGTTCGGCGCGCCCATCAGCACGCGGATGCCGGCCTTGTGCGAGCCATCCGCCGCCGCGTCGGTGGTCGGAAATTCGGCGATGGCCACCCCGTCGGCGATGGCTTCGCTCACATGCGCCTCGCTCGCATCATCATGGCTCGCCAGCACGATGGAGCGCGCGCGCGCCAATTCCACCAGCCGCGCCCGGTTGGGGCGGGCAAGGCGCGCATGGGCGTCGAGCCGGTCGGCGACGACGATGTCCATCTCGGCATCGGTCATGCCGCTCTTCTTCTTGTAGTAGCTGCGGAACTGCTCGACGGTGAGGAACTGGCGCTGGCCGGGCGTGTGGTCCATCAGCGAGATCAAGCGCACATCGGCGCTTTCCATCAGCGCCTGGGCATCCTCCACCACGCCATCGGCCGCCACCTCGCAGCGCAGATGGATGTGATGCTCGGCGCGCAGCAATCCCGCCTCCTGCGCCTGCCGCAGCGTGGCGGCAAGCAGCGGCGCGTCGCCATCCATGCCCACCGCCTTCTTGTCCGGCCAGACGCGCAGCGAATCGAACACGGTGGTGATGCCGGAGGTGGCGATCTGCGCGTCATAGGCGGTGACCGCCGCGAAGGCGTTCCAGGTGACGCGCGGGCGCGGGTAGAGATGGCCCTCCACCGCATCGGTGTGCAACTCGACAAAGCCCGGCAGCAGATAGTCGCCGCCCATGTCGAGCGCCGTGCGGGGGACACTGCCCTCGCCGATCTCCGCGATCACCCCGTCGCGCACCACGATGTGCCCGGCGCGCACCGCATCCGCCAGCACCAGCCGCGCATTGGCATAGACCGTCTCGTTCATCATTCCCTCACGCCGCCTGCCGGCCGAATTCGGTCACGTCGATCACCCGGTCGCACACCGCCTCGCGCACCTCGGCATCGTGGAAGATGCCGAGAATGGCGACGCCGGCGCGCTTCTTTTCCTCGATCAACTCCACCACCACGGCGCGGTTGGCCGCATCCAGCGAGGCGGTGGGCTCGTCCATCAGCAGGAGCGGGCGATGGGCGATCAGCCCGCGGGCGATGTTCACCCGCTGCTGCTCGCCGCCCGAAAAGGTCGCCGGCGGCAGGCTCCACAGCCGCTCCGGCAGGTTGAGCCGGGCGAGCAGCGCGCCGGCCCGCGCGGTCGCTTCCTCGCGCGCCACGCCATCGCCGATCAGCGGCTCGGCCACCACGTCGCGCGCGCCGACGCGGGGGATCACCCGCAGGAACTGGCTGACATAGCCCATGGTCTGCCCGCGCAGCCGGATCAGCCGGCGCGGCTCGGCGGTGGCGACATCGACGGTCTCGTCGCCATCGCGCACCTGGATGGTGCCGGCATCGACGCGGTAATTGCCGTAGACCATTTTCAGCAGCGAGCTCTTGCCCGCCCCCGAGGGCCCGCCCAGCGCCACGCATTCCCCGGCGAACAGCTCGAAACCGGCCCCCGCCACCACCGGCAGCCGCGCCCCCTCGCGCAGATGCAGGATGAAGGTCTTGGAGAGGCCCGCGACGGAGAGGATGGGGGTGTTCATGTGTGTTCTCCTGCCCGACGACCACCGCCCCACGCGACGTCATGGCCGGGCTTGGCCCGGCCATCCACGCCTTGGACGGAGCGCTGGAAGTCATGGATGCCCGGGCTGATCCCCGGATCAAGTCCGGGGACGGGCATGACGGTGCTCTGTCTGGACGCTCCGCTCATGTGTCCCCTCACGCCGCCAGAACCGAGGACACCAGCAATTGCGTGTAGGGCTCGCGCGGGTCGTCGAGCACCTGGTCGGTGATGCCGGTTTCGATCACCCGCCCCTGCCGCATCACCACCATGCGGTGGGAGAGCAGCCGGGCCACGGCAAGGTCGTGGGTGACGATGATGACCGCCAGCCCCAGCTCAGCCACCAGCTGGCGGATGAGATCGAGCAGGCGCGCCTGCACCGACACATCGAGCCCCCCGGTCGGCTCGTCCATGAAAACGAGGCGCGGGCGCGTCACCAGATTGCGGGCGATCTGCAGCCGCTGGCGCATGCCGCCGGAAAAGGCGCGCGGGTCGTCGTCGATCCGGTCGCCGGCGATTTCCACCTTGGCGAGCCAGTCCAGCGCCTCCGCGCGGATGTCGCCATAGTGGCGCCAGCCGACCGCCATCAGCCGCTCGCCGACATTGCCGCCGGCCGAGACCGCCATGCGCAACCCCTCCGCCGGGTTCTGCCGCACGAAACCCCAATCGGTGCGCATCAGCAGCCGCCGCTCGGCCGCGCCGAGGCTGGCGAGGTCCGCCAGCCGCCCGTCGCGCATCCGGTAGGAGACGCGCCCGGCGCTGGGCGCGAGTTCGGTGGAGAGCAGGCCGAGCAGGGTCGACTTGCCCGAGCCGGATTCGCCCACCACCGCCAGCACCTCGCCGGGATGGACGGTGAGCGACACGTCGCGGCAGCCAATGCGCGCGCCGTAATTCTTCGACAGGCCCTCGGCGATGAGGAGGGGGTGGTCGTGCTGCGTGGTCATATCGTCCCCTCCCTCGTCATCCCGGCCGGAGGCGAAGCCTTCGAGCCGGGATCGTCGGCAGAAACAGGTGCATCATCGTCCCGCGATCCCGGCTCTGCGCCGCATTGCGGCTCCGGCCGGGATGACGGCGTCTGGGGCACGCCCAGCGTCCCCACATGCCCCTGCGCCTGCCGGTCGTTGCAGTAATCCGTGTCCGAACACACGAACATCCGCCCGCCCCGATCATCGAGGATCACCTCGTCGAGATAGACGCCCGTCGCCGCGCAGAGCGCGCAGGGCTGGGCGAAGCGCTGCACCTTGAAGGGGTGGTCCGCGAAATCCAGCGAACGCACCTTCGTGTAGGGCGGAATGGCGTAGATGCGCTTTTCCCGCCCCGCGCCGAATAATTGCAGCGCCGGGCAATCGTCCATTTTCGGGTTGTCGAATTTCGGGATCGGCGAGGGGTCCATCACATAGCGGCCCGCCACCTCCACCGGATAGGCATAGGTGGTGGCGATATGGCCGTGCCGGGCGATGTCCTCATAGAGCTTCACATGCATGAGGCCATATTCGGCCAGCGCGTGAAGCTGGCGCGTCTCGGTCTCGCGCGGCTCGAGAAAGCGCAGCGGCTCGGGGATCGGCACCTGATAGACGAGGATCTGGTTCTCGTTCAGCGCCGTCTCGGGGATGCGGTGGCGGGTCTGGATCACCGTCGCCTGCGTCGTGGCGGTGGTGGTCGCCACCCGCGCGGTCTTCTCGAAGAAGCCGCGAATGGCCACTGCGTTGGTCGTGTCGTCCGCCCCCTGGTCGATGACCTTCAGCACGTCCTCCGGGCCGAGCACGGCGGCGGTCACCTGCACGCCGCCCGTGCCCCAGCCATAGGGCATCGGCATTTCGCGCGCGGCGAACGGCACCTGATAGCCGGGAATGGCGATCGCCTTGAGGATCGCCCGGCGGATCATCCGTTTCGTCTGCTCATCGAGATAGGCGAAATTGTAGGTGATGTCGGGCATGGAGCCGCCGGTGGCAGCGCGGGCCTCGCGGACAGGCGCGTTCATTCCGCGGCCTCCTTCATCTCGGTCTCGTGTTCGGCGCGCATGCGGCGCACCAGATCGAGCTCGGCCTGGAAGTCGACATAGTGCGGCAGCTTCAGATGCTCGACGAAGCCGGTGGCCTGCACATTGTCGCAATGGGAGAGCACGAATTCCTCGTCCTGCGCCGGGGCGCCGGGCTCTTCGCCCAGCTCCTTCCAGCGCAGCGCCCGCTCGACCAGCGCCATCGACATCGCCTTGCGCTCGCACTGCCCGAAGACGAGGCCATAGCCGCGGGTGAACTGCGGCGGCACCTCGGCCGAGCCCTTGAACTGGTTCACCATCTGGCACTCGGTGAGCTGCACCCGGCCGAGCGAGACGGCAAAGCCGAGCTCGGGCAGCTCGAACATCACCTCGACATCGCCGAAGCGGATTTCGCCGACAAAGGGGTGCGAGCGGGCATAGCCGCGCTGGGTGGAGTAGCCGAGCGCCAGCAGATAGCCCTCGTCGCCTCGCGCCAGTGTCTGGAGACGGGTTGCCCGATCCACCGGGAAGGACACCGGCGCGCGGGTGATGTCGAAGGGCTCGGAACCGTCATCGGCCGGGGCCGGCTCGACCAGCCCCTCGCGCCCGAGCAGGTCGGTCACGCGGGGCATCGCAAGCGGCTTGGACGCATCGGCCTGACCCGCCGCGATGTCGGACACACTGGCCTGATCGTCCACCTCACTGCACTGACCAGCCACCGGATCTTCACCACCCAGAGACGTATCGAGCAGCCGGTGCGTGTAGTCGAACGTAGGTCCAAGAAGCTGCCCGCCGGGCAGATCCTTATAGGTGGCGGAGACACGCCGGCGCACCAGCATCTGCGCGGTGTCGAGCGGTATAGTGGCACCGAAGCGGGGCAGCGTGGTGCGGAAGGCGCGGATGAGGAAGATCGCCTCGATCAGGTCGCCACGCGCCTGCTTCACCGCCAGAGCGGCGAGTTCGACATCGTAGAGCGAGCCTTCCGCCATCACCCGGTCGACCGCAAGGGTGAGCTGCCCGGCGATCTGCTCCAGCGTGAGCGCGGGCAAATTCGTCTTTCCGCGCCGACGCTTGGCCAGAAGCTGGTGGGCGTTGCGGATGGCCTTCTCGCCGCCTTTTGCTGCGACATACATGAGCCTCAGCCCTCCCGGACGGTGACGGAACGCGGCAGGCCGACCACCGCGCCGGCGCCCGCCAGCAGGAGATCGACGCCGAGCGGAAACAGACGGCGGTTCGCCGCGAGCTGAGAGGTAAAATGATCCGGCAGCGGCGCCGCGCCGAGCCCGATCATCCCCTGGATGCCCGGCCCTTCGAGCCAGAGCCCCTCCCCGGTGAGCGTCGCCACCTGAAGGATCAGCGTCGCGGAGGCGTCCGGGAATTCCGGCGTGCCCGCGGCGAAGGCGGAAAGCTCAGGCATTTCAAGGGGATCGGCGATCACCGCGAAGCGCGCCAAAGCCGGATCGCTGACGATGGGCGCGCCGGTGTGGAAGCGCAGGAAGTCCGCCACCGCCGGCACGCCGGCGAGCGTGGCATCCAGCCAGAGCGGGGTCTCGAAGTCGCACAGCGCCAGCACCAGCGCCGCCGCCTCGCGGTTCAGCGGCGCGGGCGGGGTGAGATCGGTGGCGAGCGGCGCTGGCAGGCCGGGCCGGGCCATCGCCCACATCGCCGCGCGGAAGGCGGCCTGCGAGTCGAAGACGGGATCATGGAAGCCGGCAGCAAGTGTCTGAAGTGACATATCAATCCTCGCCGCGCACCAGGGTGAAGAAGTCGACCTTGGTGGCCGCGGTCTCCGTGCGCACCGCCGCATCCTCGGCGGCCAGGCGCGCCGTCACCGGGGCAAGCGCGGCATCCACCGCCGCCCGGCGCGGCGCCTCCTGCCAGAGCGCGTCGATCAACGCCGCCACGCGGGCGGCCCGGACATCGCGGCCCAGCCGGTAGCAAAATCCTACCGCTCCACTCTCGAGCCGCACCGTCGCCCGGCTCACCGTCGCCTCGCCGAGATTGAACGGCGCGCCATCGCCGCCGGTCCGCCCGCGCAGCATCACCAGCCCGGTCTCTGGCGGGCGCAGATCCCGCGCCGCCGGCACCGGATCGAGAGCGGCGAGAGCATCCGCCAGCTCGGCGAAACTCGCCCGCGCCAGCACCGCCATGACAGCCGGCCGCGCCGCTACATCGTTGAAGTCGTTCAGGGATTTTTCCATCGCCGCCTTCAGCTCCCCTTAAGAGAGCCGCCAAGAAACGGGTTTACTTGCCGGCGAGTTTGTATAATGATCTATACAAATAGGCAAGAGCGGTTCTGACCCGATGTCGAAGATCATGGCCGGCAGCGACGACAGCGCGATGACGCGGGAGGCGGGCTCCGAGGCGGCGGCGGCGGCCGATGTCGCCCGTGGCACCGGTATTTCGCTGTGGAAGCAGATCGTCGAGCGCATCGAGGCCGACATCACCGAAGGGCGGCTCGCGCCGGGCACCCGCCTGCCGACCGAAATGGAGCTGGCCGAGCGCTTCGGCGTGAACCGCCACACGCTGCGCCGCGCCCTCTCAACCCTTGCGGAACAAGGACTTATCGAGGCGACGCCGGGGCGTGGCACCTTCGTGAAGGAGCCGCCGATCCGCTACCCGATCGGCCCGCGCACCCGCTTCTCCGAGATCGTTTCCGGCGAAGGCCGCGCCCCCAGCGGGCGCCTCGTCGCCTCGCAGGTCGAGATTGCGTCACCGGACATCGCCAGCGCGCTCAAGCTTCCGCCGGGCGCCGAAGTGCTGCGCATCGAGATGCTGCGCGAGGCCGACGGCGTGCCCATCACCTATGGCACGCATTGGTATGAAGCTACCTCCTGCTGCGATCTCGATCTGCTGGTCGCCGCCACCGGCTCGGTGACGCGGGCGCTGGAGACGCTCGGCCTCGGCGATTACCGCCGGCTGGAAACCCGCATCACCGCGCGCCCGGCGGACGAGAAGGAGCGCCACCTGCTCAGCCTCCCCATGGGTCGCACCGTCATGGTGGTGGAGGCGGTAAACGGCGATGCGCGGCGCCGGCCGATCCAGTTTTCGCGTGCCTCTTTCGCGGCGGACCGTGTACAGCTCGTCATCAAAAGCTGATCTCTGTCAGAGCCTTAGAGGAGCCGCATATGGCCGCCATCACCTCGCTCGACGCGCTGCGCGCGCTCTACCCACCCGTGCGCGAGCGCAGCCGGCTCAAGGTTCTTCCGCTGCTGGACGGCCATGGCCGCCGCTTCATCGGGCTCTCGCCGCTGGTCATGATGGCCAGCTTCGGCAGCGACGGGCGGGCCGATGTCACCCCGCGCGGCGACGCCGTCGGCTTTGTCGGGGTCGAGGATGAGCGCACGCTGCTCATCCCTGACCGGCCGGGCAATAACCGTCTGGATACGCTTACCAATCTGCTGACCAACCCGGCCATTGGCCTCTTATTCCTCATCCCCGGCGTCGACGAGACGCTGCGGGTGAACGGCCGCGCCGAGATCCGCGACGATGCCGATCTGCTGGCCCGTTTCGCCGTGGGCGAGAGGCCGCCGGCGACCGTGCTGCGCGTCACCGTCGAGGAAGCCTATCTGCACTGCGCCAAGGCGTTCATGCGCTCCGGCGCCTGGGATCCGGCGCGCCAGATCGACCGCGCGAGCCTGCCCAGCATGGGCGAAATGCTGCGCGACCAGCTCGGCCTCGCCACTGCCGAGACGCAGGCGGAAATGCTGGAACGCTACAAGGCGACGCTCTACTAGGCGCCGCCGCCTTCGCGGTTCCATATTACCTGCGACCCGATATCGGCCAGCGTGGCGCAGCCGGTCAGCACCATGGCGATCTCGAACTCGCTGCGCAGCAGATGCAGCACATGCGCCACGCCCGCCGGCCCGGCGACCGCCAGGCCGTACAGATAAGGCCGCCCGACCAGCACCGCGCTCGCCCCCAGCGCCAGCGCCTTCAACACATCCGTGCCGCGCCGGATTCCGCCATCGAGCAGCACCGGCACCCGCCCGGCCACCGTGCGGGCGATGGCGG